>DATBHG010000133.1:0-35727 GCA_036557665.1 Xanthobacteraceae bacterium | reverse complement strand
TTCCTCCCCGCTAAGTGCATAGGAGGTGACGGCGATGATCGGAATCGATCGCAAAGCAGGATCAGCTTTAATCCGACGCGTCGCCTCGTAACCGTCCATGACGGGCAGTTGGATATCCATCAAGATGAGATCGGGCCGTTGTTGTGCGATGGCGGCAAGCGCCTCCTCACCATTCTCCACTTCCGTGATTTCGTAGTCGGTAGCGGCAAGCATATCCCGGATGATCTGACGATTATCCGATTGATCCTCGACGACCAGAATGCGCTTGCTCATACGTTTTTCACCTGCTGCTCAACGCGAATCGGCAACGTGAAAGCGAACGTTGAACCTTGACCAACATTCGACTCCACCCAGATCTTGCCGCCGTGCATCTCAATAATGCGTTTGCAGATGGCTAGGCCCAGGCCGGTACCGCCCTTCTTGCGGGTGATTGCATTGTCGGCCTGTCGGAACTCCTGAAACAGCTTGGCCCTATCGGCTGCCGATATGCCGGGTCCAGTATCGCGAACAGACAGATTGAATGATCCATTGTTTGCATCAGCCTTAACGATGACCTCGCCGGCATCCGTGAACTTAATCGCGTTGCCGACGAGATTAATCAGAACCTGGGTTAACCGGCGACTGTCGCCGCGGCCAGGCGGCAGTTTGGAGGACATCTCCACCTTAAACGCGAGCTTCTTGTCGGCCGCGAGCGGCTCAAGCGTGCTGCGCACAGTCTGAGCTATATCGTGAATGGAGTAATCAGTGAGTTCGAGGACCAGTTGGCCCGCCTCGATCTTGGATAGATCAAGCACGTCGTTGATCAAGCCAAGCAGATGCCTGCCGTTGGCCTCAAGGCGCTTGAGAACGCCGAGCATCTTCTCGGATGGCTCGCCGTAAGCACCGTCCGCCATCAGTTCAGTGTAACCCAAGATGGCGTTGAGCGGGGTCCGCAGCTCATGGCTCATGTTGGCGAGGAACTGCGACTTGTGCTGGCTTGCCTCCTTCAGCTGCCAGTTCATGCGCTCGATGGTCGCGGTTTGGCGCTGCTGGAAGAGCAGGAAGCCGAGGCCAGCCGTCGCCATGACGGCAAAATACGCCAGCAGATATTTGAACGAGAACAGGTTGGCCGCGAGCGGCTGGCCCACCACCACTTCCTGGATGCCGCGCACGTCGCCCACTTTCCAGTCGTGTTTCGGGCTGTCGGGGTGGGCATTATGGCAGGCGACACAGCTTTCTTCCATGATCACCGGCGTAATCAGACGGACGCGGTCCGTCAGCACCGTCCGGGTAGCAGCGCTCAGCTCCTGATTTGGATTGACACGCAGGGCGGCGAGCGCATGTTTCTCGAACTCGTCGAAGAAGTGGGGGGCGCGATTGCGGAACGGAAAATCGGAGATGAAGCGATAGAAGATATTGCGCTGCTGCTCACTGATGACCTGACCAAGCTCGATCGACATTTCAGCGGGAATCGGGATCGCGCCGGGCACCTCCCTGTAGTTGGGCAATGCCTGGATCGGTCCCGATGCATGCAGCGCCCGCGCCACGACATTGTTGCCGTAGTAATCGCGCATGCTGCTGATTATCGAGTTCAGATCGCTCGCCTGGCGATGCAGCGCGGTTTCCGACAAGTTGCTCAGGTCGAGCCACACCGCGAGCGGCAGGCCAGCGAGGAGCGCAAGCACCAGAAGCGCCAGAAGGAGCGGCCGCGCGGCGGTTGCAGGTTTGCGGTCCATGGTGGGCGTGTTGTTGCTCACGAGCGGGGCACGCAGCTCAGAAAGCGCGATCTCCGGCAACCACGACACGGCGCAGCAGCCGTCGCTCCTTGGCGCTGAAATCGGTGCGGGCGTGCAGGGTGCAGCGGTTGTCCCACAGAATGAGGTCGCCGATCCGCCAACGATGGGCGTAGATGAACTGCTCCTGCTCGATATGGGCAAAGAGCTCATCGAGAAGCGCGCTGCTCTCGTCCGCGTCCATGGCGTCGACGCTGCGGGTCATCAGCCGGTTGACGTAAAGCGCCTTGCGTCCGGTCTCGGGATGGGTGCGAACGACAGGCTGGACGAAATGCGGATGAACGGAGAGGTCGATCCTGGCGGCGTTACCCTCCCGCGTGGTCGAATCATAGAGATAGGCGTTGAGTGCCTTGCGCCCGTCCGCCCGCGCCTTCAACGGCGCCGGCAGCAGCTCGTAGGCTCGCTGAATATTGAGGAACAGCGTATCGCCGCCTCGGGACGGAATTTCGATGGCGTAGAGGAACGTGCCTTTGGCGGGCTTTTCCAGATAACACTGGTCGGAATGAAAGTGCATCTCGCCGTCCGGGAGTGAGCCGATCAGCTTGCCGTTCTCCCGGATGTTCGAAACCAGCATCGTGAGCTCCGGATATTGCAGCAGGGATGCCTCGTTGCGCGCTTGCGGCGGTCGCGTGCGCTGCTGCAAGGAGCCGAAGTGCCGCGCGAATCGAATCTGAGTCTCCTCCGAGAGCGACTGGTTGCGGAAGAGCAGCACAAGGTGCTCGTGCCACGCCGCGACGATGTCCTCGACGGTTTGCGGCGACAGGTCCTGGCGCAGATCGAAGCCGACGATCTCGGCACCGAGCGCCTCGGACAACGGTTTAAGCGTGAACGAGGCGGTTTTGAGCATGGCAGTCCTACAGTCTCCTGCATCGAACGGATGCCGCGATATTTCGGGAAGCATCTTACCGCAGGCGATCAGGTCTGAAACTGCAATTTGGCGAGGCGGGCATAAAGGCCGCCCCGTCCGACCAGCTGCTGGTGCGTTCCCTCCTCGACGATGCGGCCGGCCTCCATCACCAGTATGCGATCGCAGGAAAGCACGGTCGCAAGCCTGTGCGCGATGACCAGCGTGGTGCGGTGCTGCATCAGATGCTCGAGCGCGGTCTTCACCAGCATTTCGCTTTCGGCGTCGAGCGAGGAGGTGGCCTCATCGAGCAGGAGCAACGGCGCGTTGCGCAGGATGGCGCGGGCAATCGCCAGCCGCTGTCGCTGGCCCCCCGAGATGGTTACGCCGCGCTCGCCGATCGGGGTGTCCAATCCTTGCGGCAGCCGGTCGATGAACTCCCGCGCAAGCGCAAGATCGGCTGCGCGCTCGATCTCGGCATCGCTCGCCTCCGGCCGCCCGAAGCGAATGTTGTCTCGCGCCGAGCCGGCAAACACCACGGGCTCTTGCGGCACCAATGCGATCTGACGGCGCAAGTCAACCGGATCGAGGCTGCGCAGGCTCACGCCATCGAAGGTGATTGCGCCGCAGAGCGGATCGTAGAAGCGCAGGATCAGATGGAAGACCGTGCTCTTGCCCGCCCCGGAAGGTCCGACAATGGCGACCTTCTCCCCGGCGGCGACAGTGAAGGAGAGCTGGTCCAGGACCGGAGCTTCCGGCCGGCCCGGATAGGCGAAATGCACATCCGAGAACGACACTTTGCCCCGCACCGGCTGCGGCAGCATCGTCGGCCGCGAGGGTGCCACGATGACCGGTCGCACCGCGAGGATCTCGAACAGTCGCTCCGCCGCTCCGGAGGCCTGCGAGATCTCGCCCCACACTTCCGAGAGCTGCCCGAGCCCCGAAGCCGCCAGGACCGCGTAGAGCACGAACTGCGATAATCGTCCCGCGGTGAGACGGCCCGCAATCACGTCCTGAGCGCCCACCCACAGCACCACGACCACGCTGGCGGAAACGAGGAATAGGGCAATCGCCGTGAGGATCGCGCGGGCGCGAATAGACGCGCGCGCGGCCGCGAACGCCCGCTCGACCGCAGCCGCGAACCGACCGCGCGCGAGACTCTCGTTGGTGAAGGCCTGCAGGACGCGCGTCGCCCCGATCAATTCCGAGGCATAGGCGGAAGCGTCGGCCAGCGTGTCCTGGGCTGCGCGCGAGCGTCGCCGCACCGCGCGACCGAACCCGTAGAGCGGCAGCACGATGACCGGAATGGCAGCGAGCACGAACAGCGACAGCCGGGGGCTCGTCACCACCATCATGGTAGCTGCGCCCCCGAACAGGAGCAGGTTGCGCAGCGCAACCGAAACCGCGCTGCCGACCGCTGCCTTGATTTGCGTTGTGTCCGCAGTGAGGCGGGAGATCAATTCCCCGCTCCTCGCCGCATCGAAATACGCAGGCGAGAGCGAGACGAGATGACTGAATACCTCCTCGCGCAGATCCGCGACGATGCGCTCTCCGAGCTTGGTGACGAAAAAGAAGCGCGCCGCGCTCGCAGCCGCGAGCATAGCCGCGACCGCGATCAGCACGGCGAAATAGCTGTCGATCAGATTTGCGCTTTGCCGCGAGAACCCGAAGTCGATCATGCGCCGGATCGCAATCGGCAGGATCAATGTCGTGATGGCCGCGGTCAGGAGGGCCAACAAGGCGGCGCTCACCTGCCAGGGGTAGCGGCGCAGATACGGCAGCAACAATCGCAACGGTCGCAGCCGGCCTGCCGCGGTCAGCCCCGGCGTGGCCGACTTTTGCGCTGGGCGCACTTGGGCGGCGTCTTCACTCGGGTAAGCGGCTTTCCGCTCGGCGATATTCATTTCAGTCGCCCTATAGGGGCTGATCAAGGGTGCTGCAACGCGCGACATTGCCGCCGCGTCCGGCCAGGCGCAATCGCCAGGCGCGGTTCTCGTGCAATCACCTCTTCGTCATTCCGTCGCACCCTGCCGGACGGCGGTTTCAGATCACGCGGGGGGCGGCTTGTTTTGTGTGCTGTCGTTCGTTATAGAGCCGCGACCTTTGCGCATTTACCTGCGCACGGCGCATGGAGCAAGGCGATGAAACCAGGCATCCATCCCAATTATCACACCATCAAGGTCGTCATGACCGATGGAACCGAGTTCACTACCCGTACCACCTGGGGTAAGCCGGGCGACACGCTGCATCTTGACATCGATCCGAAATCGCATCCAGCCTGGACCGGCGGGCAGCAGCAACTCGTAGATCGTGGCGGGCGGCTCTCGCGCTTCCAAAAGAAATTCGCCGGCCTCGGATTGAAGAAGTAAATTACGCTGCATATCGCGGGCGTGCATGTCTTTGACGTCCGCACGAGACAACCGAAGAATTTATCGGCCGGCACAATGCGCCCGGCCATCACGACAGAATAGCCGGATCAGTGCTGCTCGAAGGCGGCCCTCAACAGCCCCAATTGGCGCTCGACCGGATTGGCGCGATCGATTCGCGCAGGAGCAGCATGGATCGTGGCGTCGAGTCGGCAGATCGAGGCCTGGAGAGCTTTTGAACGCGCGATCAACACTTGAAGACGTTCCGGCACGAGCTTGAGAGTCTGTTCATCGCTGCGCTCGGCAGACGCGAGTTTGACCTTGGCTTTCTCCTTGTGGGCCTGTGCGAGCGACATCTCCCCTTCCTTGACGGCCCGGTGCAGTAGAAGCCAGGACGCAAGCTGCATGAGGCGGGTGGTCAGACGCATGCTTTCCGTGGCGTAGGCCAGTGCTGCCCCGCGTATGAGCTTCTTCGAGTCCTGACGTCCGGGTCCGTCGAGGTAGGCCGCGGTTTCTTCCACCAGCGCCATGCCTTCGCGGAAGACATCTGCAAATACCTGCGAGCTTGCCAGCCTCTCGCCAAAAGACACTGCTCCGTTCAACGATTTCTCGGCCATCGGCACGCCCTCACGCTACTCCCAGATTCTTGCTGTTGCGGCCCGCTGGGTCGAATTGGACACATTAACCCACTGTGACAATCTGTCCAGCACTTCTGAGCCACAGCTTCTGGACATAGTTGCCGGCGGCGCGCGCAGCTGGAGGGCGTAGGTCCACGGGCATTGAGGGATGCCCGGCTCAATCGCAATCATGCAAAAAAAGAGCCGCCGTCGCCGGCGGCTCAAAGTTTTAACAGGGAGGCGTCAAACAGAGTGGACAGGAGCCACTCAAGTCCAGAAGATGGACGCGCCCAGTAATGGTCGAGAAAGCTTAACGACGCCTTAAGATTTTAATTAATTTTCGTGAAAAGCCGGGCAGTTGCCGTTAGACGGCCGCGGCATCAAGCTATGGTTAACGCGGCCCCCGGGATTTGCCATTTCGTCCGCCGCGCGCCGCGGCTATTTCTTGAAAAACTGGTCTGCCACGTTGCGCGAAGCCTGCTTCTTGTCGATGTCCGCCTCGAGCCGGCCGATCTCCTTCTTCAAGAGCGCGATACGTTCCTGCAGCTCCTTTGCTGACAAGAGCGTCAGATCCTGTCCGATCTCATGGGCGATCTTCTTCTTCGGGCGATCGTCCTCATCCACCGCCGGCATGTCCCATCTCCGTCAGCTTGGCGCCGCCCCTAATATCCTACGGCCAGCGCCCCATGGGTACGGGGGTCGGCGGCTCCCGCGAAGCCTTGCGACGTCAGCAGGATGGAATTGGCCGAGGTCCCCGGCGGGGCCGGTACCACATGATGACCTCTGGCTTCGAGCGCCTGGATCACGTCGGGGGAGAATCCGCGCTCGACCATCACCTCGTCGGGCAGCCATTGGTTGTGCAGCCGCGGCGCGGCCACCGCATCCGCTATCGGCAGTGCGCGGTCGACCACGTTGCAGATGACCTGCAGCACCGTCGTGATGATGCGGCTGCCCCCCGGTGAGCCGGTCACGAGGAACGGCTGGCCCTGTTTGAGCAGGATGGTCGGCGACATTGATGAGAGCGGACGCTTGGCCGGTCCGGGCGCGTTCGCCTCGCCCCCGGTCAAGCCGTACGCGTTTGGGCTGTCAGGTTTGGCCGCGAAATCGTCGAGCTCGTTGTTGAGCAAGATCCCGGTACCATCGGCAACCAGGCCGACCCCGTAGCTGAAATTGAGCGTGGTGGTGTTGGCCACGGCGTTGCCGAAGCGGTCGATCACGGAGAAATGCGTGGTATTGCTGCCCTCACGCGCGCTTTCGGTAATGGCGCGGATGCTCGCGGCCGGTCGCGCGTGCTCCGGGTCGATGTGCTGCCGCAGTCGCGCCGCGTAGCTTTTCGACAGCAATTGCGTGAGCGGCGCCTTGGCCATCGCGGGATCGCCGAGAAAGGCGGCGCGATCGGCATAGGCGAGTTTCATCGCCTCGATGGCGAGGTGCAAGCGCAAGGCTTCATCGGCTGCGAGATGCGGATAGCCTTCGAGAATGTTGAGCATCTCGAGCAGGACGACACCGCCTGATGAGGACGGCGGCATCGCAATCACGTCGTAGCCGCGATAGCTGCCGTGCAAGGGCGCGCGCTCGATCGGGCGATACGCCCTGAGATCCTCTGCCGTCATTACGCCGCCGGCCTGACGCACGGCCTCCGCGATTCTCTCCGCCACTGCTCCCTCGTAGAACGCAGCCGGTCCGCCCCGCGCGATTTTTGCCAACGTGTCCGCCAGATCGCTCTGTACCAGCATGTCGCCCGCGCCAAGCACGCCACCGTCATCATGAAAAAATATCCGTGCGGTCGACGGCCAGCGCGCGAGCCGCGGCGCAAAGAGCGGCAGCGAATCGGCAAGGTCGTCCGCGATCGGAAAACCTGCCCGCGCGAGCGCAATGGCCGGGGCGAGCAATTCGCCAAGCGTGAACCGCCCCGAGCCGTAGCTCGCATGCGCCATTGCCAGCCCTGCGACCGTGCCGGGCACGCCGATGGCGAGCGCAGAGTCGCGCGACTTGGCCGCATCCGCTTCGCCCTTGTCGTCCAGAAATGTCCCGCGCGTGATGCCGGCGGGCGCGGTCTCGCGGTAGTCGATCGTGGTGTCGCGGCCCTGGCTGAGGTGAATGACCATGTAGCCGCCGCCGCCAATATTCCCGGCGCGGGGGTAGGTCACCGCGAGCGCGAAACCGGTTGCCACCGCGGCATCGACGGCATTGCCACCCCGTTCCAGAATCTCTGCCCCGATGCGGGCGGCGCGTGCCTCCTGGGCCACGACCATCCCATGGGCTGCCACCACTGCAGGCGGAGTAACGGCCGCAGAGGGTGCGCTCTCGACCAGCGCGAGTGCTTGAGCAAACGCGGCCCCAAGCGAGCCGATAGAGAGGAGAAGAGCGAGTAGGCTCCCGCGGGCGAGACCGCCCATGCCCGGTGCCCAACTCATCGCCGTCCGCCTACTTGTTCTGACGCAGCTAATATGCCTTGCAAGCAAGCTTATCCTCTCCGAGGGAATTCATGCATTCACATTCCAATACGCTGCGTCTTGTCCACATGAGCATTCTCGCTGCCGGGCCAAGTCGCCGCAGGTGAAGTTTTGGATGATGAAGAAAACGCAGTTCTCTGTACAAATCTGCGCGAGGCATCCGTCACCTCGCCTGGCCGTGATAGATGCTGTTGGGCCGCATGTCGGTTGCTGATGCAAGCCGGTTGGTCATGTTGTAGAACGCCGCGACCGACGCGATGTCCCAGATATCGCGATCGTTGAAACCGGCGCGGCGTAGCCGCTCGCGGTCCTCCTCCTCGACCTCCCAGGGCGTCCTTGTGAGCTTCACCGCGAAATCGAGCAGGGCGCGCTGGCGCTTCGAGAGCCGTGCCGCCCGATAATTTTGCACCATCATCTCTCCCAAGATGGGATCGCCTAGCTGACGCACCGAGTTGCCGTGCGCGGTAATACAATAAAAGCAGCGGTTCTGGGCCGAGACTGCCGTAGCGATCATCTCGATCTCGAGCTTGGAAAGATTGGCCGCGTTCTGTACCAGCTCCTGCCGGTAGTTTACGAAGGCCCGCAGCTTCGCATCATCGAAACTGAAGGCCTTCAATACGTTCGGCACAAAGCCGAGCTTCTCGTCGCACTTCTTGAAATAGGCCTCCATTTCAGCCGAAAGCTCTCCTGGAGGTAACGCAAGCGCCGTGACCTTCAGGTCATCCTCATGGGCTGCGGGACGCACGGCGGTTTTCCCTCTGACCGGCGCTGATTGTCTCACCGCAGCCGGTTTCCTCTTCTGTGCGTATTTCGTTGCTGTAGCCACGGCAATGTCCTCCGGCTCTCTCCCCAACGGTGCCGGCAGCATATCGTTTTGCCGTGGCCGACGAAAATAGGGGCGGCAGTGGGCACTCCCGATGGAGTGGTGCTAGGTTGCCCGCACGGTCACTGTGTTGTGGTGCTGACAATGGATGCCAGCGACGCGGCTCGCCAAGCTGATAGCCTCGCAACCGAGCTTGCCGGTCGCGAGGAATTGCGCGCCGAGCACGCGCTCATCGCGGCAGCGGAGCGGGTGTTGGGCGGAGAGAAGCCCGACATCCCGCAAGGGTTCGTCGCCTCGTTGTTCGCGGATTCGGTTCCCGAAGACCTCATGCAGCTGGACGCGCGTCAGATCGCTGCGCTGGCGGCTGACGCGTGGTCGCTCCTCGCAAGGCGTGAACCCGGTGCCGCGCTCATCCGCTTCGAGACGCCTTCCGCCATGGCGGCGCATCCGCGCAGCAGCTCGATTCTCGAGATTGTCAACGACGACATGCCCTTTCTTCTCGATTCGGCGCTGGGCGAGCTCGCCGACCGGGGCATCGCAGTGCGATTTGTGGTGCATCCCATCTTCAGCGTGGAGCGCGATGCCGCCGGCAGGCTGCTGGCCTTCAAGGGAAGAGAGTCGGCGCCGGGCGCGCTGCGCGAGAGTTTCATCCATATTCACACCGAGCGCATCGAGGAGGAGTCACGGCGCACGGAGATTGCTGCAGCGATCGAGGGTGTGCTCGCGGACGTGCGCGTATGCGTGCAGGATTGGCGCGCCATGATGGCGCGCGTCGCCCATGTGATTGCCGATCTCAAGCTCGCTCCACCGCCACTCAGCGGGGAGGAGGTCGCCGAGGCGATCGCATTCCTGGAATGGCTCATGGCCGAAAATTTTACCTTCCTCGGAGTGCGCGATTATCGCTTCACTGATGGGGGCAAACTGCTGGAGCCCATGTTCGAGACCGGGCTGGGCCTCCTGCGCTCGCGGGACACTACGGTGGTGCGGGTCTGGAACCAGCCTGTCGTCGTCGTGCCGCAAGCGAGAGACCTGCTGGCCGCGCCTACGCTCCTGATCGTGAGCAAGTCATCGGTGCGTTCGCGCGTGCATCGGCGCACCCACATGGATTATGTCGGGGTCAAGCGCTTCGATGCCGACGGCAGGCTCGCCGGCGAATTCCGCATCGTCGGCCTGTTCACGTCGACGGCTTATCACCATTCCACCCGCTCCATGCCGTATCTGCGGCGCAAGATCGATGCGGTGCTCACGCGTGCAGCCTTTGCACCGTCGAGCCATTCCGGCAAGGCGCTGGTCAACGTGCTGGAAAACTACCCGCGCGACGAGCTCTTTCAGATCGACGAGGACACGCTGCTGCAATTTGCGCTCGCCGTGCTGCAGCTCGGCGAGCGCCCGCGCGTGCGCGTGCTGCCCCGGCGCGATTTGTTCAATCGTTTCGAATCGGTCCTGGTCTACGTTCCGCGTGACCGCTACGACGGAAACGTGCGCCGCCGCATCGGCGATTATCTCGCGCAGGCCTTCAAGGGCCGGGTGACCGCGTTCTACCCGTTCTTTCCGGAGGGACCGCTGGTGCGTGTCCATTTCATCGTCGCGCTTTGGGAGGGAGCTCCGCCTGCGCCCGAGCGGGCAGAGCTGGAGCGGCAGGTCGAGGCGATCGTCCGCACCTGGATCGACGCCCTCGGCGATGAGCTTGCGCAGCTCCATGAGCCCGCCCGTGCGAGCGCTTTGTTGCAGCGCTATGGCGATGCGTTCTCCCAAGGCTACCGCGAAGCTTACTCGCCGCTCGATGCCGTCGCCGACATCCGCCGCATCGAGGCGCTGTCGCCGGAGCGACCGCTTGCCGTCGATTTCCACCGCCGCACGGGCGATCCTCCCAATGTCGTGGCTTTGAAGACCTGGAGCCATGCGCGGCCGATTGCGCTCTCCGAGCGCGTGCCGGCGCTCGAGCACATGGGCTTCAAGGTTGTCGACGAGCGCACCTACCTGATCGCGCGCAGGCCTCCGGGCACCGCCGACGTGTGGTTTCACGACATGGTGCTGGAGCGCGCGGATGGCCGACCGCTCGATCTTGACGCAGCCAAGCACGCGCTCGAGGCTGCGTTCCTGGTGGTGATGGGCGGCACTGCCGAGAACGACGGTTACAATGCTCTGGTGCTGACGGCCGGGTTGATGTGGCGAGAGGTTGCTCTGATCCGCTGTATCTCCCGGTTCTTGCGGCAACTCAGGGTGTCCTACTCCCAGGACTACATGTGGGCGACCCTGGTGAAGCATGCGGAGATCAGCGCGGACATCGTGCGGCTGTTCGCGATGCGGTTCGATCCGCGCCAGTCCGTCTCGGGCGAGGAGCGTAGCGCGCGCGAGGCCGAGATCTCAGGCGGGATCGACGGTGCATTGCGCAAGGTCGAGAGTCTCGACGAGGACCGCATCATCCGGCATTTCGTCCAGGCGGTGCAGTCTGCGGTCCGTACCAATTTTTATCAGATTGACGAGGCGGGCCGTCCAAAGCAGCTGATTGCGATCAAGCTCGCGAGCAGGACGCTTGCTGCGGTGCCAGCGCCCAAGCCGCTTTATGAGATCTTCATCTATTCGCCGCGGGTGGAAGGCGGGCATCTGCGGTTCGGAAAGGTGGCGCGCGGCGGCATTCGCTGGTCCGACCGGCCGCAGGATTTCCGTACCGAGGTGCTCGGGCTGGTGAAAGCGCAACAGGTCAAGAATGCCGTAATAGTTCCGGTCGGCGCCAAGGGCGGCTTCGTGCCGAAATTCCTCAGCCGCATGGTTGCGGCGGGTGCAACGCGGGAGATGGTCCAGTCTGAGGGGACCGCTGCTTATGAGCTTTTCGTTTCGACCTTGCTCGACATCACAGACAACCTCGACGGCATGCGGGTGGTCCCGCCGGACAACGTGGTGCGGCATGACGACGAAGATCCCTATCTCGTCGTAGCCGCCGACAAAGGTACTGCAACTTTCTCGGACCTGGCCAACGCCATCGCGCAGAATCACGGCTTCTGGCTCGACGACGCTTTCGCCTCCGGGGGCTCCGCCGGTTACGACCATAAGAAGATGGGCATCACTGCACGTGGCGCCTGGGAGTCGGTCAAGCGTCATTTCCGCGAGATGAATGTCGACATTTCCCGCACTCCGTTCACTGTGGCCGGGGTGGGCGACATGTCCGGCGACGTGTTCGGTAACGGCATGCTGCGTGAAAAAACGATCAAGCTCGTCGCCGCTTTCGATCATCGCGACATCTTCATCGACCCCGCTCCCGAGCCGGAAAAAACCTTTGCCGAGCGCCGGCGATTGTACGAGCTGCCGCGCTCGAGCTGGCAGGATTATGATCGCGCGCTTCTCTCCAAGGGAGGCGGCGTGTTCTCGCGCGCGCTCAAGGAGATTGTGTTGTCGCCCGAGGCACAGGCGCTGCTTGGGCTGGCGACGGAGAAGGCCACGCCCCAGGAGATCATGCATGCGATCCTGCAGGCACCCGTTGACCTCCTGTTCTTTGGCGGCATCGGAACTTACGTGCGTGGCTCGGCCGAAACCGACGAAGCCGCCGGTGATCGAGCCAACGATGCGGTCCGCGTCACCGGCAAGGAGTTGCGCGCCAAGGTCGTGGGAGAGGGGGCAAATCTCGGCATGACCCAGCGCGGCCGTATCGAGGCGGCCCAGCGCGGCATTCGGCTCAACACCGATGCAATCGACAACTCCGCCGGTGTGAACACCTCTGACCTCGAGGTCAATCTCAAGATTGCACTGGCCGCGCCGCTACGTGACGGCAGACTTTCGCGCGACGCGCGCAATCGCCTGCTGGCGGATATCGGCGAGGACGTGGCGACGCTCGTGCTGCGCAACAATTATCTGCAGACGCTTGCGCTCTCGCTGGCAGAGCGGCGTGGTCTCGAAGATCTCGGCTTCGAGCAGCGATTGATGCAGAGCCTGGAAACAGCGGGAGAGCTCGACCGCGCGCTCGAGTTCCTGCCCGACGACATGGAGATTGCGGAACGGCGGCGGCGATCCCAGGCGCTGACGCGTCCGGAGCTATCGGTCCTGCTCGCATACGCCAAGCTTTCCCTCAATCACGAGCTCTTGCACTCGAATGTGCCCGACGATCCCTATCTCGGCCGCGAGCTTGGCCGCTATTTCCCCGATGCAATTGCGCAAGCCTTTCCCGACGCGCTCGAGCACCATCGGCTTCGTCGCGAGATCATCGTGACCCAGCTCGCCAACTCCATGATCAACCGCGGCGGCCCCTCGCTGGTGGTGCGCATCGCGGACCAGACCGGTGCGGGAGCCGCGCAGATCGCCGCTGCTTTTGCGGCCGTCCGCGACAGCTACGAGATGGGCGCGCTCAATAATGCGATCGACGCTCTCGACAACCGGATTCCCGGGAGCTTGCAGCTTGAGCTCTACGCTGCAGTTCAAAGCCTGCTGCTCGACCGCCTGGTCTGGTTCCTGCGCAATGTCGATTTCAGGCAGGGTCTCGCGGCGATCGTCGCGCATTACCGAGCCGGCGTTGCGGCGGTTGAAGCCGCGCTCGGCAACGCGCTGCCCACGGCCGCGGCAGCACGGTGCGAGGCGCGCGCAGGTGAGCTGCGGGGGCAAGGCGTGCCGCAGGATCTCGCGCGCCGGATCGCCAGTCTGCCTGCGCTCTCGGCCGCGCCCGATATCGTAGTGGTCGCAGACCGTACCGGTCGCGATATCGGCGAGCTGGCCGCGGTCTATTTCGCTGTCGAGGCGTATTTCCGGCTCGATCAGATCGGGGCGGCAGCGCGCAGCATTGTCGTCTCGGACTATTTCGATCGGCTTGCACTCGACCGCGCTCTGGATTCCATCGGGCAGGCAGAGCAGCGGCTAACCGCGGCGATGGCCGGTAACGGTGCTGCGGGAGCGGAAGCGGTGGAGTCGTGGGCCTCTCCACGTCGGCACGAGGTCGAGCGCGTGCGCATGTCTGTCCACGAGATCGCCAATTCCGGCCTTACGCTTGCGAAGCTCACGGTCGCAGCCAGCCTGCTGGGCGATCTCGTCCGCGTGCCTTAGCAGGGGGCGATCACAGTCCTGCTACCTGAGGCTATCTTTCCGGGTCAGCCCTTACCAAGGGTTGAAAATCGGACCTGCGGCGGGGAATACCGGGCAGCTGACCTCGCTATAGAGTCGTCACAATGCCGGCTAGGATCGACGGCTGAGGCGTGAACGGCGGCGAGAGGGTGGGGAATGCCGCGCAGGGGTCGGCTAACAGCAGTGGCCTGCCTGCTTGCATTGGCGGGCCTCGTATGTGCGTCTGCGACGTCTCCCGTCGCAGCGAAGCACCGCTCCAGCGCCGTCGGAAAAAACGCATCCAGCGGGGCGAGGCACGCGGCAAGGCATCGGTCGGGCAGGCACGCCCGCGGTGGGAGGCACAAGGCCGACGTAGCGAAGCTCGAGACGGCCGGTCCGGAAGCCCGCACCCCCACCGATAAGGCCGACTGCATCAGCGTATCGCAGGCCTATTACGAGCGGGCGCAAAGCTTGGGCGTGCGCACCAGGCACGGTATCCCGAAAGAGTTCGAGCGCGTCGTTGCCAATCTCGATCGATTCTGCGGCGAGGAGGAGTTCGACAAGGCTCGCATCAGCATCGACTGGATGGACGCTTGCCTCAAGAACTTCGACAAGGATTCGGAGCTCGGATTCTGCGCCAGAAGCAAGAGCTATTTCTGCGCCATAGACTCGGCGTCGGAGGCATGTCGGACGAGTGCGGATACCGAAGCGTCTGGCCGCGCTTCGCGCGACTGAGCTGCTTGATGCCTGAAATCCGCGGCTTGGGCGACGGTCGCCTCGAACGGGTAGAGGTTTACGACCAGGAGATCGATGGGCCGCATGCCATGCGCCGCCATGGCAGCGGTGTGATCCTTCCGGTGCCGTAGGCGACGAGGCCGTCCTGCGCCCCGGGATGCGGCCCTCCTCGCCCGACCGTCCATTATTTCGGGAAAGCCGGTGAGATCGGCAACCTGAAGCGCGGGGACGACGGGGTGCCCCAGCGCCTTGTGCGTGTTGCCGGTCGGGGCCCGCTCGATGCCATGGCGGCAAGCGAGCAGGCGAAGCCGACCGGTTCGGTCTTGTCGGATACGGAAATGAGGGCGCGGCAGACGTGCACGCGATCGGGGCTTGTCATAACGGCAACTGCGGCTCAGCACCTCGATCGCGCCGCACCGGGGCCGGCGCGCTTTCAGCGGAGGTCTCGACGAAGCTCCACTGGACTCGCATCACTTTGCGCGCATGACCCAGGATCACAATCTGCAGGGTGCGGCGGGGGCCATCAGGGCCAGCGAGGTATACGCTCTCCTCGAGGTCAACCCGATCCTCCAACGTCTCGAAGTTCCAGACCCCCCGGTTTGGCATGACCAGCATGACGCTGTGCCCATCCGCGAGCCGAGTCGCCTTGATCGCGGGATGCAGATGGAAGCGCAAGGCAAACTGATCCTTGTCGCCCGCCACGAGCTCGCCTTTCGCCGGCGTGAACACGTCCTCGCCATCGAGCTTCTGACCGTCGGGTGAGAGCGTCAAGGTGCGGTGATGCACCATGTTGAACAGGTCGGTATAGCCGTCGTGCGAGGTGACCAGCGTCATACCTTCAGGCCTTTCTTCGCGCGCGACCGCAACGTGCCGTGGTCCCCCGACGATGGGGGTGCCGTCGAGCAATCGCTTCACCGGCCGAGCCGGCACAAAGCCGCACGATGAAGTGTCGTTGAACGTGACCGTGGAATGGGCAGCGGTGGCACGCGCCACCTGACGCCAGCTGTCGCGGTTGGTTGCGGGAACGCCGCAGTTGACGACGAGGCGGGTCTGCCTCACCGAGAGCTCGAAGGAAAGACAACCTGCGTGCGCTTCCTGGCTTAGGGCGAATGGGGGTGGGCGGCCCGTATCCATGACGACGAGGGTTCCCGCGCTTTCTAGCCGCTGGTACGCAGAATGCGGCGCATTAGCGAGCGGGGCGCCGCGCGCATCGTCATAAGCAAGGATAGTCGTTACCAGGTCGGCCGGGGTCGGCCCCATGCCGTTGAACAGGGCGAAGTTGCCGTCGCCATGTCGGAAGAAGCGCAGCATCGGCATCATGCGGTCAACGGCGTTGAGGAGCGCTGGCGGCGGTGAGAGGTTGCGCGCCGTAAATGCGGTACGCAGCGGCAATAGATCGATCAGAATGGGAATCAATGCGCCGGGGTTGCGGCTGATGTGCCCGCCATCGGGGAGGATCTGCCGGCCGAGCTCCTCGGTCAGCCGGCGCGCGGCCGTGCGCACGTAACGCTGCTGTCCTGCCACGCACAACGCGGCATAGGTCAGCGCCATCACGGCCTGAAGGCGGGGAACGCCGTCGCGTGCTTCGCCCAGCGTATAGCTCAAGTGCCGGATCTGACGCGTGAGGCTGCGCATAAACCGGCGATAAAAGGCTGGATCGGAGTCGTCGAGCATCAGGGGGGCTTGGCTGATCCAGGAGGTGATACGCCGGGCGACGACCTCAGGACGCCAGGCGAGTGCATTGCGTGCGCCGCTCATCGTGATCCACTCGTCCACTAGAGCGCGGGCGTTCGCGCGAGCTATGGCGGACTCCGCTGCGCGCAGATGCCGCAGCCACCCGAAGCCGAACAGTGCGGCCGCCCAATCGTCCGATGGTGGCGTCATCTGGAAGGGCGATCGAGATTCGCAAACGACCACCTTTCCAGCGAAAGCAAAACGTCCGGAATAGATCTCGCCTGCACGGGTGGCATCGGTCGTGCGTAGATCCTGCGGCGCAATCACCAGCCGATCCGGCTTGCCGAACGAGGCGAGCCAGCTGACGATCGGATTTGTGGTGAGCCGGCCGACAAGGCCGCCAAACAGCCTGCGCACCAGGATAACGGACAACCCGGCTCGTTCCGCGACCGAGGCGCGCGACATTCGAGGCTTGGCTCCCCTCATTGGCGGGCGTGTCACCATAGCGAAGGTCGGATTTCCCTCCAACCGTCTGCGCTTACCTGCCGCTTACCTGCCGCTTTCCTGCGTTCGGGTGCTGGGACGAGGGGCAGGCTCGGAGGCTTGTGAGACGGCGCCGTGGAGCGCGCTCTAGAAAACAATGCGCTCAAGGCGGGCGGCATAGAAGCCGTCTAGCCCAGCCATCGCCGGATCCCGGTCGGGAAGATGGCAGGGCAAGGTGCGCAGATCGCCTTCTGCCGTAAGCCACCGGGGCGGTATGTGGGCCTCCCCTGGTGTTACAGGCCGGCGGCGGAGCTGCGGCTTCTGGCGGAGGAGATCGCCCACAACATCTTTCCCCTCCTCCGGCTCCAGTGAGCAGACGCAGTAGATCAGCGTGCCCCCGGGTTTCACGAGGTCAGCGGCCTTCGCGAGCAGGTGCCGCTGGATGAGTGCCAGCGCTGGAATGTCCGCTTCCCGCTTTATCCAAGGAATATCGGGGTGCCGTCGGATAGTGCCGGTTGCGGAGCAGGGAGCATCGAGGAGCACGGCGTCGAACGAGCCTTTCTCCCATTCCAGGACGTCACCTGTAACAAGCTCTGCAGCAAGCCCGACCCGCCGAAGATTTTCTCTGAGTCGCGCGACTCGATCCGCCGACCGGTCGATCGCAACGACCCGCGCCCCGGCTGCCGCAAGCTGCATGGTCTTGCCACCGGGCGCAGCGCAGACGTCCGCAACTACGCGGCCCTGGAGGTCGCCCATGAGCCGGGCGGGCAATCCGGCAGCTGCGTCCTGGACCCACCACGCACCCTCCGCATATCCGGCCAATTGCGTGGTCGGTCCATGCACGACCGCCCGCACCGAGCCAGTGGGCAGCACACGGCCGCCGAGCTTTTCTGCCCAGCCCTGAGGCTCTCCTCTCTTCTTCTTTATGGTAAAATCGATCGCGGGCTCCTGGGAGTGAGCGGCCGCAATGCGCCGCGCCGTTTCGGTGCCGTAATTGTGCACCCAACGGTCCATGAGCCAGCTTGGAGTATCCAGCGCCACTGCATCGGTGCTCGCGAGATACTGGCTTCCCTCGCGGATCGTGCGCCGCAGAACCGCGTTGACAAGGCCGGCATAGGACGCGGCGCGCCGGTCCGAGCGCACCAGCCGGACGGACAGGTCAACCGCAGCATGGTCCGGCACGTCGAGCCACAGAATCTGCGCCATGCCGATGAGCAGAGCGAGCTCAACACCCGGGGCATGATCGGGCAGTCCGCGGTCCACCAGATGCCGCAGCAGATGCCTTCCGCTTCCCAAACGGCGAAGCACCTTGGCGGTCAGGGCGCGCACTAACGCGCGATCACGCTCCGACAGGCGCGCAAAATCAGGCTGTGTTGCGACGTCGCGGAGCTGTTCGTCCAAGGGCCGGCGGCGCCGAATTACGTTCCCGAGGATATCTGCCGCGACTTTTCGGGCGGCAAACCCTGGCGCTTCGACGGACGCAGTTGCCGCGCGGATGACCGCTCGCCGCCGGCCCTTCGCTGCTCTTGCAGCCATCCCAATTGGAATCAGCCCCAGGGGCCGCGCGAGCCCGCCCGCCCCCAGGGGTTGCCCGGACGCGAGGGATAGGAGGGTACTGAGGAGCGACGGTCGAAGCCTTCCTGGCGGAGGCCCTCCGATCCAACCCGCTCATCGCCTATTTCCTGCGCCAAACGCCGGAGCTCGGCGATCCGGTTCTCCGTCGTAGGATGGGTGGAGAACAGATTGTCCATGCCGTGCCCAATAAGGGGATTGACGATGAAGAGATGGGCCGTGGCTGGGGCGCGCTCGGCGGTATCGTTCTCAATTGTCTCGGCCGCACGCGTGATCTTGGCAAGGGCCGTGGCTAGTGCCAGGGGATGGCCGCTGACCCGGGCACCCATTTCGTCAGCGGCATATTCGCGCGTGCGGCTGATAGCCATCTGCACCAGCATGGCGGCGATGGGGGCCAGAACCACCATCAGCAAAGTGCCGACCACTCCCAGGCCGTTATTGTTTTCGCGCGTGCCCCCGAAGAACAGGCCGAATTGCGCCAGCATGGAAATTGCGCCCGCGATCGTCGCGGTGATGGTCATCGTAAGAGTATCGTGATTCCTCACATGCGCGAGCTCATGCGCCAGCACGCCCGCAAGCTCTTGCGGGCTGAGCAGGTCGAGCAGACCCGTGCTCACAGCGACTGCGGCGTGCGCCGGGTTACGGCCGGTGGCGAAGGCATTCGGCTGCGCGTTGTCCATGACATGCACCCGAGGCACGGGGAGACCCGCACGTTGGGAAAGGTCACGGACGATGGCGATCAATTCGGGGGCTGAACGCTCGTCCACTTCCCGTGCGCCATGAATCGAAAGAACGATCCTGTCCGCGTTCCAGTAGGTGAAAAGATTCATCCCTGCCGCGACCAGGAGCGCCAGGACGGCGCCACTTTCGCCGCCGATCGCGAAGCCCACGGCCATGAAAAGGGCGGTGAGTCCCGCAAGCAGAATGGCGGTACGTACGTAATTCATAGCCGTGGGTCCCAACTCGAGCATCGGCGCACGTTGGGACCGTTTTGAGCTGGTCCCGACGACGGCGACGCTTGTTCGCTGGGGTTATGTTGGGTGGGCGCGATGAGTCCGCCAGTCAAGCCGATAATTTGGCTGCCGCCGTTTGGCCCGGATTCAACGGATACGGGGGCGGCCGTCCGCGACGCGAAAGCTTAGGCACTTCAGGTGCTACTGTGTCACGACGACCGGGGTGCCAAAGCCGACACGGCCGTATAGGTCGAGAACGTCCTGGTTATACATGCGGATGCAGCCATAGGAGACAAAGCCGCCGATCGAGCTCGGGTTGTTGGTCCCGTGGATCGCGTATTCGCCTGCGCTGAGGGTGAGTGCGGCCGCCCCCATTGGATTGTTGCCTGCCCCTCCGCGAATCACGTTCGGCAAATTGGGCTTGTCGCGCTTGACCTCGGCCGGTGGGGTCCACGCCGGACGCAAATACTTGCCGTTGATAATCGCGACCCCGGACCACTGCTTGCCGGCGCGACCGACGCCGACGGGATAGCGTAGCGCCCGGCCGTTGCCGAGGACGTAGTAGAGCGAGCGCTGTGCCGTTTTCACCACCACGGTTCCCGGCGCGTAGCCGCCGGAGAATCCGACGATTTCGCGAGCTTGTGCGGGCTGCGAAAGCGCAGCGCTCGCGCCAAACATGAGCACAGCCGAACCGGCTGCGAGCCATCGTGACAATTGCATTTGATGTGCCCCGTCGCCCCTGAAGTTCCTACGATCGATTTGACCACCCGATCATCCTGCGCCGGATTCTCCATCGGGCGTCAGATCAAACACCATCATAAACAGATTAACGCGCGGTCTTTAACCAAAACCGCGAATGCGTCATGGAGAGCTGGCGGAATTTGGACGACTGTGCCGCCCCGGCCACAGCGCTGCGGTTGCCCTTGAGCCGCAGGAGCCGGCTCGAAACCGGCCCCCCAGGACGGCACGCTGGACGCTTATCAGGCCGAGCGGCGATTCTGCCGATTGTTCACGAGGTCATCGACCACGGTCGGGTCCGCAAGGGTCGATGTGTCGCCGAGGCTTCCGTACTCGTCCTCAGCGATTTTGCGCAGAATGCGCCGCATGATCTTGCCGGATCGCGTCTTCGGGAGGCTCGGAGCGAACTGAATGATGTCCGGCGAGGCGATCGGGCCGATTTCCTTGCGCACCCAGGCCACGAGCTCCTTGCGCAGCTCCTCGCTCGGGTGCTCCCCGGCCATCAAGGTGACGTAGGCGTAGATGCCCTGGCCCTTGATGTCGTGGGGATAGCCCACGACGGCGGCTTCGGAGCATTTCGGATGCGCAACCAGTGCGCTCTCGACTTCGGCGGTGCCGAGCCGATGTCCCGCGACGTTGATGACGTCGTCGACGCGCCCGGTAATCCAGTAGTAGCCATCCTCATCACGGCGGCAGCCATCGCCGGTGAAATACTTGCCCGGATAGGCCTTGAAATAGGTATCGATGAAACGCTGGTGATCGCCGTACACGGTGCGCATCATGCCCGGCCAGGAATCGACGAGGCACAGGTTGCCGGTGGCTGCGTCTCCCAGGACTTTGCCCTCGGAATCTACGATCTGCGGCTGGATGCCGAAGAACGGGAGCGTCGCAGATCCGGGCTTGAGTCGAATCGCGCCCGGCAGAGGCGTAATCAGAATCCCGCCGGTCTCGGTCTGCCACCAGGTATCGACGATGGGGCAGCGGCCCTCGCCCACGACGCGGTAGTACCACTCCCAGGCTTCCGGATTGATCGGCTCGCCGACCGTGCCGAGGAGACGCAGCGACTTGCGCGAGGTCTTCTTGACCGGCGCGTCTCCTGCCTGCATCAGCGCGCGGATCGCAGTGGGCGCGGTGTAGATGATGTTGACCTTGTGCTTATCGCAAACCTCCCAGAAGCGCGACGTTGAGGGGTAGTTCGGCACGCCCTCGAACATCAGCGTTGTCGCGCCGTTGGCGAGCGGTCCATAGACGATGTAGCTGTGGCCGGTGACCCACCCGACGTCGGCGGTGCACCAATAGATATCGCCCTCGTGATAATCGAAGACGTATTGGTGTGTCATGGCCGTATACACGAGATAACCGCCGGTGGTGTGCAGCACTCCTTTCGGTTTTCCCGTGGAGCCCGAGGTGTAAAGGATGAAGAGCGGATCCTCCGCGTGCATGTGCTCGCAGGGGCATTCCGCCGTGACCACCTCAGCCGCCTCGTGGAACCAGACGTCGCGCCCCGGCTCCATGTCTACGGCCGCGCCGGTGTGGCGCACCACGATGACGTGATCCACGCCGCCGACCTTGGCGATCGCGGCGTCGGCGTTGGCCTTGAGCGGCACTTTGCGTCCGCCGCGCACCCCCTCGTCGGCGGTGATCACGACCTGCGATTGGCAATCCTCGATGCGGCCGGCAAGCGATTCGGGCGAGAAGCCCCCGAATACGACAGAATGAACCGCGCCTATCCGAGCGCAGGCGAGGATGGCGTAGATCGCCTCCGGGATCATCGGCAGGTAGATCGTCACCCGGTCGCCTTTCTTGACCTCGCGGTTGCGCAGGATGTTGGCGAGCCTGCACACCTCGTCGTGCAGCTGCTGATAAGAGATCGGCTTCGACTGGGCAGGATCATCACCCTCCCAGAGGATCGCCGTCTGGTGTGCGCGTTTAGGGAGGTGGCGGTCTATGCAATTGTAGGCCGCATTGAGCATGCCGTCCTCGAACCATTTGATCGAGACCGCGCCCGGACCAAAGGAGCTGTTCTTGATCTTGGTCGGGGCCTTGTACCAGTCGAGGCGGTTGGCCTGCTCGGCCCAAAATCCATTCGGATCGCGGACAGAGCGGGCATACATCTCATGGTACTTGGATGCATCAATGTAGGCGCGGTTTTTCCATTCCGTGGGGACGTCGTAGATTTTTTCGGATGCTTTGGGCTCCGAGATGGCTGCGGCTTCAGGCATTGTCTCCTCCAGGCGGTGCGGTCCTCCCTCTCGGGCCGCGCTCTCATCCGTTTCTCCGCCCCATTATGCGATGCGGGTCGCGCAAGCGACAAGCCTTGCAGGTTCCGATTTTAGTCGCTGAACGGCATCATCCTCCTCTTTCAGTAAACTGCGCCCGCGCTCACGGGTTCACTCCTGTGTGTGTTGGCCAGGGCCGCCGCTCACACGGGCTACGGGTTCAAGCCCCCCATGGCGAAGACGATCCCCCATTCCTTGTCTGTCACCGGTTGGACGGAAAGCCGAGAATACTTGACCAGTGCCATCTCCTTGAGGCGCTGCTCGGCTTTGATGGCGGCGAGCGTGATCGATTTCGGCAGCGGCTTCACGCTCCTGACGTCGACGGCTACAAATATGCCCTTGGGATCGGTCGGATCGGGGTAAGCTTCTCGGATCACCTCAACAATTCCTACCACCTGCTTCTCCCTGCCGGTATGGTAGAAAAACGCTTGCTCGCCGGTCTTCATCGACTTGAGATTCCGTCTGGCTATGAAATTGCGCACGCCGGTCCACGGCTCCCCCTTGGCGCCGCGCGACACCTGGTCGTGCCATGAGAATTCCTCGGGCTCGGTCTTCAGCAGCCAATGTGCCATAGCTTGCTCTCTCCAAAAGACAATTCAGAGTTGCCATCCCTCCGCGCGGAATGGCCGCGTCAGCAGGCTATCGATGGCCTCATCTACGGTGGTCCGGCCTGTTATAATGGCATCTACCGAACGCGCGATCGGCATCTCGATGCCACGTTCCTCTGCCATCTGCACCAATACGCCGGCAGTGAAAAGGCCTTCGACGAGCTTGCCGCCGATGCTGGCCGGATCGGCGGCCTGCCCTTTTCCCAACGCAACGCCAAAGGAGTAATTGCGGGACTTCGGGCTCGAGCAGGTCAGAACCACGTCGCCCAGGCCAGACAGCCCAGTCAGCGTCTCGGGACGCGCGCCATACGCCTCGCCGAAGCGAAACAGCTCGGCGAAACCACGGGTGATCACTGCCGCTGCAGCGCTTGCGCCCAGGGCCCGCCCCGCAACGATGCCCGCGGCAATGGCAAGCACGTTCTTTGCCGCTCCGCCAATCTCAACCCCCCGCACATCGGTCGAATGGTAGGGCCGGAACGTGACTGATCCCAGCGCTGATGCGAGTGCGGATGCGCGTTCATCGACACGCGTTGCAAGGGTGAGGGCGGTTGGAAGACCACGGGCAACGTCATGTGCAAAGCTCGGGCCGGAGAGGACCGCGGGAATGGCGGCAGGCAGCGCTTCCGCAAGCACCTCCGTCATGAATTTCCCGGTGCGGCGCTCAATTCCTTTCGCGCAGGCAATGACCGTTGCGCCTTGTTTCAGCGCCGGGGCAATCCTGAGCGCGGCAGCTCGCATGTCCTGCGCGGGTATCGCCATTAGAATCGGGTCATGCGACGATAATCCTGCGTCGAGTGCGGCGATCACGACATGGTCGTCCAGGCGTATTCCCGACAGCCGCGCGCTTTCGCGCTCGTCGCGCAAACGATCTGCGCTGCGGCGGTCACGGGCGCACAAAAGAACCGTGCGGCCTGCCCGCGACAGCGCCTTCGCAAGTGCGATTCCCCACGCGCCCGCTCCTATCACCGCAATGCGGTCGAAGGTCATAGCCCTGTCAGGACATCATAAGCAGCTGCGAAAGTCGCAGTGACATGTGGGTCGCTCAACTCCGCTCCTTGGCGGGGATGTTGGTTGCCTCTGATAGACGCTTTCGCGCATGTCCCAGTTGATCGAGCGGCCACCGTGCGCGCGGCGAGGTGTCGAGTGTATCGGTAAGCCCCAGTGCCAGGCGTTCCGCTCCAGCCCAGGCGATCATCGCTGCGTTGTCCGTGCACAATTCGCTCGGCGGGATGACGAGGGCCGTGCCGGCCTCGAATGCGATGCGGTGGAGGACCTTGCGGATTGCTTCATTGGCTGCAACCCCGCCAGCAGCCACCAAGGCGCTCGGCTTGGCGTAGCGGTCACGGAACATCTTGAGGCCGCTGCGAAGCCGATCTGCAACTATGTCCACTATGCTCTGCTGGAATGAGGCGCAGAGATGGCGAACATCCTCGTCGCTAAGGGGCGCGACCCGTTCCGCTTCAAGTCTGAGCGCGGTTTTCAGTCCTGATAACGAAAAGTCGGCGTGTGGACGTCCGACCATGGGGCGTGGCAGAACGAAGCGCTCGGCGTTCCCCCCGAGGGCCTCTTTCTCAACACGCGGACCGCCGGGATAGCCGAGTCCGAGAAGCTTCGCCGTCTTGTCGAAGGCCTCTCCGATAGCATCATCAAGTGTGGCTCCCAGCCGAACATAGTCGCCCACCCCCAGCACCGCGACGATTTGCGTGTGCCCTCCGGATGCGAGGAAGAGGCAATAGGGGAATGGCGTGCCGTCCGTAAGCCTCGCGGTGAGGGCATGCGCTTCAAGGTGGTTGACCGCAATGAGCGGCTTCTCCGTCACCAGCGCGATTGCCTTCGCGGTCGTGAGGCCCACAATTACGCCCCCGATAAGGCCGGGCCCGGCAGCTGCGGCGACCCCGTCGATCGCGCGGAAACTGCACTGGGCCTCTGTCATGGCTTGCGCAACGATCATATCGAGTGTCTCGACATGAGCGCGCGCCGCGATTTCCGGGACAACTCCTCCGAATGCGGAATGCTCTTTGACTTGAGACAGGATTACATTCGCAAGTATGCCGCCTGGTCCGGCCCCACGATGCTCAACCACGGCGGCCGCGGTCTCATCACAGGTCGTCTCGATACCGAGGACCAGCATTCAAGGTTCTCGCTCGTAAGCGAACGGGCCGCCCGACCCTCGACCACGCGTCGCGGCCGTAGCCGGGACTCCTGCTCGTTCCAGCGATGCCCAAAGGAGCGTCCGGCATGCCACGCCTGCCGCCAAGCTCGTGCTGGTTTCCCCCAGCCGTGCATCCGCGCTACGGTGCTCGTTGGTCCGATCGGGACAGCCCTGCGAGGTTAGGGCGTGCAATCCTCGGTGCAATCGGTTGCTCATGGCAATGACATTCTGCGCATCGGCACGCGCGGCAGCCCGCTGGCACTTGCGCAAGCGCACGAGGTGCGTGAGCGCCTTGCAAGCATTCACCCAGACTCGCGTGAACGAGTGAAGCTCGAGATCATCCGCACGAGTGGAGACCTTATTCGCGACCGCCCGCTCATGGAAATAGGGGGCAAAGGCCTGTTCACCAAGGAGATCGAACAGGCGCTTCTGGCCGGGAGGATCGATGCCGCGGTGCATTCGGCCAAAGACATGCCGACGGTGCTCCCGGCCCGGCTGGCAATTGCTGCCGTGCCGCCCCGCGAGGATGCGCGCGACGTCTTCATCAGCCGTAGAGCCAAGAGCCTGCGCGACCTTCACAAAGGAGCAATCGTCGGCACCGCCTCCCTTCGCCGGCAGGCTCTGGTCAAAAGCTTGCGCCCCGATCTCTCGGTGGTCAGCATTCGGGGGAACGTCGAGACCCGTTTGGCCAAACTGCAAGCCGGAGCGGTTGATGCCATTGTGCTTGCCCTTGCCGGCTTGAAGCGTTTGGGCATCGCGGAAAGGGCGACTGCGGTCCTGGAAGTTGACGAATTTCTGCCCGCAGCAGGTCAAGGGATCATAGCAATCGAGACGCGTGCCGACGATACCCACGTTATGGCGTTCCTGGCCGCGCTCAACGATTTCCCGTCGGCTACTGCACTTTGCGCCGAACGCGCCTTTCTTGCGTTGCTCGAGGGTTCATGTCGAACGCCCATAGCAGCTCATGCCGTGCTTCATGAGGGCCGGCTGCATTTTCGCGGCCTGATCGCAAAACCGGATGGCAGCGAAAGGTTTTCGATCGAACGTGATGGAGTGCCCGATGACGCCTTTCTCATTGGCGCCGATGCTGGGCGCGAGCTCAAGGCGCGAGCTGGCGCCGACTTTTTCCGACCGGCCTGAACATGAGGCTTCTCATTACCCGCCCTGAGCCCGACGCAGAGCGTACGGCCCAGGCTTTGCGCGCTCAGGGGCATGATGTGCTCATCGCTTCCATGCTGTGCTTCGAGCCGGTTCACGGCAATTTGCCGGATCAAGCTTTCGCGGCGGTTGTGATGACAAGCGCAAACGCAGCGCGCGCGCTGCAAACCCAATCCTTCCGCGAGCGGCTCGCGTCCCTCCCGGCATTCACAGTCGGCCGGCATACCGCAAAGCATGCGCGCGCAGTCGGATTTGCCGAAGTGCATTCCGCGGATGGAGATAGAAATGATCTTGCCAATATGCTGACCGATCGGTTCGGTGCAAGTGACGCCAAGCTTGTTTACCTTTGCGCGGAAAATCATGCCGGTGATCTTGTAGAGCGGGATTTTTCCTTCATGGTTGTCCCGGTGGTGGTGTATCGAATGCTCAAGTCCGTCCAACTTCCCGAGGCAATTCAGGCGGCGCTGTCCCAAAAGAGAATCGATGGGGTCATGCATTTTTCAAAGCGCACCGCGCAAGCCTATATCGATTCTGCTTTGCGTTCTGGCGCGATGCAGAGCGCGCTTGCGCCGTGCCACTATTGTTTATCAGCACAGGTCGCCGCGCCACTTGCGGCCCATGGCGCTGGTGGAATAAAGATCGCAGCGCGGCCGGAAGAGGCGGCGTTGATCGAGCTCGTGAACTCGTGAAAGTGATGCGACCCAGCGCGTCTTCGGTATCCTGCGTTGCCGTCACGACCGGGGATGCTTTAACCGTCCTCAACGGAAGGAAGCTTGTCCGCCACTCATCACAGCGGAAGAATCACTCCCAATGACCGATCAGTCTCCTTTCGGAGAACCGTCGAGTGAAGAGAACCGGCCGAGAAAGGGCCGAACCATCGATCTCGAGGCTACAGAGATGAAGAACACGGATGTGCCGCCGGAAGCTCTTTCCGATACCCAGCCGGCGTCCTCAGCGTCGGTCGAGGAAACACCCAATGTTGCTGCGGAATCTTCGCGGCGCGAAAGTGCGGATGCTTCGGCGTCCGGTCAGTTGCCGCGCCGTATCGGTTGGAAGGCGCTGATCGCAGGCGGCCTGAGTGGCGCCGTCGTCGCTGCCGGCTTGATGGTGGCGGGGTTTTTGATAATCCGCGATACGGATCTGAAAGAGCTCGGTGCACGGGTAGCTCGCGTCGAAGCCCAGCTCAGGGAGGCCAGGTCGGGGGATCGGGGTGTGGTTGAGAGCCTTGCGAATCGTGTGGGCAAACTGGAGGGAGCCATTGCGCAATTGGGGTCCACCCCAGTCGATACCTCACCCGCCGATCGGTCTTCCGCGCTTAACAGTGATTTCAAGGCGCTCTCCGCGCGGGTCGACGGACTGGCTCAGCGTACCGAGAGCGCGGCCAGCGCCGCCAGCGAGGTCCGCCGACGTAGCGACGCGAATGCGGCTGGGTTAGCGGAGCTCACAAACAAAATGGCCGCCGCTGCCGACGCGGTGGGGCGTGAGAAGCTCGCCGGCGAGGTCAGATCGTTGGCGGACCGGGTTGGCGCAGTTGAAACCAAGCTCGGGAGCGCTAGCGATGCTTCGGGGCGGTTGGCAGTCGCGGCTATGGCGCTTGGCTCCGCAGTGGAGCGCGGGCAGCCCTTTGTCCCGGAGCTGGCCGCAGTGAAATCGCTTGGCGCCTCTTCCGACCTTTTGAAGCCGCTAGAGCCTTTTGCAAAGTCAGGAATCCCCAACCAGGCGACGCTAAGTCACGAGCTCCTGGGTCTGATACCCTCCTTGCGGGCCGTGCAGCCCGTGCACGGGAATTTCTTGACCAGAATGCAGGAAAATGCGCAAAAGCTCGTACGTATTCGGTCGGAGGACACCAGAGGAGGCAAAAATGTCTCAGCTGTCCTGGACCGAACCGAGATCAAGGCCGCCAATGCAGATTTGGCCGGTGCGCTTGCCGAGCTGGAGCAGCTTCCGCCGGCCGTACGAGCGCCCGCCGACGCGTGGATCGAGAAAGCAAAAGCGCGATCCGCCGCAGTAAGCTCGAGCCAACGTTTACTCACCGCTGCGCTGGCAGGCTTGAGCAAATGAGATGATTCGAGTCGTCCTCTATCTTTTGCTTTTGGGATTCCTAGCCTTCGGCGCCGTCTGGCTCGCCGATCGACCCGGTGATGTCGCCATCACGTGGCTGGGCCAACGAGTCGATACCTCGGTGATGGTGCTGGCCAGCGCCATTTTGGTTGTCGCCGCTTCGGCCATAATATTGTGGTCCGCACTGCGCGCCCTGGTCCGGATGCCTGATCGCGTTGGGACCTATCTGCATAAACGGCGCTACGCTCGTGGGCACTCGGCGCTGTCGCAGGGCCTGATTGCTGTTGGCTCAGGTGATCCAATTGCGGCGCGTCGATTCATGGAAGAGGCAGACCGCGCGTTGCCTGACGAGCCGCTCACGCATTTCCTTCGCGCGCAGACGGCGCAGCTCTGCGGCGATGCCGCGGGGGCCGTTCGCAACTTCGAGCTTATGGCAGGCCGCGACCAGACGAAGATGCTTGGACTGCATGGTTTGTTTGTCGAGGCACGGCGCCGCAACGATCCGGCCGCCGCCCTGCTCTACGCTGAGGAAGCGGCCAAGCACGAGTCCGTGCCGGTGTGGGCCGGGCAGGCCGTCCTGGAATTTCGCTGCATTGCCGGCGACTGGAGCGGCGCCCTGCATCGGCTGGAGCGCAATATGCAGAGCGGGCTGGTGGACCGCGTGGCTTATCGGCGCCAGCGCGCCGTGCTGCTCACGGCGCAGGCCATCGGCCTCGAGGACACTGATCGAATCCAGGCCAGCACGCTGGCGCTCGAAGCCGTAAAGCTCGCGCCCGGCTTTGTGCCTGCGGCGGCCGTTGCGGGGAGGGTGCTGGCCGAGATGGGTGAGCCGCGCAAGGCTGCGCGGGTGATAGAGACGGCGTGGCGAGCCAGTCCGCACCCCGAGCTCGCCGACGCCTACGGTCACCTTCGGCCCGGGGACTCCGCCCGTGAGCGATTGGCGCGAATTCAGACGCTCGCGGCAAAAACACCGAGCGATCCAGAAGCTGCACTCGCAACCGCACGGGCTGCGCTGTACGCGCAAGAGTTTGCGATCGCGCGGGACGCGCTTGCAGCGCTGCTCGATGCGCCAACCAAGCGCGCAGCCATACTGATGGCGCAACTCGAGCGCATGCAGCATGGCGACGAGGGGCGCGCACGCGAATGGACGGTGCGAGCCCTCACTGCTCCACGGGACCCCGCTTGGACCGCGGACGGATTCGTTTCCGAACGCTGGCTTCCGGTTTCACCGCTCACCGGGAGGCTGGACGCTTTCGAATGGAAGGATCCGCTCAGCGGTGAGGAGCCCGTCCGGGTGCTCATCGAGGCAGAGTCGGCCGGCGAGCAATTTCATGTGAATGCCGCTGCAACATCTGGCAGCGCCGGGCTGGCAGTTTCAGAGAGTCCGGGTCTGCCTAAGCGCACCCAAAGCGAGGCAAAATCCATCGAGCACACCGAACCACCTGTCGTTGCGCTGCCCAAGCTCCACCGAAGAGAGCCGACGCTCGCCCCGATCCCGCTTGCGCCAGGGGTTATCCCGCTGGTGCACGCTCCTGACGACCCCGGCCCTGAACCGGAAAATGCGAGGGAGACGGAGTCGGATGCGAACAACGATGCACGGGTCGCCAACTGGACCCGCATTCGTCATCTGTTCCGCCCGTAAGGCCCGCCACCCTGGTCACGCGGAAAAGGCTTCCAAAGGCGCGCCATCCTCGAAATGCGCGATGAAGACACGACCAACTCTTCGAGTGAACACCGCCGCTGTCACACTGGAAACTGCAGCACCAACGAGCGCCGCCGGCGGCGCAAGGTAGAGCAGAGTGGACGTGGTAATCACCGCCGCCCCGGTCGGCATAGCGCCGCCTATCAGCGCAATGACCACGGCGCGGGCACGGTCGTGCCGGAAGGGCACGCCATAGTGCTTGCACAGCACCTTCACCATTCGCAGGATTATCGCTGTAATGGCAGCAAAATTGGCGATGGCCAATGGTGCCAATCCGCCCACAGCCGAATAGGCGGCATACCGGTCCACAATGGCGTGCGCCTTGGACCGACGAACCGCGCTGTTCATCGCGACTTGGGGCGAGCCCGCCATTTTCGACTCGCCACCGGATGAAATGGAAACTGCGGGCCGGATCATCTGGACGACGTTCTCGGTGCCCCGAGATGCGGGCTCCGAGGTGGTTTTACTGCTCGTGCTGGTGTGGTCGAGGGGAGCTTCGGTCGCGGTCGCATTCGGCGGGGGTGCTGGAGGAGCTTCGCTGTCGCGAGAGACGATGACTTTGGGCAGCTTCTTTTTGTTCATGCCGACGCCACTCGCCTCGTATCGAAGTGTGCGTGGAGGATAAACTCGACCTCTCCCGCGACTGCCGCGATGTCGAGCGCCGCTGGTCCACGGCGGTCTACCAGGGTCGGAGTAGCGCCCCATAGGGCGGCTTCCGCGTAAATGATGCGATTCCGCATCTCGCTTGTGAGAACCGGAAATCCGGCTTCAACGAGCTCGCTGCGAATGTGCTTGCCAATCACCGAATCGCGCGTCGTTTGGGTCAGCAAGCAGCAAAAATTCGGCCGTCCGTTGCGAGCGCCCCCACTAGCATTGACCATGTTGAGCGTGTCGAGCATGCGATCGACATCGAATGGGGAGGGTTTGACCGGGATGAGGACGAAATCGCTCGTTCCGAGGCAGTCAAGCGTGGCATTCGAGTGAAACCCGGGAGTGTCGACGATGATGAGCTCAAATTCGTCGCAGAGCCGATGAGCTGTGCTGCTGATGTCACGCGTGGCATCCTCGACGACTGGTACGCCCCCGAGGGCGCGCTCGCGTGCGGCAAGCCGCGCAACCGAGCGCTGCGGATCGGCATCAATGATTGCAACGCGCCGCCCATTGAGATGCCAGTGCACGGCAAGACAGCTTGCAACCGTGCTTTTGCCGCTGCCGCCTTTCATCGTTGCGACGGTGATGATCGAGCTCGTCACCTCAGCATCCCCGGCCGACTTGTCTTGGGAACGCAACGAATCAATCCCGCGGCATATTACCGGTTAATCGAGCGGATGACCATCAAGAATGAGTTAGATTGCAATTAGATTGCGCCTCTGCGGCAGACGGGCTTTCTTCAGCTGGTCTCCGCCACAGCCTCCGCCACGAACCGACCTTCGTCCATGCGCAGCCTGCGAGCGGGAAGATCCATTTCGTCGAGATAGCGGTCATCGTGGCTTACCGCGACCAGGGTTACCCCCGCCCGATGTAAGCTGGGCAAAAGGTCGAAATAGAACTTACGCCGAAATTCCGGATCCTGGTCGGCCGCCCATTCGTCCAACAACAAGATTGGTCGCTTCTCCAGCATGCTCACGATAAGGGCGAGTCGCTTGCGCTGACCCGTCGACAGGTCGATCGTATCGAACTCGCCATTCATGAGGTGAGTCTTGTCGAGCAAGTGAAATTGCGCCAGCAGCCGATCCGTCTCGACGGGATCGGGATCGGGGATTCCGTAAAGCCGTTGGAAAAGGTGATAGTCGACGAAGATTGCGGACATCAGCTGCCGGTAAGCCTCGCGCGTCCTGTCGGTAACGAGCACTCCGTCCAGAGTGATCTCGCCGGAATCGGGTTTATACAGGCTCGCGAGCAGCTTCAGAAATGTCGATTTTCCAGAGCCGTTGCCCCCGGTAATGAAGACGAGCTCGCCGGAGCGCAGCGTGAAGTCCACGGGGCCGACCCGGAACACGGCGTCAGTCGATTTCTCGACGTAGCTGAAAGCAACATTACGCATCTCGATTCGATCGAAGCGGGCTGCCGGCTCCGCCTCACCCCTAATGCCCGCAGCCGCCGCGGCAAGCCGTGCCTCGAGACGTTCGATGTTGGCTGCTGCGGCATTGGCGGCGGACAAGATGGGGATGGACTGCACGAGCCCGAAACATGCCCCAATAACGAAGACGAGGGCGGTTACTGTCTTTCCGATCTGGGCTCCCGCGAGCGTATCGGTCAGGACCGGGACCGCGAACACAATGGCTCCGAGCATGGCGTACATCGAGCTCTGCAGTAGAACCATTCGCTTGAAGGTCTCGGCCTGCGTACGAATCTTGATGTTCGCGGCAGTTCTCGACACTTCGAGAATGTCGCCGTACAAATCCTCACTGCGCGGGTGGTTGAGGCGGACCTCTTTGAAGCCATCGAGCAGGTCCATCACTCGATTGTACAGGCGATTTTCCCATTGCGAGGATTCCTGGGTAGCCTTGGCAAGTTGACGATTTCTGGAGTGGAACAGGGCAGCGGCTATCCCGACGATGACTACGCTCAGCGCAAAGGCCAATAGCGACAGGTAGGCGACGTAAAGCGCAACGAAGGTGATAAGAACGGCGCCCTGTGCTGCAAAAGCAAGAGTGTTGCTTGCCTGTGCGAGCACGGTGGTCTCCCTCGTAATGGCGGCCACGATCTCGGCGCGCCCGATTTCGTCGAGCGGCAGCAACTCGGACTGACGGACGTGGTTCATCAGGCGCACTCGCACCTTGTGAATAATGCCCTCGATCTCAGCTGTCGCCGTGAGCAGGACGTAGCTTTGTGTCTTGATGAATAGCAGGAGCGCGATGATGAAGAGCATCGCCGACCACAGGCTGGGCCTGCCGCTATCCGCCGCTTGTGCACCGGAGTTGATAGCGGCGAGAATAGAGGCAGTGCTGATGCCCCCGAGCGCGGCCATGAGCACGAGCCGGTTCAGCGAGCCCTGCATTTCGCGTCGGACGAGTTGAAAGAACGGCATCGCGATCGTCAGTTTACGCCCCGGCCGGGGATCGAGCACGCGGGACCGAGCGAGGCTGGATAGTGCCGCTTCTGCTCGATACGGGCTACTCCCTGCGTGGGGGTCGATGCCATTCGATTCCGCGGGATGGACCGGTTAGCAGCAATAGAATCAGCATCAGAACCGGTGTGATGAAAATCGATATTATGAACGTTCCCAAAAAACCAATCCGTCGTTGGCTGCCGCACAACGCCGTAAGAAGACAAAACAAAAGATAAATGATGATGCCAATCGTTATGGCCATTACGCCATCTTTCCTCTCCTCAGGCCCTCACGCTTGCCCCTATGTATGGGAGCAGGGCAAGATTGCAGGCTCCGGAATGGCGCACTCGATCATGCACTGGAGGGGGCCGGCTCTTTCGGAGCGGCGTCGGCTGCACTTGAGGTTGTGGCCGCCTGCGCAGCTCCCGCGGACCTCCTGGCAGCAAATTTCTCCTTCTGCACCTTGATGAACTCGCGATAGTCCGGCGGATTGAAGTCGAGAAGCGTGCCGCCGGAAGCAAAGTGCTTGATGAACACATTGCCGATGACCCAGGTGGCGCCTGCTGAAACGCCCGCCATCGTCACCCCACTGATGGCGTGCCCCACTATTGGGACTCCCTTGATAATGCTAAGGGCGGCCATCGAGGCGTTCTCCGGGACCAGAGCCCCTATTACACTGCTGAGCACTGATTTGCCGAGATTCTTGGAGAATGGCACCCCGTAAATGTCAGATAGACGCCGCAGCATGTAAAGCTGGACTCCACCCACTCCAACCATATCGACGAGAGGGGGGAGAACTCCTCCTGCCGCAGCGGACCAAAGCGACAGTCGGTCCACCAATTGCGCCGCAAGCTCGTCCGGATTCTGTTGCGCGGTCTCTAAGATCGGACGACGGGTGACGTCGGCCGTCGCTGTTCCTCCAGTCGCCCCAGATCCGGGTGATTCCTGGCTCATGTTGGGATCCTTTCTCGTGACCGCATCTGCATGATCGGTCAATCAAACTTTGGTGACCTCAACGTGAGTGGTGATTACCACATCGAGATGCCCCGTGCCAGCATCGCGGGGGTGCAGGCAGCCCGCGCTGGCTCGTATTATACTTGACAAAATGGACCCTCGGATGACCATTGCGTCGAAGTAATGCTACGACTTTTGACCATTCCCGCCGCCGCATTATCCGATTGCTGTGAACAAGTACGTTAATCCCGGCACCGAACTGTACGCTGGCTCTGGTGATGGGCTGCAACTCGACTGGGCTCAAGCCGGGAATGCCGACGTTCTCCCAATGTCTGCTGCCCAACTGGGCATCTGGTTTGCCCAGCACCTCGGCGCTCAAAGCGCCGCGTACAATATAGGCGAATACCTCGAGATTGCCGGACCGATCGATCCGATACTGTTCGAACGGGCATTGCAGGTACTCATATCCGAAACTGAGACGCTGCGAGTGAGAATCAGCGATGACGCAATCGAGCCGCGCCAGATCGTAGCATCTTCGCTCGCGTGGTCGCTGCCGATCATCGATGTCAGCGGAGAAACCGATCCGCGCAAGACGGCCGAGGCATGGATGCGGTCCGATCTCGGGCGGCCGATCGATCTGGTCCAAGGACCGCTGTTCGCATTTGCCTTGTTCAAAGCGGCCCCTGGTCGCTTCTTTTGGTACGCGCGCTACCACCACCTCGTTATGGACGGCTGCGGCATGTGGCTCGTGGCTCGTCGAGTAGCGCAGCTCTACAACCAGCTCGGTGCAGGGCCAGGCACCAAGCTTGATTCGGCTGGCTCGCTCAGGACTCTGCTGGCTCTCGATGCTTCTTATCGCAGCAGTGAACGCTTCGGGCAAGATCAGAAGTACTGGCGTGAGTATCTGGGCCAGCGCCCGAAGTTCTGCAAGCTTGCGGCGCGCTCGTCTCCAGCATGCGACGGCTTTCTTCGATATACCGCCTATTTGCCCGGTCCAGCATCAGATGCTGTCCGATCTCTTGCTAAGCTAAGAGGAACAAATCTATCGTGCATTGTAGCCGCCGCGACCGCTGCTTATGCGCATCGAGTTACCGGTCTTACGGATCTGGTTTTTGGGCTGCCAGTGTCAGCGCGCGATGGCGCAGCGCGCTGTATCCCGGGAATGGTATCCAGCGTATTGCCGCTGCGACTCTCGATCAGTTCCGATATGTCGTCGTCCGACATCGGGGATCGGATCGCCTCCGAAATTCACCGGAATCTGCCGCATCAGCATTATCAGATCGCCGACTTGCGAAGAGACGTTGGGCCGATCAGCGATGGGCAGTCCTTCTTTGACCTAAATCTAAATATTCTGCGGTTCAAATATGATTTTAGTTTTGCGGGCAACGCTGTCACTGCAAACAATCTCTCTTTAGGCCCTGTATCCGGTCTATCGATCGTTGTTTATGAACGTACACGCGATGCACCGATCCAGATCGATTTCGACGCTAATCCGGCTGTCTATGCCGAATGCAGTGTGGTCGAGCATCTGCAAAGGTTCATGCGGCTGTTGGCGGGGGCGGTAGCGCATCCGGATTGGCCGCTCGGGCGGCTGGAGTTGCTGGGGGAGGAGGAGCGCGAGAGCATCCTGCGGGGTTGGAACGCGACGGGGCGGGAGGTGAGCGGGGGGAGCGTGGCGCGGCTGTTTGCGGGGCGTGCGGCGG
>DATBHG010000132.1:0-12635 GCA_036557665.1 Xanthobacteraceae bacterium | reverse complement strand
CGACCGTGCAGTCCATCATCATCAGCTTCCTGGTATTGCTCGTTGCATTTCGTTTGTTGGAGCTGTTTCGGCCCAAGCAACAGCGTCTTCCCGTTCTGCGGCGCGGATTCTGGACCGATCTCGTCTATTGGGCATTCACGCCGCTTGTCACCCGCGTCGTGACAGGAGCCGGCGTCGCCGTCGCGGTCTTCCCGCTCGCCTACGCAATCTACGGTGCGCTCGATCGCGACCTGATCATGCGCGGCTTTGGCCCGCTGTCGCGCCTGCCGCTCTGGCTTCAGGGTCTCGCCATTCTCGTGATCGGCGATCTCATCGGTTACTGGATGCACCGCTGGTTTCACGGCGCACGGCTGTGGAGGTTCCATGCGGTTCATCATTCATCCGTGGACCTCGACTGGCTCTCGGCCGTGCGATTGCATCCGGTCAATGACGTGGCGATGCGCGTCGCCGGAGTGCTGCCTATCTTGCTGCTCGGCTTTGCGCCGATCGCCGTAACGGGCGTCATTCCGATCCTGACACTGCTCGCCATCCTGGTTCATGCAAACCTCGATTGGGACTGGGGTCCGTTCCGGCGGGTGATTGCCTCGCCCCGTTTTCATCGATGGCATCACACCGGCGAGACCGAAGCGCGCGACAAGAACTTCGCCGGCCTGTTGCCTGCGTGGGATATCTTGTTCGGCACCTACCACATGCCGAAGGACCGGCGGCCCGCCTCGTTTGGGACCGCGACCCCGGTGCCGGCCGGATTGCTGGGCCAGCTCGTGTTTCCGTTTCGCCGGACAAGGCTGCGCTGAAGGGTTGCCGGCTACGGCGGCATCCGGCCGCTGATGCCTCTCCGGGTTCGGGACGGTCTACTCGGGATTCGAACCTTTCAAATCCTTAAATGCAAGCGACTCCGCGCACTTGTCGCGAGCCCAGTCCAACCATTCGCCGGCGGCTCGGCCGCCGAACATCTCCACCGTCGGCCGGCAATTTCCGTAATGCCTCAGTGAAACGCGCCGTCAGAGCTGCCGACGAGGAGCCCACAGAGCCGCCAAGCTCAACGAAACGCCTTCCCAACGGCTTATCGCCTCAAGCATACGTGAGCTCTGTTTTTTCAACTCGGGATGATGTGCGAGCTTATCGCACTCGTAATGGACGGGCGCGCGCGACTCCTAATTGACTTCCAACGTTACCGCGTCGCCCTGACCGAAGCCGCCGCAGATGGCGGCGACGCCGCATCCGCCGCCACGCCTTCGCAGCCTGTTGACAAGGGCCATCACGATCCGAGCTCCGCTGGCGCCTAATGGATGCCCGATCGCTACAGCGCCTCCACAAGTGTTGGTGCGGGCGCGGATTTTATCTGCCTTGTTGCGGTCCCCGTCTGCCAACACCAACGTGCTGACCAGAGGCGTCGCCGCATAGGCTTCGTTGATCTCGATGGCATCCCACTCCGCGGGGTCTCTTTTGTTGCGCTTGGCGATACGGATGATGGCTTGCGCCGGTGTGACCGTGCCCGATGTCGGTCCGCCACACACCTGAACGTAGTCGATGAGCTTCGCCACGGGCGTCAGCCCGTGGCTTTGCGCGAAATCTCTCCGCGTAATGGCGATAAAAGCGGCTCCGTCGTTCAGGCCGGGAGCATTGCCGGCGGTTATCGTCTTGCCGCCGTAGACGGGTTCCAGAGAGGCAAGTTTCTCAAAGCTGGATTCCTTTCGCGGTGACTCATCGGCGCTCAATCGCAATGATCCGCCTGCCTTGTCCTTACCAATTTCGACATCGAAGCGCTCGAATGCGAAATGACCTTTGCCCTCGGCGCCGAAGTATTTCTCGTGGCTGGCTTGCGCCCATTCATCCTGCTGCCGACGGTCGATCCCATGGCGAACCGCCTCGTCGCCGCTATAGACCGGAATCGGGCGATCGACCGCCAGCCCGCGCATCAGTAGCGGATCCGCAACCGATGCGTCGCCGATAGGTCGCGGCTTCTGACGTGCCCACAGCATCGGCGTATTGCTCAGCGACTCGAACCCACCGCAGAGAACGGCGCTGGCTTCGCCGCATCGGATGTCCTTCATCCCGAAACCGATAGCGGTCATTCCCGAGCAGCAAGCCCGGTCGATAGCCGCCGACGGGACCGTCTCAGGCAGCCTTGAAAACAATACAGCTTCACGCACCGGCGTCAGGATTGCGCTCGCCATCATGCCAACGCCCCCGTAAAGCGCATCGATATCGCCCGGCGCCAATTTGGAGCGCGCCAGCGTCTCGTCGATGGCCAACGCACCGAGCTTCGGCGCAGTGATTGCTTTCAGGGCACCTTCAAATCGTCCGAAGGGCGTGCGTGCAGCAGCGACAACGACAATATCGGCAGCCAGCTCTGTCATTTACGATTCCCTTGGGTTGCGTCAGCGTGTCAGTCCCGAGTCCGGCTGTCAAAACGAACCCCTGCGCTCGCAGGGCTTCTTATGTCCCGCTCTTCTCGCGTCCGCCGATGGAATACTTGACCATTCACGTCCGCGCATGGTTCGGTGCCGAGGTCAGGACAAAGGCGAACAGCATGATTGGTGCTAGACTGGATGCGGAAAAGCTCCTCGCGTCCGAGGACCTCGTGTTTGGCGGGCCGACAGTCGGCTCTGAGGAGCGGTTCAAGCTTCAATTTCTGGTCAATGACCGCCGCGCCACGCTGGCTTATGAGGCCTTCGCCGCGGGGTCGACGGTGAACTGGGCATTCTGGCACGACGAGGTCCACGTCATCACGGGCGGCGAGGCGAAGGTCACGTACACATTGGGCCCAAACCATCGCAAGCAGGTCACCAAGACCTTCCGCAAGGGTGACACGTACCTGATCCCAAACGGAGCCCGAGTGCGGTTCGAGATAGGGCCGGACGAGCCGTACCTCCACGTCTGTGTAATCATGCCGCGTTTCGAATTCTCCAAGGACGAGCGTCTTGACAACTACAGCTGAGACCGGGGTTGCAGCCGCAGCGGCGCTCACGGTCGCGCAGATCGCAGCGGAGCAATGCTGGGCCGATCCGTCTGCCCTTGCGCGCAACGCCGAGAAGGTCGCCCAGTGTTATCAGTCCGCCGCAGACGATTCGGATCTCGTCGTTTTCCCGGAATTGATTCTGACGGGCTACATCCCACTGAAGGGCTATGATCAGACGAAGAAGCGTATCCTGTCGGAAGTCGCTTCACGGGTGGCTGGCGACGCTTTACCTAGGCTCGCGGCCCTGACGCAGGGACGGCGCGCGGCCATCGTCTGCGGTTTCATGGAGCCGACGAGCGTACGCTACGAGATGCACAATTCGGTCGCTGTGCTTCAGGACGGTGAGATTCTCGGCGTTTACCGGAAAATGCATCTGCCGGTCGAGGAAAATCACTATTTCATTCCTGGCGACGAGGCAGTCGTGGTCGACTGCCGGGCTGGCCGTATCGGCTTGAACATCTGCTACGACATGGTATTTCCTGAAGCGGCGCGGCTCGCTGCGTTGCGGGGCGCCGAATTGCTTTGCGTGCCGTCCAACTGGCTTGCCATCGAGGACCTTCAGCGCCTGGGCGATGTCCTGCCCGTAGCGCGCGCTCTCGAGCATCAGATGCACGTCGTCTTCGCCAACGGCGTCGGCGAGCTGGAGGTGCGCGGCCGGCATTGGAATCTCTACGGGACCAGCACCATCGTGAATGCGGTTGGCCAGAAGGTCGCCCGCGCAGGTGCCGGCGAGGAGATCCTGAAGGGTTCGCTGCCCGCGAGCAGCCTCGCAGAGGCGGCCAACGTGTTTCCCATCATGCGGGATCGCCGCCCTGACGCGTACGGCGACATCGCGGCGCCGCTCAGCAGCTTCGCTGGGCTGCGACGCTCGCGACGCCGGCAGGATTGAGCCGGCCGCCCCCCTCATCCGTCCCGGAGGCCCGGGATCCTGTGCCGTCCAACACCGAGAGATGTGCGTTTCAGAGTGAGCCAATGACGATCAACGTTGAAAAGTCAGGGATGGTGTTTCATATCGTTCTCAATCGGCCTGAGAAGCGTAACGCGCTGACGAGCGAGATGCTCGTGGCGATCGAGAACGCTCTCCAGGACGCCGAACGCGACGCAGAGGCGCGGGTCATCATCTTGCGTGCGAAAGGGCCGGACTTCTGTGCCGGGTTCGATCTCTCGCGGCTTCGCTCAGAAGAGATGCCGGAACAACGGATGCTGCGGGAGGAGTCTGAGCTCTATGAGAAGGCCTTGCTGTTGCGCAATTTCCCAAAACCTACAATCGCCGCGGTTCAGGGCGGCTGCATAGCGGGCGGGCTTTTGCTCTCGCAGATGTGCGACCTCATCGTCGCCAGCGAGGACGCGTATTTCTACAATCCCCTCGTTCGCATGGGCGGTGTCGGTTTGGAGGTTCTGATGGAGCCCTGGGATCTCGGCATCCGTCAAGCGAAGAGATATCTGCTCACTGGCGAGCGTATCCCGGCGACTGCAGCTCTCAAGCTCGGAATGATTACTGATGTCGCGGCTGCGCAAGCGCTGGGGCGGGTAGCTGACGAGCTCGCTGCAAAGATTGCGGCGATGCCGCCGATGACGGTGCGACTTTTGAAGAAGTCGATCAATCGCACGCAGGACCTGATGGGGATGCGCGCGTCGCTCGATTACCACTTCGCCTTGCACGAGCTCGGACATACGACCCGCGAATCGCAGCAGTTGCTGCACGAGGCGCGCGAGCGACAGTCGTTGAAGAGCTACTTCGCCGAGCGAGACAAAGGAGACCTAAAGTAATGGCCACGGCCTCGGGCGGCGAACGCCGTGCTATCGAGTTCGGCTTTATGATGGGCCTGAGCCCACGCGAGCCCATCGAGCGCTTTGCGCGGCTTGCGCAATTGGCCGAATCGATCGGGTTCGAGATGGCCTGGATGGCCGACTCGCAACTCTATACCAAGGATCCGTGGTCCGCGCTGACGCTCGCTGCAGCTGCCACCAAGACCATCAAGCTCGGCCCGGGCGTGACTAACCCCGTCACGCGTCACTTTACCGTGACGGCGTGCACGTCGGCGGCCTTGGCTGAGGTGAGCAAGGGACGAAGCGTCCTCGGCTTCGGGTCGGGCGATGCGGCGGTGTTTCCGCTTGGCCTCAAGGTCAAGGTGGACGACGTCCGCCAGGCTGTTACCCGCATCCGAACGCTGTCTGAAGGAGGCAGCGTCAACGTGGACGGGCGCGCCATCAATGTGGCGACCGGCGGCACCCGGGTGCCGATCTTCATTGCGGCGAGTCAACCCCGAATGCTCAGCCTCGCAGGCGAAGTTGCCGATGGGGTGATCCTGATGGGAGCGGCGCAGCCCGAGCTGACGCGATGGCAGCTTGCTCACGTGGCGGAGGGCGCCGCGACGGTCGGCCGCACGCTGGACGATCTGATGATCGATCTGTGGTTCGCGATTTCGATCTCTGACGACCGCAAGAAGGCGCTGGATGACGTGCGGCCGTGGGCCGCGAGCCAGGCGCGCTGGTTCGCCAAGTGGAAGGACCTCCCCTCCTCGCTGCAGCCGTTCACCGCGGATTTCTGGCGTGCCGCCGAAGCATATGACTTTGCCCGACATCTCTCGCGAGCTGGTGAGCCCGAGCCGGTCAGCGATACATTCGTCAATTGGATTGCGGTGTCTGGCTCCGCCGAGGAATGCGCCGACAAAATCCGGCCGCTGATCGATCTCAAGATTGATCGGCTCACCTTCGCTTTGCTGCCAGGCGGTCGCGAGGCTCGATTGCGTCAATACGGTGAGGATCTGATTCCTCGGCTTCGTCCCAAGTCGAGCCCAAACTCGGGCGCTGGGTCGGATACCACATCCGTCGCGGGGGCCGCTCGATGATCGACCCGAAAAGCTCCGAGCCACTCCACGCGTTCGGCAATTGGGAGAAAGCCGGGAAACTGTTGATTGGGGCTGCCCAGAACAACCCGTTCGTGCGGCGGCAACTCGAGAGGTCCGAGCTTTCGACGGACCAGATCGGCAAGAGCCCACAGGCCTGGGCAAGACTGTCCTTCGTCACCAAGGATGACCTCATAGAGGACCAACGGCTTTGCCCGCCTTTCGGCACGCGCTGTCCAGTGTCGATAGAGGATCTTGCGGTGGTCGTTGAATCAAGCGGCACCACCGCGATCGGCAAAGAAGCGCACTGCATCACGCGCGAGGACTACGCCGAGACCCTGCGCACCTGGGGGGTGTCGTTGCGCCGCATGGGGATCGGGCCGAAAGATCTCGTCGCAATGACCTTTCCGGTCGGCATGTCAGGAGGCGGTGTGAAGCATGCCGATGCTTACGCGGCGGTCGGCGCCAAGGTGCTCCGCATCGCCAATCTGTCGACGCGCGCAAAGCTCGACCTGATGGGGTATTACGGGGCCACCGTTCTGATCGCGACGCCGTTCTATGTCGATCGGCTCGGAGCCATCGCCGCCGAGGTCGGAATCGATCTTACTTCGCTGAAAATCCGCAAGATTATCGTCGCCACGCAGTCGCTCACATGCGATTGGGTGCAAACCACAGAGAAAAAATGGGGAGCCAAGCTGTACGAATGGTATGGCACAGCAGCCGGCATGATCGCGTTCACGTGCGAGCACGGCATGCTCGGCGATAAGGGCGAGCGCGGGACGCTGCATTGGGACCCTGACTTCGCGATGTACGAAGTGCTCAATCTCGAGAGCGGAGAGCTGGTTCAAGACGGAGAGCGGGGCGAGCTGGTCGGCACGCCATTCGTCAGTACAGCGGAGCCGCTGTTTCGGTTCCGCACGCGCGACGAGGTGCGTTTCAAGGCGCCGGGAAGGTGCCGCTGCGGATCGCAATGGCCGGGCATCGAGAGTGGTACGATCCGCCGACTTGATGGCACCTTCAAGGTCAAGGGCGTGAACATCTGGCCGTCGTATGTCGAGGCGATGTTGTTCGAGCTCGACAGCATCCGCGACTATCGAGTCCGCATTTGCCTTGACGATCAAGGGCGCGAGACGATGCGCATGGACATTCTCACGAGACCAAACGTGCAGGTGTCGGGCGACATGATCAAGGGCCTGACCGACCGCCTGCGCAGAGCGACCGGCCTTGGCTTCGATGTTATGACGACCCGAGATTCCTCGCAGTGGTTACATGCGACGACCGGGGAGGCGGCCAAGCCTCGTCGCTGGGTTGATGAGCGGATGAAGCAGGGAGAGAGCAATGCCGGCGCCTAGGTTGGTGCTGCGGTCCTCCCAGGCTTAGCATTTGCTCTTGCATCGCCGTGCGCCTGCGTTTGCCCACGCGGACCAGGCGCAGGCCGTGGGCAAAGACCGTCCCCAGTTGATCGCGGATCACGCTCAAGACCGAGCGAGTGATCATGACCGGAGCACGCGATTTCCGCCCACCCTGCGGCTCTCATTTCACCGGGACTCGCGCTTGACTGCAGAGATCAAGCGCAAGCTGCGCGTATATTTTCGTGCCGAGGATCATGTTGTCGATCTTCATGGCGTAGCGTCCTCCACCCGAGCTCACGCCTGGGCCATAGGTCAGCGCAGGGATGCGCATTTCGTTGAAGCAGTTGATGTCGCGCCACATGCTCGATGTCGGGATGGGTGCAGACGCGGGTGCGGCGCCAAGCACCGCTCGGTGAGAACGGGTGATGGCATCCCTGAGCGGAGCGGCTGTCGCGACGTCGGCCTCGAATGCCGGCCGATAAAGATACAACTCGACTTCGCCGGTCAGGCCGATATCGCTTATGAGACGGCGCAGCTCTTCCCGGATGTCCAGCGGGTTTTGCGCGGGCGTAGTGCGGACGTCGACATAGATCGCACATTGTTGGACGCTTTTGGTGATTTTCCAAGGCACGCCGCCGCGAATTGCGCCGATGTTGACTTTCGGAACGACGATACCGAAGGGACATTCATACCGGTTGCGGACTTCGTATTCGTGTGCCCATGTTTCCAGCTTATGGATCAGGTCCGACATGCGGACGATCGCATTTGGATTTTTTTCATTTGCGACGGGGCGAGGGATGTACGGAGTGTAGATCGGGACGTCACTGCCGAAAACGGTGATCTTGAAGAAAGCCTTGCCGGCCTCCACTCCCACGATGCCGAAATCCGTGCCCTCCGCAACCAGCGCGAAATCGGCCACTCCGCCATGCGTGATGGCGTAGCGCGTCCCGGCTTCCTTCGCGATGTACTCCGGAGGCTGGAACTCATCGACAGGCTCGACTCCGATCTCGCCGACCACCGCCATCAGCAGGAGGTCGCCCATGAGCGTCATTCCGCTATCCTTTATCGCCTTGGCTGCCATGAGCCATGTGGCCATCCCGCCTTTGTCATTCACGATGCCGTTGCCCATGAGCATGTCGCCCTCTCGCCAGGCACTGTGAAATATCGAGTCGCCGGCGTGGCGATTCGCCCACCATTCCTCCTGGTGAACAGCAGTATCCATGTGGCTGTTGAAACAGAGAGACCAACCGCCTCCCGACCCCGGCAATGTCGCAAGCACATTTGGGCGGCTCGCATAAAGGCCACACTTGCGCGCATCCAGGCCTTGCCGGCAAAGCCAATCCTGCACGTAATCGGCAACCGGACCCTCGCGGCCGGTCGGACTGTCGATGTTGCCGAGATCAAGCGCAACCTTGATGAGCTCGTCGACATCGATTTTGTCGAAGACCTTCTGCGGATCGAGGTTCATGCCCTGGTCCTTCTCAGCATCTGGTTGCCTTCGCGGTTACATTGGCCAGATGGTTCCTGCCGATGCAAGCTCCACCTGCGTCGATCAATGGTTTGCCTCTCTCCCCCGCGGACGTGCATACCCGAGCGCATAGTGTCGCAGTCAAACCCGCCCGCATGCATCGGCGGGCCGATTGCCAACATGCGCTGCCATTGATATCGGGTAGCTCGTGTCCAGGGAGCTAGATACATGAGCGAGCGGTCATGACCAAGCTTACACGCCGTAGAGCAGTGAGTGGTGGAGCTGCATCCTTAGCGGTCGGCGTGATCTCGCCGCTTCTTGCCCAAGCCAAGTCGATTGTCACTACTGCGTTCGGAGGCGTGTTCGAGCGCGAATTTCGCAAGGCTGTCGTCGAACCTTTCTCGAAGGATACCGGCGTCGATGTGAGGATCAAGCTCGGCAGCCCCGGCGAGTGGCTTACCAACGCACTTGTAAATCGCCGCCGGCCGGAGATCGACGTTCTGTTTCTCCCCTACCCGGAGAACATCCGTGCGGTCATGGAAGGAATCTGCGAGCCATTGGTCGAGAGCGACATTCCCAATCTCAAGTATGTCCACCCGGCTCTGGTTCAGCAGTTCAGGGGCTTCGGAGTGGGAATGGATTATGTGGCCAACGGGATCGCCTATCGTACGGACATGGTCGAGAGCCCGCCCAAATCATGGAAGGACCTCTGGGATCCCGCCTACAAAGGAAAACTGATCATTCCCGACATCAATGCCGTCGGTATCTGGGAGATGCTCGTCATCTCGGCACGACTCCACGGTGGCGATGAAGGTCACATGGACCCGGCCATTCCCGGCATCCGCGCGTTAAAGCCGAACGTCCGAAAGTTTTATAAGAGCTCGGTCGATCTGCAGCAGCTTCTCGAAGCCGGCGACGCGGGAGTTGCCGCAATCACGCCGTCCAATCGCGGCTACGACATGGTCGACAGCGGCAAACCCATCAAATTCGTCATCCCCACCGACGGTGCCTCGGTAGGAATGGTGAGCTTCCACATCCCCAAGAGCTCCCCCAAAGCCGACATTAGCAAGACATTCATCAACTTTGCGCTCTCGAAAAAACCACAAGAGGATTTCGGCAACGGAATGAATGCGGGACCAACCACGACCTATGCAATGTTAGATGACAAAGCGAGGTCGCGCGTACCACCGATCGATTCCATGCTGCTGTTCGACTGGTTCAAGCTGGTGCCGCAGATGGGCTCTCTTGCGGATCGCTGGGATCGAGAAATTGCGGGCTAAACCCCTGGCGTCGGCTCCCTAGTGTCTTGCGCCGAATACCGGCAAATGCATTGCTGGTGCTGCCTGCAATCATTGCCGTCGTAACCCTTTTGGTGCTGCCGGTCGGTTACCTGCTGCTTCTGAGCTTCAACCCACCGGCGGCCGGGGAAATACAGCTCAGCGCGCAGCTCACAATCACGAACTATTCGCGGCTGCTGTCTGATCCCTTTTATCTGCTGATTGTGGTGCGAAGCGTTCTCGTGGCAGCGGCTACGAGTATCATCGCCGCCGCCGCCGGCTATCCCCTGGCGCTTTCGCTCTGGCGTGCACCCAGAGCGTACAGAAGCTATCTCGTAGTGCTGGTTCTTGCTCCACTCCTGATCAGCGTGGTGGTGCGAACGTACGGATGGATGGTGATTCTGGGCGACAAAGGGGTTTTAAATACTGCATTGATCTCGCTCGGCATCATCCGCCAGCCCCTGGAAATCATGTTCACGCGCACGGCGGTCGTTATCGGGCTCGTCCACGTGCTGCTCCCGCTCATGGCGCTTTCGATCCTTTCCTCACTCGAAAGGATCGACCCGGCCGTGCCGGAAGCTGCGAGGACGCTCGGCGCAGGACCGTTTGCGGTGCACTGGCACGTCATCGCCCCGCTGGCCACGCCAGGGTTTGCGGCGGGCGTGACCATCGTGTTCAGCTTCGCCATCTCTGCCTACGTCATACCGATGCTGATGGGCCGCGGGGCGACCGACATGATAACAACCATGATCTACCAACAATTTATGGTCGTCTACAATTGGCACTTCGGCTCAGCCCTCACCACCGTTCTGCTTGCGGTCACACTCGCGGGGTTGAGCGCGACTCTCTACGTGTTCTCGCTGCGCTCGCGCGCCTGGCTTGCGCGCACATGAGAGCAAGGTTCGAACGCTGGAGCTATGTCGGTGCTTTGATCGCCCTCTACCTGTTCCTGTTGCTGCCGTTGATCTTTATTTTGGGCGTATCCGTCAACGATGGGCCAACGCCGACGTTTCCTCCAGTCGGCATTTCCTTTCACTGGTACGTTCATGCCATCAGAGAAGAAAGCTTCGTACAAGGGGCGGTGACCAGCGCCTGGCTCGCGATCGCCGCGACAGTCATTGCCACTCCGCTGGGAACGGCTGCGGCTCTCGGCATCAGGCGGGCCGAGTTCCGCGGAAAGCGGCTCGTAGAGATGTTGTTCCTCGCGCCGCTAGCCGTGCCGGGGGTCGTGATCGGCATTGCTCTGCTCATCGCATTCGTCGGGGCCGACATCGGGCAGGCGCCGGTTCGTCTCGTAGCCGCGCACATCCTGCTCGTCCTGCCCTATTCGATCCGCACAGTGCTCGCCAGCTTGGCGCAGATCGATCCCGCCCTTGAAGAGGCGGCCCTCACGCTCGGCGCATCGAGGTGGATCGCGTTCCGGCTCATCGTCCTTCCTCTGATCAGGTCTGGCATCGTCGCAGGCGTGCTTTTTGCACTCATCCTGTCATTCGACGACATTGCACTCGCATTGTTTCTAGTCGATGCGAATACGGCGACGCTTCCGGTGGCCGTTCTGTCGTATCTGCAATACAACTTCGATCCCTCCATTGCAGCGGTTTCCTCCATAGTGATCATCCTGACACTGGCTTGCGCCTCCCTCGTCGAGCGCACGTTCGGCCTGCAACGGCTCCTGGGAGGCTGAAGCGGCAAATGCACGGCGTAGAGCTTCAGTCGGTCTCCAAGCGCTACGCAGATGTGGCTGCTGTCAACGACGTTTCGTTGGCGATCAGCCCAGCGGAATTTCTCACGCTCCTCGGGCCGAGCGGTTGTGGAAAAACCACTACCCTGCGGATCGTCGCGGGTCTGCAGCAGCCAGATTGCGGACGCATACTCATTTCCGATCGGGACGTGACTGCGCTCAGCCCGTCCAAGCGCAACATCGGCATGGTATTCCAGAGTCTCGCCCTTTTTCCGCATATGACAGTTGCGGAGAACGTCGGATTCGGGTTGAAGATGCGGCGCGTCGGAAAGGTAAAAGTCGCGGAGCGAGTTGATCGCATGCTGCGGATCGTACGCCTTCAGGCGCTGTCAAACCGCTACCCGATTCAGCTCTCGGGCGGAGAGCAGCAGCGTGTCGCGCTCGCTCGCGCGCTCGTTATAGAACCGAGCATCCTCATTCTCGACGAGCCGTTTGCCTCGCTCGATCGCAAGTTGCGAGAGGCCATGCAGCAGGAGCTCCGCACCATCACCCGCGAGCTGCAGATTACCTGCCTTTTCGTGACGCACGACCAGGAAGAAGCCCTGATGCTCAGCGACTGGGTCGCGGTCATGAACAAAGGGCGCATCGAGCAATTCGGCAGCCCAAGGGACGTCTTCTGGCACCCCAAGACCCGTTTCGTCGCGGAGTTCATGGGCCTGACCAACTTCCTGCGCGCGAAGGTAGTAGGCGGGAACGGCAAGGCCGTTGAGCTCTCGCTGCCAGGTGCGAGCTTCGCTTGTCCATCAGCTGGCAAGCTGAAGCCCGGCGACGAAATCGAAATCGTGGTTCGCCCGGAATGGATCAATGTCTCCAGGGTGCCGCCGGCCGACAATCCCGGGATCCGGGGAAGACTCGTCGATACGGAATTTCACGGCAGCATCTCAACACTTACCGTAAAGCTCGACGGCGGCGGCAGTGTCACCGTCAGGCAGACGAACGATATCAAGGATGCAGCAAGCGGCAGCCACTTCTCGATGGGTGAGAAT
>DATBHG010000131.1:0-14561 GCA_036557665.1 Xanthobacteraceae bacterium | reverse complement strand
TACGACGGCGCGGACTCAACGCTTCCCATCCCCTTCGCCGACGCGCCCACATTGGCTAAGGCCTTCGAAGCCGAACACCGCAAACGCTTCGGCTTCACCGACCCAGAACGCGCCGTCATCGTGGGGTCGCTCACCGCTGAGGCCGTGCAAAGCGCGGATATGGACCGTCGGCGTCCCGCCGGCATGCGCCGCAGCCGGCCGGCGAGGACGCCGGCGGTCCATAACAGCGTCGCACTCGTCGCCAACGGCGCGCTTCATCAAGCGCCCGCGTTCGATCGCACCGCGCTCGCGCCCAAATTCACCATCAACGGCCCCGCGCTCATCCTCGAACAGGGCGCAACGACTTACGTCGCTCCAGGTTGGCGCGCGACGCTCAGCGAGCATGGCGATGTCATCCTCACGCGCACGACCCACATCGAGCGCGCCGCCATCGGCACGCACGCCGATCCCATTCTGCTCGAAGTGTTCAACAACCGCTTCATGGGCGTGGCCGAGGAGATGGGCCTGGCGCTGCAGACCACCGCCTCCTCCGTCAACATCAAGGAGCGGCTCGACTTCTCCTGCGCGATCTTTGCCGCCGACGGCACGCTGGTGGCCAACGCCCCGCACATGCCCGTGCATCTCGGCTCCATGGACCGCGCGGTCGAAACCGTGATCCGGGAGAACCGGGGGACGATTGGTCCGGGCGACGTTTATGTGATCAACGCCCCCTACAACGGCGGTACGCACCTGCCCGACATCACAGTGTGCACGCCGGTGTTCGACAGCGCGCAACGCGAGATCCTGTTCTGGGTAGCCTCGCGCGGGCATCATGCCGACGTGGGCGGCATCTCGCCCGGATCCATGTCCCCGAACGCCACCACCATCGAGCAGGAAGGCGTCTATATCGACAATTTCAAGCTCATCGATGGCGGCCGATTTCGCGAGCAGGCGCTCTATGGGCTGCTCAACGGCGCGAAATATCCGGCCCGCAATCCGCTGCAGAACGTCAACGACATCAAGGCGCAGGTCGCGGCCAACGAGAAAGGGGTGCAGGAGCTGCACCGGATGGTGGCGCAGTTCACGCTGCCGGTGGTGAAGGCCTACATGCAGCACGTCCAGGACAACGCCGCGGAGAGCGTGCGCCGCGTGATCGACCGCCTGCACGATTCCACCTTCGAGTACGAGATGGATCAAGCGACTGTCATCAAGGTGAGGATCACGGTCGACAAGGAGAAGCGGGAGGCGACCGTGGACTTCACCGGCACCTCGCCGCAGCAGAGCAGCAATTTCAACGCTCCCGAGCCGGTGACCCGCGCGGCCGTGCTCTATGTGTTTCGCGTGATGGTGGACGACGACATTCCGATGAATGCGGGCTGCCTGCGGCCGATTAACATCATCATCCCCAAGCGCTCCATGCTCTCGCCTGAATACCCGGCGGCGGTCGTAGCCGGCAATGTGGAGACGTCGCAAGCCGTGACGGATTGTCTGTTCGGCGCGCTGGGCGCGCTCGCCGCGGCGCAAGGCACGATGAACAATCTCAACTTCGGTAACGACAAGTATCAGTATTACGAGACGATCTGCTCAGGCTCGCCCGCAGGGCCGGGGTTTCCCGGCACCGACGCCGTGCATACCCACATGACCAACACCCGTCTCACCGATCCGGAGATCCTCGAGTTCCGCTATCCGGTGCTGCTCGAGGACTTTCATATCCGCAAGGGCTCGGGCGGCCGCGGCAAATGGAGCGCCGGCGACGGCGTGCGCCGCACCATCCGGTTTCTCGAGAAGATGGATTGCACGATCTTGTCGGGGCATCGCCGGGTGCGCCCGTTCGGGCTCGCGGGCGGCGAGCCTGGCCAGATCGGCGAGAATTGGGCGCGCCGCAACGATGGCAGCCTCGAACGTCTTCAGGGATGCGACGAGACGGTGATCGACGCCGGGGAAGCCGTCATCATCCAGCCTCCGACTGCGGGCGGCTACGGCAGACGGGAGAAGTAGGGCGGGTTACGCCTGCAGAGCCCGCTGACGCGGCCTCTGCAGCGTGACCCGCCCTGCAAAATGTCCGTAACGTCAGCCTTGCTGAATTGCCGACAGCAGCCACTGGCCGCCGCGCCGGCGCATGAAGGTCCACACCTCGGCAGCCTCCTCCGGACCGCCTTCGATGACGCGCCCGCTGTCGCGCTCGACCATCTCGTCGTCGAGCGAGAAGCGCATCGCCACCGTGGCGTATTCGGTCTCGCCTTCGCGCCAGGCCTCGGCCAGATCGCCTTGCAGAAGTTTCACGTTGGAGAGCCGGTTCACCGTGCCCTTGCTCGCATTGGCCGCAAGCTCCTCGGAGAAATAGGAGAGCATCTCCGGGGTGGCGATCGAGCGCAGCCGCCCGAGGTCCTCGGCGGCGTAAGCCGTCTGCACCTCCCCGAGGCGCTGCTCGAAGCTGTTGAAATCCTCGGGCTTGAGCCCGACGTCGTCGGTGCCGGAGGCGCGCGTTGCCGGAACGCCGGGCCGTCCCGTCCCGCCGGAGCCCAGGCCGAGCCCCGACGCATAGTCGCGAAATGCCGGAACGCCTGCCAGTGCAGGCTGGTTGCGGCGCTGCCACCACGCCCACGCAAGGCGGGCTACGATAATCACAAGCCCGATCTGTAGAAGCAGGCCCAGTATCGAGGCAAATCCACCGAGCCCGCCCATCAGACCGTTGCCGAACAGCATGCCCAGCAGGCCCGCCCCGAGAAAGCCCGCGAACAGACCTCCCAGGAATCCCGGGCGGCCGAAGAACCCGCCCGCAGGCGACGTCGATGGACGCGGGCTGAACGTGCCGGGCTGACCCGGCTGCGTCATGCTGCGCTCGATCGGGCGCGCGCTCGGCGAAGTCGAGGTCGAGGGCGGGGCCGAGAACGTCTGCGAGCCGCGGCTGCCGAAACTGCCGCCTCGGCCGGCACGCGCCTGCGCGTCGCCGGCGGCGAGCGCCAACGCCGTTGCCACCGCAACGACCGCAAGCAGTGAACGAGAACGCAAGCTCAGCATGAAATTCCTCCCGTGTGGCGCGGCACAGGGACCGATTTCGAAACCGCCCCGCAACGCGCAGGCTAGCATATCGGCATTCACGCCCGACAATTTAAGGGGTGGGCATCCCGTCGCGGTGGCTGCGTGTGGCAAGTGCTTGGGCTAGCAAAAGAATACGTCCTGACCGGGACACTGCCCCTGCGGCTTGCACAGGGGAGCCGCGCCGTCCCCGACCATCTGTGGCTTGGCCACCTCACGAGACGTGGACGCCGGCTCAGACGGCCGGCATGGCGCTACTCGTCGCCATCGGCGCCAGGCTGGGCCATGGGAAGGGTGCGGTCCGGCTCCCACTCCCCAAACTCGGCGCGACGCCGCTTGGGGGCACGCGCTGCCGGATGTGCCGAGAGCGAGCCGGTGACGTAAGGTTGGCCGGAAGGCCTCGTCGCATACCTTCCGCCAAGCCGCGCGGCCACCTCCTCCCCGGAAACCGCATGCGGGTTGCAGATGCTGCCTCCGCTGTGGCGCATGAGATCCACGTGAATGTGATCGTAATGATAGACGTTCGATCCGGGTGCCAGCACGGTGGTGAACTGATTGCAGGCGGCGGCCTGCACGTCCCGGAGGAAGCCTTGCTCTTCCGGCAGACCGTGCCAGCCGTTCTTTACCGTGATCGTGCGTCCGTCGGCCAAGGTGAAGGCAGCGATGTCGAGCGCATTGCCGAAGGCATGCTCGGAGACATGGGCGTAGGGATTGCCGTTCATGCCGCGGCACGAATAGGCGGAGATTTGTTTGATCTCGGCGACGGGCGAGCCAAACCAGCGCTGTGCGGCCGGCTGCACGGCACCCGCGATCCAGCGATCGAGCTCCGATACGAGCGGGCAAGCCAGCGTTGCGGGCGGATTGACCGAGACGGGGACAGCTCCTTGCACGGCCTGGCTCTCTCCGGCGCTGCCGAGCGGAGCGAGCGGAGGCATCCGCGGACCGCGGACGGGCTCATGGTCTTCCTGCGGAGACTGCGGCGCCGGCGAGGCAAGCGGCGCACGGGACACGGCGGAGGGGCGGCTCCCGGGACTCGTGTCTCCCTCGACCAGGTGATCGCGCTCATAGGGAACGGGCGACCGATCCTCGCGCGGCGCTCCCGGCGGAGGCGTTTGCTGATAGTGAGGCGGTGAAGCGCGGGTTGCGCCATACGGCCGATGAAAGTCGTAGTCCGAATCTGAAGGGACAGCGTCCGCAGGCTGGGGCGGACTGAGAGATATGGGCGCTCCCTCGGAATAGCGCGGCGCCGGGCCGGCATCTCTCGATCTGATCGGCCAGCTCGACGGGCCCGAGGGGATCGTGGCCGGCGGGCGTGGATCATCGAAGGCCAAAGGATTGCTCTCGCCCAGGATCGAGACTCGCAGCGGATACTCGGCCCCGCAAATGCCCGGGCCGCGGATCGGGCTGAGCCGAACGATGCCAGCCCCTTCCTTCACCGCTCCGGAGCTGAGGCATTGCGCTTCCGCTTCGGTTCGCCATGCCTCGCGGGAGGCAAACGGAAAGCCGCCACAGCCGGCGAGCGCCGCTGAGACGACCAGCGCTGTGAGGCCGAGCAGATAAAAGCGAATCCGCCACACCATGACGCGGACAATGCGTCGGTGTCTGTTAACGGTTCTTCAAATGTTTGCGCGAGTCGGCGGATGGTATCTTGCCCTTGGCGACATGGTTAAAGATTTACGGGGGGCGCGTTTGAAAGCCGCGCGCTGCCGCTGTTGGCGTTGCCTTTGCGTGCAATTCGCGACGGGCGCATCGCAATGCCGGTTTGTGCAGAATTTCCGGGCAATACCGCACCAGGCGAGCGGGATCGTCGACAAGGAGACCGCTTAAGTATCTGCCCCGGCGCATGGATTTGCGGCTTCAGCCGCGAGCGTGCGGCTTCCGGTTACCTCTTTTCGAGACGGCGTCGTCGCTCTGCTCAGGGAAGCGTCATGATGCGCTGCAATGCCGATTACGCGTCAATTTGACTTGCCTTTTCAGTGTGTTGGTTGGCGGCTGTAAGCCGAAACCCGCAACTTGATAGCTTCTTTTGCGCTGCAATACGGTTATTCCTTCGACTTCCTTCCATGCTCTGCTAGACTCGACGCAAGAACCATGAGCAGGAGCATGTGACGTGGACGTTGCATTGAGGCTCGATGTGCTGGCGGTGTGTGCCGTGTTTGCGTTCGTCGGGGCTATTCTGCTGGGTGCGTTCTGATACCGCCATTCAACAAACAAAACTCTCTAGCAATTCAGACACCGGCGAGCATCCCTCGCCGGTGTTTGCGTTGGATCGCAATCATTGCAACGGCCGCAGGTCCTCCAGCATTGTCGGAATGAACTCCGATACGGTCGGATGAATGTGCATCGCGCGTTTGAGCACCGTGTAGGGGGCCTTGGCATACATGACATCGAGGATGCAGTGGATGACCTCGTCACCGGTAAGTCCGAGGCAGGAGGCACCCAGTATCTGCTTGCTGTCCCGACCTACCAGGATTTTCATGAAGCCCTTGGTCTCTCCCTTCTCATAGGCGCGACTGACGTCTTCCATCGCCATCGTCGCAACCAGCGCGGGCGCACCGCTCTTGCGGACTTCCGCCTCCGTCATCCCCGCGCGGCCGAGCGGCGGATCGGTGTAGAGCGCGTAGGCGGTGATCCGGTCGCTCACCCGTCTCCGATCGTTGTCGAGGAGGTTGGCCGCGACGATCTCGAAATCGTTCCACGAGGTGTGCGTGAAGGCGCCGCGGCCGTTGCAGTCGCCCATCGCCCAGACCCCGGGCACGCTGGTGCGCAGCTGGTCGTCCACCTGGATGTACCCATGCGCGTCGGTGGCTATGCCGGCTTTCTCGAGACCTAGGTCGTCCGTGTTCGGCCGCCGTCCGATCGCGACCAGCAGGTGCGTTCCGATCACCGGCGACACCTTTGCGGCGGATTCGACATTCACCGCAATGGAGCTCCCCTGCTTCTCCACGCCGACGGCCTTGCTGCCGACGCGCACGTCGATGCCTTCCTCCTTGAGAAAATCGGCGATGGCATGTGAGACATCCTCGTCCTCGCGCGCGATCAGGCGAGGTGCGAGCTCGATGATGGTCACCTCGCTTCCGAAGCGGCGATACATCTGCGCAAATTCGAGACCGATATAGCTGCCGCCCAGGATGATCAGATGGTCGGGGAGGAAATCCACGTCCATCATCGAGCTGTTGGTGAGGTAGGAAACCCGGTCGAGGCCGGGGATCGGGGGAATCGCCGCGCGCGCACCGACATTGATGAAGATGCGCTCGGCAGCGAGTTCGGCACCGTTCACCGTCACCTGTTTTGCCGCAACGAAGCGGGCATGGCCTTCGTAGACCGTGCAGCCTTTCAGCGTCTTGAGCGAGCGCTCCACGCCCTGCCGCGAGGGGCCCACGACGGCATCCTTGCGCGCCTTGACCGCCTTCATGTCGACTGCGACCGTCCCGCCGATGGTCACGCCGTAGTCGTCGGCCCGGCGCGCGAGAAAGGCCGCATACGCACTCGCGATCAGCGTCTTGGTGGGCGTACACCCGGTATTCACGCACGTGCCTCCGAAAAGCTTGCGTTCGATGACGGCAACATCCTGGCCGGCGGCAACGAGGCGCCGCGCCAGCGCCGGCCCGGATTGTCCGGTGCCGATGACGATCGCATCATGATTGCGCATGGTCTTCCCTTGATGATCTTCCCTTGTCTGTTGCAGCTCTATTCCGCCGCACTGGCGAGATCCGGCACGGACTCGTGCAGGATGACGCCCTCGATCGGGCCGAGCTCTCCCCGCCACGGGGCCTGCACGAGCGCTCGCATGGCAGCCTCGTACCCCGCCTCCCGCCGCATGCGAATTCCTGATGGAGTGAAATCGACATCCTTGGTGTGATTCTCGTTGTCGAGACGCGGCGCCAGGAGGCGGACCACATGCATCTGCGTCATGCATCCGTAGCCGGCGAGCTCGCGCACGGTCTCGCTCTTGCGCAGGTCGTCGGGCACGTAGCCGACAAGCTGGCTCACGACATGCCGCAGTCTATGCGTTTGCTGCTGCCGCGTGATGTGGCTGGCAATCCGGCTCGAGTACTGGATGTCCTTCTGACGGTGCAGCACTTCCCAGATCGACCGCGGCACCGGCCCGGTCGGATTCCACAGGTGGACCGCGAATATGAGCGAGTTGCGGCGGGGATAGTCGTCGAATATCACTTCGGTCGGCGTGTTGGAGAGGATGCCGCCATCCCAATAGAACTCGTCATCGATGCAGACGGCCGGAAACGCCGGGGGCAGCGCTCCCGATGCCATGATGTGCTCTGCGCCGATTTCGGACTGACGGCTGTCGAAATAGTGCATCATGCTGGTACGCACGTTCGCGGCGCCCACGGTCAGCCGTGGCGATTGCGCGTTGATGATGGAAAAGTCCACCAGCTCGGCAAGCGTTTCCCGCAGCAACGCGGTCGAATAAAACCCGGCGCGGTCCACACCCAAGGGCATGTGAGCGCCCCAGAACGCCGGCAGATGCGGCTCGAAAAATCCGGGTATGCCTCGGACCAGCGTCGACCAGTAAGACCACATCTCGGACATTCCCGCCCAACCCGGCACGAGCGGCCCGGCGCCGGGGATATGATGCGTGCCCTCCATCCTGCTCCAGAATTCGATCAGCTTGGGCAGGCGCTCCGGTGACTTGTTTCCGGCGATGATGCCGGCGTTGATGGCACCGATCGACGTGCCGATGATCCAATCCGGCTCGATCCCGGCCTCGTGCAGGGCCTGGTATACCCCCACCTGGTAGGCGCCGAGGGCTCCGCCGCCCTGGAGCACGAGCACAACCTGCCCGTCCGTGCCGGTGCGAAACTCATTGACCGCGTCTCGAGCTACCTGTCTGCCCATGCCGCTCACCGCAGTCTCCACAGCCTGACAATTGCTCGAAGCGTAAAACGATCCAATCACGATCTGTCGATTTCAGTGCGCCGTCCAACCGCCGTCTACCGGCAGTGCAGTGCCCGTGATCGAGGCCGCGGCGTCGGACGCAAGGAAAACCGAGAGCGCGCCGAGCTCCTCAACAGCGGCGAAGCGTTTGTTGGGCTGCTGCGCGAGCAACAGATCGCGGATCACCTGCTCGCGCGGGATGCCGTGCGCCTTGGCCTGGCCGTCGATCTGCGCCTCGACCAGGGGTGTGAGGACGTAGCCCGGACAGATGGCGTTGCAGGTGATCCCGCGCTCGGCCGTCTCCAGCGCGGTGACTTTGGTCAGCCCGACAATTCCATGCTTGGCGCTGACATAAGCCGACTTATATGGCGAGCCGACAAGCCCGTGCGCCGACGCGATATTGATGATGCGGCCCCATTTGTTGGCCAGCATCGATGGCAGCGCCAAGCGCGTCGTATGGAATGCCGAGGAGAGATTGATCGCGAGGATGGCATCCCACCTCTCCGGCGGGAAATCCTGCAAAGGAGCAACGTGCTGGATACCGGCGTTGTTGACCAGAATGTCGAGCCGACCGGACGATTGCAGGACCTTTTCGATCATGTCGCGGATCGCCGCCGGCTTCGACATGTCTGCGGAGGAGTAGAGGACCCGAACGCTGAATTCCGCCGCGATCCTCGCCTGCGCATCAGCCACCTGCTCCGGCGTCCCGAAACCATTGAGGATGATTTCCGCGCCGGCCGCAGCCAACGCCCGGGCAATGCCCAGGCCTATCCCGCTGGTGGAGCCCGTCACCAGTGAAACCTTGCCTGCAAGCGGTTTTGGGGTCACGGTGCTCTCCGGCTTGACGGCGATGTTCATGGCATGGCCTCCTGCTCGACCACCGCATTCAATCTGCCGGAGGCAAGCCCGGCAGCGCCAATGCCTGTTGGCTAACGATTTGATACGATCCGGCTATGACAATGGAGTGATGATGCTGTTTGCGCCTGCATCGAGCATGGCGGTCCCATGGAGCTTTGCATGAGCAGGCGGTTGCACGGAGTGCGGTATGGAAATGCACCAAGTCCGTTATTTTCTTGCGGTCGCCCAGGTCTTGAACTTCTCGCGCGCAGCTGAAAGCTGCAACGTTTCGCAGCCTTCGCTGTCGCGTGCCATCCAGCAGCTCGAGGGAGAGCTCGGCGGCCCGCTTTTTCATCGCGAACGGCATCTCACACATCTCACCGAGCTCGGCGAGATGGTGCGGCCTCACCTGCAAACCGTGTACGAGGCCGCCATCCAGGCAAAGCGTCTGTCCCAGGATCTCAGCCGGCTCAAGAGGGTGCCGCTGAAGCTCGGTATCATGAGCACGATATCTCCGGATGAGATCGTCGATCTCATCTCTGCCCTGAAGATGCGCCATGACGGGCTCGAGTTGCGGCTGTGCGATGCAAACGCCCGGGAGCTGCGGGATCGTCTGCTTGCCGGCGACCTCGAGGTCGTCATCTACGCTTTGCCGGGCGAAGAGTCCGACGAGCGCACGCACGTCATGCCGTTGTTTCAGGAGCGGATGGTCATCGCAATACATCGCGGGCATCGTCTCGCCGGCGAGCGCGCCTTCCCCGTGCGAGAGCTGGACGGGGAATGCTATATACACCGGATGAATTGCGAGTTTGCCGGCTACGCCGACCACGTCCTCGAGGAAAAGCGCGTGACCTGCACGCCGACCTACTGGAGCGAACGCGACGATTGGACGTTGGCCATGGTTGCTGCAGGGCTCGGCTTTGCATTCATGCCGGAAAATGCCGCCCAACATCCCGGCGTGGTCGCGTTGCCGGTTATCGAGCCCGAGTTCTGGCGAAAAGTGAATCTGGTCACGGTCAGAGGCCGACCCTATTCGCCGGGTGTGGGTGCGTTGGTGCGCGAAGCGATGCGAAAGAAATGGTTCGGCAACAAGGCGATTGCCGCTCGGCTGGCTGAAGAAGCCGCGGGTGACGCCAAAGGCGCGAGCCGCCTCGCCGGATAGGATCGCAGACTTCGCGCTGCCGGTCTCGTCAAACGCAGGGTCTGATCACGGCTGCATCGCGGCGAGCATGTCGGAAATCATCATCCGATTGCGATAGTCCGGATCGATGAAGCGCGCCCTGATCAGCCCGTCGCGGCTGACGACGAAGGTGGCCGGGATCGGGAGCATCCACGAGCTGTTGCCTTGGACTGCCGGAAGATCCAGGCGGCCTTCCATCATCTTCTGCATTTCCGCGCCGACCCAGATGGTAAGGCTGAGGGACGTGGCATATCCGTTATCCTTGTCGGTGAGGATCGGAAACGGCACCTGAGACTGCGATCTCAGCTCCGAGACGAATCTCTGCCGGTCGGGCATGATGGCGACGATCTCGCCGCCGGCCGGCAGCGTTCTGTGCGCCTCCACCAGTGCATTGATGTTGATACGGCAATAGGGACACCAATGCCCGCGATGAAAGGTCACCGCAACCGGACCCCGATCGAGAAGCTCATCGAGGCTCACCATCTGCGCGGTCTCGTTCGCAAGGACGAAGGAAGGCATCGGATCGCCGACCTGCGGCGCCCCCTCGCCCGCGCCATATTCTCGCAACCGGGTCACGAGCCGATCCACGGCGGCAGCAAATTCGGGCCGTTCCCGCCTTACCGTATCGGCAAAGGTCCGAAGCTGCTCTTGCAAGGATGCGTCCAGCTCGCGCACGCGCTTGAAGGCATCGTGCAGCGCCTCCCCTCCGACATTCGCGATCATGGCGATGTTCCACCGCGAGCACTGGACGCTGCCATCAGCATGCCGCAGCATTGAACGACGGCTGGTCCAGCTACGAAAATATCGATTGGCTATCGAGCCGATAGCCCCCTGCTATGCGTGCTCAAGGCCGCCCGGGGGCTCGCACACTCCAAAGCGCGAAGCTAGGAAACCGAGGCTATTGGGTAGTTCAGCCGGGACGGTGCGGACATAGGCTCGGGCTCGGGCTCGGGCTCGGTCGGGGCCGCTGCTTATGACCCGATTCGGACCTCCAAGCGCCAATTTGCTGTGCTGCACAATCCAGCCCATTTGCCTAAGCCGACGTAAACTGTTCGTGCGCCGCATACAGCCGGCCGGCCCAAGGTCCCCCACTAGCGCCAAGCAAATGGCTGCCGCACGCTGGCCCATCCGTGTTAGAAGCCGTTGGCCGGGAGCCCTAGGCCGATCGATATGCTGCGGGGGTAATCTTGTCTCGTAAGGGAGTGAAAAGCCAAACGCAAGGTAGCAAGCTTCGTTCGATCGGAACGAAGGCGAAAATGCGCGCTGACCAGATGCGCAAGCCGCACGCCACTCTGGAACAGCAGTTCGAAACATGCAGGCGCGAGCTCACCGAGGCACAAAAATACCTGACTGAGGCGCAAGAGCAGCAGGCCGCGACCAGCGAGCTTCTGCGTGTAATCGCCAGCTCGCTCACCGATCTGCAACTGGTGCTCGACGCGGTGGCGGAAACTGCGGCGCGCATCTGTAGTGCAAACGATGCCATGGTGCGGCGCGTCGATGGCAACGTGCTCCGGCTGGCCGCGCAGTATGGAAACGTTCCATCCCTGGATGCGAGCGCCTCGATTCCGGTCGACCGCGGATCGGGCGCGGGTCGCGCCGTCGTCGATCGGCAAACGATCCATATCCGCGACATGGACGTAGAGCACGAGTTCCCCGTGTCACACGCCCTGGCGCAACGTTTTGGCTATCGTACCGTTCTGGCGACGCCTTTGCTGCGTGAGGGGGTTGCCATCGGCGCGATCGTCATTCGCCGTCTGGACGTCCGACCTTTCACCGATAGTCAAATCAAGCTGCTTGAAACCTTCGCATCCCAGGCAGTGATCGCGATCGAGAGCGCGCGGCTGTTCGAGGCGGCGCAGGCGCGCACGCGTGAGCTTTCCCAGGCGCTGGAGCAGCAGACGGCAACCTCGCAGGTCCTGCAGGTCATCTCCAGCTCGCCGGGCGAGCTCCAGCCGGTGTTCGACGCAATGCTCGCGAATGCAGTGCGGCTCTGCGCCGCCAGCTTCGGCAACCTCTACCTGCGCGACGGCGAGTTCTTCCGCTTGGTCGCCTTGCACAACACACCGCCGTCCTTCGTCGCTCAGCGCCGCGGCCAGCCCTACCGTCCAGGCCCGAATGCGCCACCCAGCCGGATGCTACGCACGCGCGGGGTAGTTCATGTTGCTGACCTCACCGTAGACCCGTCCTGTGTCGAGGGTGACCCGGGCGTGGTCTCGTTCGTCGAGCTCGCTGGCACCCGCACCGTGCTGCTGGTGCCGATGCTCAAGGATGGTGAACCGATCGGCTACCTATCGATTTACCGCCGAGAAGTGCACCCGTTCGACGACAGGCAGATCGAGTTGCTGGTGAGCTTCGCCGCCCAGGCCGTCATCGCCATTGAGAATGCGCGACTGCTCAATGAGCTGCGCCAACGCACGGATGACCTCAGCGAATCCCTCCAGCAGCAGACCGCCACCGCCGACGTGCTCAAGGTCATTAGCTCGTCCCCTGGCAATCTGGAGCCGGTTTTCCAGGCGATCCTGTCGAGCGCCACGCAGATGTGCCAGGCAGGATTCGGTACCTTGAATTTTTTCGAGGACGGCGCCTTTCGGAGCGTTGCGCTCCATAACCCTCCACCCGAATTCAAGACGCGCTTGGGTGAGATTATTCATCCACATCCGCACAGCGGTCTGGCCCATGTGGCCCGGACGAAACAGATCGCGCACATCGAGGATATCAAGACCCAAAAACCATACCTCGAGGGCGATGCGGCCGTGGTCAAATTGGCCGATCACGCTGGCGCCCGCACACTTCTTATTGTGCCGATGCTGAAGGAAGGCGACCTGGTAGGGGCGATCTCCATTTATCGCCAGGAAGTGCGCCCTTTCTCCGCCAAGCAAATCGAGCTGGTCCAGAATTTTGCCGCCCAGGCCGTCATCGCCATCGAGAACACGCGCCTGCTCAACGAGCTGCGTGAATCGCTCGAACAGCAGACCGCGACGTCCGAAGTACTCAAGGTGATCTCGAGCTCGCAGGGTGAGCTGGAAGCCGTGTTCCAGACCCTGCTGACAAATGCGACTCGCATTTGCGAGGCGGCCTTCGGTTCAATGTTGCAAGCGGAAGGCGACATGTTCCGACGCGTGGCGTTGCATAACGCACCCCAAGCCTTTGCCGAATTTCATAACAGGGCACCTCTCGTTGACCCGCGGAAAACAAGCGACCTCAGGCGCGTGGTCGAGACCAAGCAGCTCATTCAAGTTGCTGACGCGGCAACCGAGTATCCGGACGGCCCGATCGCCAAATATGCCGGCGGTCGTACCCTTCTGCTCGTGCCCATGCTCAAGGACGACGAGCTGATCGGCGTGATCGGCATCTATCGCCAGGAGGTGCGGCCCTTTTCCGACAAGCAGATCGAGCTGGTTCAGAACTTCGCGGCGCAGGCCGTGATCGCCATCGAGAACGCGCGGCTGCTCAACGAGCTGCGCGAATCGCTCGAGCAGCAGACAGCGACATCCGATGTGCTCAAGGTTATCAGCAGCTCGCCTGGTGAACTACAGCCCGTTTTTGATGCAATGGTGGCAAGCGCGACACAAATATGCGGCGCGGAATTCGGGCTTCTGTATCGATCCGAAGGCGACGAATTTCGTACGGTTGCTCTTTATGGCGTGCCCCCCAAGTTTGCCGAAGAGCGCCGCAGCAACCCGATGCTTCGTCCCAGTCCCGGCACGGCGCTCGGCCGGGTGGTTGCCACCGGACAATTTGTTCAGATCCCCGATGTCAGCGCCGAACCCGCCTACCAGAATGATCCATTACGACGTAAAAGTTTTCTTCAGCTGGCCGGCGCCAAAACAGTCTTATGCGTGCCGATGCTTAACAAGGGCGCGGTGGTCGGAGCTATTTCCATCTACCGCCAGGATGTGAGGCAGTTCACCGACAAGCAGATCGAGCTTCTCAAGAACTTCGCCGCTCAGGCCGTGATTGCCATCGAGAACACGCGGCTGCTCAGTGAGCTGCGTGAATCGCTCGAACAGCAGACCGCGACCTCTGAAGTGCTGAAAGTCATTTCGAGTTCACCCGGCACGCTCGAACCCGTCTTCGACGCAATGCTCGAGAATGCAATTCGCATCTGCCAAGCACAATTCGGCAACCTGTTTCTGCGTGAAGGAGAATACGAGTTCCGCGCGGTCGCGGTGCATGGAGAGTCTGGCTATGCCGATTGGTCCCGAAAGGAGCCTCTGATCAATCTGCGCGAACGTCTGAGAACGCCGCTTGATCGTGTTCGCACAACGAGGACAGTTCTCCACGTCCACGATCTCCGCGTCGATGAAAGCTATGGCACCGATACCCGCGTCACTGCGCTGGTCGATACCGCCGGCGCGCGGACGGTGATCGCGGTGCCGATGCTGAAAGACAAGGAGCTGATTGGAATCCTTATCATCTATCGCACGGACGTCCGTCCGTTTTCCGGCAAGCAGATTGAGTTGTTGAACAGTTTTGCTGCGCAAGCAGTGATCGCCATCGAGAACACGCGCCTGCTGAGCGAGCTGCGTGAGTCGCTGCAGCAGCAGACCGCCACCGCCGACGTGCTGAAGGTGATCAGCTCATCGCCCGGTGACCTCGAGCCGGTATTCGAGGCCATATTGGCGAATGC
>DATBHG010000130.1:0-122561 GCA_036557665.1 Xanthobacteraceae bacterium | reverse complement strand
AACCCCTCGGCGCTGCTCACGCAGGCCTATCGCGGCGTCGGCTTGTTCGATAAGCCGCTGCCCGTGCGCATCGTGGCAGTCTATCCGAGCTGGGACCGCTTCGTGTTCATGGTCCACCCGCGCACCGGCATCCGCTCGCTCGCCGACATCAAGACGAAGCGCTATCCGCTGCGCGTCTCGGTGCGCGAGGATCCGACCCATTCGACGCTGGTCCTGATCGATCAGGCCTTTGCCCTTCACGGCTTCGCCCTCAAGGACCTCGAATCCTGGGGCGGGCGTCTCGTCCTGTGCGGCGGGCCGTCCGACGCTCGCCGTCTGCAGCCGCTCGCGCGCGGCGAGCTCGACGCGGTGTTCGACGAGGGCATCAAGGTTTGGCTCGACGAGGCGATCGCGGCCGGGCTCACGCCGATCGAGCTTGCGGCGGCTGAGTTCGAGGCCATGGGCAAGCTCGGATGGCGGAAGGTCGTTCTGCCGAAAGCCCGTTTCTCGGGACTCGCTCGCGACGTCGACACCCTCGATTTCAGCGGCTGGCCGATCTACGCGAGCGCGTCGCTGCCGGAGGAGACCGCCTACGACATCTGCGGCGCGCTCGCCGCGCGTGAAGCGGAAGTTCCCTGGGAGCAGGGCACCGATGGATCCGCTCTGCACATGGGACGCGAGAGCGACGACACGCCGATGGACGTGCCGCTGCATCCGGGCGCGGCGCGCTGGTATCGCGAGCACGGGCAGCAAGGTTGATGTGCGAAGCATGACGGGCGTGTGCTCAGGAACGCTTCGGAGATCCGCTTTCAGGTCCAATCCGGAAAACATTTTGCTCAGTAAGAGACTTACCGGTTGTGAGTCTCGAGAGCTTCGGCTCTGAATAGCTGCGCGCCGCCCGCTGAGCGAGAGATGCCCAGGTTTGCCCGTCACAGCGCGTACTGAACCGGCGCGCCAATGCTCAAGCGATTTCGTAGACCGACACCTCGTCGGCGATGCCGCTCAGCGCCACGCGCCTAAGCGTCGGCCTCAGCCCACTGTTCTCCAGCAGGGCAGAGGCTTGCGCGTTCTCTATCACCGGCTCCGTCACCAGGATCGAGCGCGAGGCCGCGAGGCCCTGGACGCGCGAAGCGATATTGACGGTCTGGCCAAAATAGTCCTGCTGATCGTTAAGGGTGACTGCGAGGCATGATCCTTCATGGATGCCCATCTTCAGGTGCAGGCTCTGGTGCTGGCGCTGGGAGCCCAGATCGCTCATCGCCTCGCGAATGCGGATCGCCGCGGCTATGGCCCGGTCAGGGGTCTCGAAGGTCGCCATCACGGCATCGCCAATGGTCTTCACGACGGCCCCCCTTTCGGAGGCAATGATCTCCTGCAGTAGCCTGAAATGCTCGTTGACGAGATCAAAGGCGACGAGGTCGCCGACCCGCTCGTAGAGCGCGGTCGAGCCTTTGAGATCGCTGAACAGAAAAGTCAGGCTCAAGATCTTGAGGCGTTGGTCGATGGCGAGTGTGTCAGTCCGGTAGATGTCGCGGAAGGTCTGATTGGTGAGGAGGCGCTTCGCGTTGAGAATGGGCTTGCGTCGCTTCAAGAGGTCGTCCAGCGCCTGATTCGCAATCCATACGGCCGGCAACACTCGACTGTCGGTGCGGTTAGCCAAGGCCAAGCGCAGCGGTCCGGGGCGAAAGGTCAGGGTATCGACCGGGACCTGCACGTTTTTGAAGATCATGGACAGGTTCTGGCGCTCGCTCGTCTCCTCGCCTCTGACGTCGAGGAACTGGGCCGTGTGCGTCACTGGGTCGAAGACGATCAGTGTGCCTTCCGACAATCGCAAGGAGAGAATGGCCCGCTCGCCTGACGGCAAGTCGATACTTTCGAGTGTGACCTCCCGCAGCAGCTTCTCCAGATCCGCCGGCAGATCGATAGCCGAACTCCAGAAGATCTGGCGGTAATATTCGGCCGCGGGCAATGCGTCCGGGCTGTGGGCCGCGATCTTGCGCACGCGCGGGCTTACCGTGAAGGTCACCTCGACCAGGTTGTCGAGCGTCGTCTCATAGCCCGCGGCACAGAAGGCGCAATGATATTGCGCCCGATCGAGGGTCTTCAGGCTCTTGTTGGCGGAGAGCACGCCGGCGCAACTCGGGCACATGACGTTCCACGACATCTCGAAGATGCCGAGCCCGACCCCATGCAGGAGCCCGGCGATGACGTGCTCCTCGTCGATCCCTTCCTTGGTGGCGAGATCGAGTGCGTTGATCTTGTTCAGGGCATGATCCGGGGCATCGCGCACCATGCGCTCGAGCATCGCCACTACGTCGTCGCCGGTCGACTGACGCAGGGCCGCAAACAAAGTCTCAGCCTCGCTCATACGGCAACGCTATACAAATGAAGGCAACGGGTGAAGCCGTCGCGGAAAGCTCAATTGACCGAGTTCCCCAAGTTCCCCGCCGATGCACGGCCCTCGCCATGAACGACCGCATCGATCTACCACCCGATAGTGGACGTCTTCACATCAAGCGGCGTGAAGTCGAGGGCCTGCTTGCCCCCAAGCCCTGTTACGGTCTCCGACGCAGCTTCGCCCGCTGCGGCGGCACCTGACGAAGCAACTGCAGCGGCATTGGCAAGCCCGTCAACTGAAGAAACCATGTCGCAGCACTCAGCGCCCGCGGCAATGACCGCGATCAACACCAGCTTCTTGAATGTCTCAGGCGCAATCTTACCGCGCATATGTTGTCCGGCGTACACGCCGACATGACTGGCAACATCGCAGCCGCCGAGACTGAAACATCAAGCCAACTGAACTGGCGGCTGGCCGTCAGAAGAATTGCCAGCAAGCCGGTGGAAACGACGAGATAGAGCGATGCTTCCTTTGTGAACGCCTTTCCGCGCAGTCCCTTTGCCAGCAGAAATATGAAAACAAGCGGTCCCGGCATCGCTGCGATGGCCGGCCGCATATCCAGGCACAAATCCCAGCATCATATGCGCTGACTGGTCAGCTTCTCAGACTGCAACTGGCTCATGGCACGGCCGCAACCACCATAACTTCAACGAGCATCCCAGGTCGCCAAAAGTCAGTCGTGAGGCAAGCCCGCACCGGAGGGTTCGCCGGATCTACCCACTCGTTCCAAACAGAATTGTGATCTTCGAACAGACGCATGTCAGCGATCCAGACCTGGGCGCTCAGTAGATGTGATTTGTCGGTTCCCGCGAGGTTGAGAAGCTCATCGACGCGTCGCAGCACTTGAGCGGTCTGCGTTTTGATATCGCCGACAATCGGGTTGGGGGTGATGCCGGCGAAATAGGCGAGGTTGCCGTGAACAACTGCCTGGCTGATGATCGGCTGACCGCGATTCTCGTCTGATATCTGTCTGATTTCATGGCGTATGATCGACATGATGTTCCCTTTCTGTGGATTGAGTGCCTCGGGCGGGTCGTGACGGCATCACCAAAGCGGCTGAAGGCGTTTCGCCGGCCTTTTTGGGCCGCTTACTCGAACGGAAGCATGACGATCGAGCCCGTTGTCTTGCGTCCGCCGATGAACTTGTGCGCCGCTGCAGCCTCCCGAAGCGGAAAGGTTTTGACAACGTTGCTCGCTAGCACCCCCTGTGCGACGGCATCGAACAGCGATTTTGCTCCGGCGTCGATTTCGCTTCGGTTCGACATGTAATGCGAAAGCACCGGCCGGGTGATAAAGAGAGACCCGCGAACGCCCAGATCCTCGATGAGGTTGATCGGATCGGGAACGCCTGACGCCTGGCCGTAAGCTGCGCATGTACCGACCAGCCGCAGGCAGTCGAGTGACCTTTGCAGCGTGTCCTTACCGATCGACTCATAGACGACGTCTACGCCTTTTCCGTCCGTAATCTTACGGGTGACAGCTACGAAGTCCTCGGTCGAGTAATTGATGACGTGATGACAACCGAGACTTCGAGCGATCTCGGCCTTCGCGTCGGTACTAACGGTACCGATCACAGTGGCTCCGAGATGCCGCGCCCAAGGACAAAGGATATGGCCCATGCCGCCGGCAGCCGCGTGGATCAGAACATGATCTCCCGGCTGCACCTTGTGCGTTCGATGCAGGAGATATTGCGCGGTCATCCCCTTCAGGATTAGTCCTGCCAGTTGAACGTCATCCAACGGCAGGTCCTCTGGAACCTTGATCAACTTGTCAGCCGGGTAAAGGCGCTCCTGGCTATAGGCGCCGAGTGGGGGGAGGCAGGTGCAAACCCGTTCGCCAGCGGAAAAACCGGTGACGCCCGAACCCAGCTCCTCGATCTCGCCAACACCTTCAAAACCGAGGACGATCGGTGGATCGCCGACTATCATCGGGTGTGGGATACCTGCTCGATGGTACGTATCGGCGAAATTCACACCGACGGCCGTGCTGCGAAGACGTACCTGGCCGCGCCCGGGAGACCCGACCTTGATCTCCTCCCATACGAAGTTGTCGGGTGCGCCTTTCTCGTAGATGACCGCCGCCATTGCCATGATGCGTTTCTCCTGTTGCAACGGATACTGGCTGCGAGGGTCGCGATTGTCTCGCGCGAACAGTTCGACCCATGTCAAACTGTTTTCGATTGATATGCATTCGGTATCAGCGATAGGGTTAGAGATGGTCGCGGCGGCAAATCTGGTGGAGGTGGCCGCTCTCGTGGGTGACACTGCGCGAGCGACGATGCTAAACGCCCTTATGGGTGGCCAGTCGCTGACGGCCACCGAGCTCGCGTATTGGGCTAATATCTCTCGTGCGACTGCGAGCAGTCATCTGGGCAAGCTGGTAGCCGCGCGGCTTTTGACCGTCACTCGCGAGCGCCGCTTCAGCTATTATCGGATCGCGTCCCCGCTGGTGGCGACAATGCTGGAGAGCATGAAGGTCGTCGCCGCCATAGAGGTGCCACCCCGCCGTCATCCGCGGTCAGTAAGCGACGAGGCACTCCGTTTTGCCCGAAGTTGCTACGATCACCTGGCTGGCCAGGTAGGGGTCGCTGTTACCGATGCACTTGTGGCCATGGGCCACATCGCGCTCACCGATGAAGGCGGTGAGGTCACGTCTTCGGGCGGGGGTTTTCTTTCCGCGTTCGGCGCTGATCTGAGGCCGCGGACTCGGCGAATTTTCTGCCAGCCTTGTCTCGACTGGAGCGAGCGCCGTTATCACCTCAAGGGACTCGTCGGAGCTCGGATTCTGGACCGTCTATTGGAGCTCGGATGGCTCAAATGCGTGTCGGACAGCCGCGCACTCCAGCTAACGTCGTCTGGAAGGGCGGGCTTGTCCGAAACCTTCCAGATCGAGATCAACAACGAGGGCGTGCTAACCTGTCGATTGTGCGACCCACGACGGCTGACAGCTTAACTGACGTGGCGTCATCTCGCGCAAAAGCCGCAGGCCGAGGTTTCAGCTTTTCGACGAGTGTTTGGATCGATCTCATCGCAGCCTTACGATTTGCGTCGATGTCGCTTATTGGCACTTCGCTTCATTGGCTGCGGCGCACCTAGGTCGCTCGCAATCAGTGGACAGCGTACGCCAAGGATTGGGCGGTACCATCGCGCGTGCAACCGACGTATCTTTCAGGTGTAGCCCGACGCCCAGATCCGGAATGAGGACGTGGGTTCTATCAATGGGCGATCCCGTCGTCGTTCTGGCTCTCGCCGGCCCTGATATCGACTGCGATTGCGATGCTCTTTGACCAGAGCTTGGATGCTGCCGGAAAGATACGAAGCAATAAGCCATCCTCGACGTACTCTCAATTTCGTCCTGGTGCGGCCACCCCCTCTTGCTCGATCCGATGCAGCTTGGATTCGTTTATTATTTGGTGTTCCCGCCCTCGGTCGGCACCACCACCCTGCTGGCGGGGCGCACCCTTCATCGCCGGAGGACCGGCCGCTCCGGCGGGTGTAATTTCAAGCCGCCTCCGGCATTCGCCGTCGACTGAGGCTCGTCAAAGTCTTGCATGTTGGTCCCCCCTTTTGGTTGTGGAGGCGGACCATGGTGTGCCGGATTGCCGGATTGCCTAACCGGCGGAATTTACAGTAGCTTTCCGGGACGGTGCGGACATAGGCTCGGGCTCGGGGCCGGTCGGGGCCGCTCCTTATGACCCTGAACCGACATAAGCTGGTCGATTTCGCTGCGATGCACAGCGCCCTTCATCGCCCCATTGATTTGCTAGATTGTTGACCTCGTCCGAGGGCAACACATGCGACGGCGCCAGTTCATCACGCTTCTCGGCAGCGCGGCTGCGATGTGGCCACTCCCAGCGCGCGCGCAGCGGCCGTCCATGCCGGTCGTTGGCTTCCTGCGAAGCGTGTCCCTTCTCGATGCCGCGGCTCTCGTGACAGCATTCCGCCACGGCCTGCAGGAAATCGGTTATATAGAAGGCCAAAACGTCGCGATTGACCTCCGCTCCGCTGAAGGTCAACTGGATCGATTGCCTGCGCTAGTGGCCGATCTGATCCGCCGGCCGGTGGCCGTGCTCGTCTGCAACAACAACGCGGCACTCGCAGCCAAGGCAGCAACTACAACGATTCCGATAATCTTCGCGACCGGGAATGACCCGGTCAGGGACAGTCTCGTCGCCAGCCTCAACCGGCCGGGTGGTAACGTTACAGGTGTAGTCTTTTTCACCAGCGTTTTGGGCGCGAAGCGACTGGATCTTTTGCGGCAGATCGTGCCCAAGGCGACATTATTCGCAATTCTCGTAAATCCGGGCAGCCCTGATACCGAGGCGGAGCAAAGAGACGTACAGGCCGCGGCGCAGGCGATCGGACAGCAACTCATTATTCTGCAGGCCAGCAGCGACCGCGATATCGAGACAGCCTTTACAACGTTCGTGCAACGAGTGGCCGGCGCGCTAATCGTAGGTACCGGCGCATTCATGTTCTCCAATCGGGAACGGCTGGTCGCGCTGGCGGCGCGCCACTCGCTGCCGGCGATCTATGCTGATCGCGAGGATGTCGCGGCCGGTGGCCTGATAAGCTACGGGCCAAGCATTGTGGATGCCTATCGCCAAGTCGGCGTCTACGCCGGGCGGATTCTCAAGGGCGAGAAGCCCGCCGACCTGCCGGTCATACGGTCCACCAAATTTGAGTTTGCGATCAACCTCAAGACTGCAAACGCACTCGGGATCGCCATCCCGCCGGCCGTGCTCGCTATTGCCGACGTGGTGATCGAATGAGCAACCGGCGTCAGGTCATCACTCTCCTTGGCGGCGCGGCTGCGTGGCCGCTCGCGGCGCGCGCGCAGCAGCCCCGGCGGATAGGCGTGTTGATCCCGACATACGCGCAAACAGATCGTGAAGGCCAGGCAAGCGTCGCGGCTTTCATCGACACGCTCCAGAGGCTGGGCTGGAGCGATGGCCGCAACGTCCGCATCGAATATCGTTGGGGCGCCGGTGATACTGAACGCGCGAAGGCCGCGGCAGCAGAATTGGTCCGTTCGGCGCCAGATGCGATTGTGGTCGCGACCAGTCCAGCCTTGGGCCAGCTCCGCCAGCTGACCAGCACGATCCCTATCGTGTTCATTCAGGTCGGCGACCCAGTCGAGAGCGGATTGGTAGCCAGTCTCGCGCGGCCGGGCGGCAACATCACGGGTTTCCAAGCCTTCGAGCCGACGATGGCCGGCAAGTGGCTCGGAGTGCTCAAGGAAGCGGTGCCCAACCTGGGCCGTGCGGCTGTGCTGTTCAGTTCGGATTCCCGTCCAACCGTCGCGTTGCTGCGCGCGGCAGAGGCAGTCGCGCCGTCGCTTGGCGTCAGCGTGACGGCCATCGACGTCCTTGACGCAGCGGGAATCGAGCGCTCGGTCGCTGCCTTTGCCAGCCAAAGCGATGGTGGCCTCGTCGTCACGCCGAATCGATACACGCACGCGAACCGTGGATCGATCATCATATTGGCGGCGCGGCACCGCCTGCCGGCAATCTATCCGTTTCGTTATTTCGCGGCCGAGGGCGGCCTGATCTCTTACGGCTTCGATCTGATCGAACAATGGCGAGGGCCGGCAACCTACGTCGATCGTATCCTACGGGGCGAAAAGCCGGGCGACCTTCCTATTCAGGCACCGACCAAGTTCGAACTCGTGATCAATATGAAGACGGCCAAAGCCCTGGGGTTGAGCATTCCGCCGGCGTTTCCGCTGCGCGCCGACGAGGTGATCGAATAAGGGCAGATTTGCTGCGATTGCTCATAGCCGGTTATGGCACTTCGCTTCATTCGCTGCGGCGCACCTAGGTCGGTCGCAACCAGTGGACAGCGGACGCCAAGGCTTGGGCGATACCATCGCGCGTGCAACCGACGTATCTCTCAGTTGTAGCCCAACGCCCGGATCCGGAATGAGGACGTGGGTTCCATCAATGGGCGATCCCGTCGTCGTTCTGGCTCTCGCCGGCCCTGATATCGAATGCGATTGCGATGCTCTTTGACCAGAGCTTGGATGCTGCCGGAAAGATACGAAGCAATAAGCCATCCTCGACGTACTCTCAATCTCGTCCTGGTGCGGCCACCCCCTCTTGCTCGATCCGATGCAGCTTGGATTCGCTTATTATTTGGTGTTCCGCCCTCGGTCGGCACCATCCTGCTGGCGGGGCGCACCCTTCATCGCCGGAGGACCGGCCGCTCCGGCGGGTGTAATTTCATGCCGCTTCCGGCATTCACCGTCGACTGAGACTCGTCAATAAGGATGCGTAAACCACTTGCATTAACTGGCGATTCTGCGCTTTGCGCTATTCTGATAGGGATTTTGCAGGAGCTCTCTCGGAGACCCGGCCATGAAGGCCATCCGTCAATCGCCGATCGGATGCGACGGCACTGATCAGCTGCGCACTTTGCTCGCATTGCATGCCATCGCTTTGGGCTCGCTGACGCAAGGGCTTTGCATGCTCGACGCCGAATACCGCATTGCCCTTTTCAACCGGCGTTATGCGGAAGTCTATAAGATCCCGCCGAAGCGCGTGCGAGTAGGCATGCCGGTGCGGGAGATTCTGGATCAAATTGCCGAACGAGCGGATAGCTGCGACAAGACACGCGAGTACATCTGGAAAAGGTATCGATCACATCTTGCTCGCCGAAGACCGTTTGTCCGGCACCATCGATTGTCGGACGGGACTGTCGTAGTTGCCCGGTTCCAGCCCATCAACGGAGGCGGATGGCTTTCGGTCAGCGAGAATGCCGCTTCCCATCGGCACGGCGAGGACCGGCTGCGGACTACGATGGAGCGCCTCGACGAGGTGTTTCAGAATACCTCGCACGGCCTTTGCCTGTTCGACGCAAACGAGCGATTGATCTTCTGCAATGAACAATACCTGAGCATCTATGGATTTGACCGGAACAAAATACAGGCAGGCATCGAATATCGGAATATTCTCTCGCACGCCGCAACGCTCGACCACTTTTCGGGTCTGAGTGCGGAGGAGCTGTATGAACGGTGCGTCAACGCGCTCCAAAATCGGGAGATGGCAAAGTATCAGGTCCAGCTGAGCAATGGTCGGGTGATCGAGAAGATCGTGCGACCGCTGGCTGACGGCAGCTGGATTGCGGAGCACAGGGAGGTCACGGTCGAAAAGCGTCACGAGGAAGCGTTGCACGAGCGTAATCTGCTCCTGGACGCGACCCTCGAGCATATGGCGCATGGACTGTGCGCATTCGATCGGGATCTGCGGGTCATAGTCGTAAACAGGCGCTATCTCGACATGTACGGTCTGAGCGTGGACCATGCCAAGCCCGGCACTGCGCTGATCGATCTGATGCGCGCCAGCATTGCCCGCGGAATCCATTCTCCCGGAATCAGCGCCGAGGAGATGTTTGTGGACTTCAAGCGACGACTTATAGAAAGAAAAGAGCCCGTTCTGTACCGGCAGCTTTCCGACGGCAGGATCATCGCGGTACGCCATCAGCCGATGACCAATGGAGGCTGGGTCGGCACTTACGAGGACATCACCGAGCAACGCACGGCCGAGCAGAACATTGTCCGGATAGCCAGGCACGACTCGCTGACCGGTTTACCCAACCGGCTGGTGTTCCGGGAGAGGATGGCCCAGGGGCTCGCTCGAGTCCAAGCGAACGCGGAGTTGATGGCTGTCATCTGCATCGACCTCGACAATTTCAAGCTGATCAACGACAGCCTCGGTCATCCCATCGGCGACAAGCTTCTCTGCAGCGTTGCCGAGCGGCTCAACACTGCGATCAGAGAATGCGACACCATCGCGCGTATCGGAGGCGACGAGTTTGCAATCCTGCAGTTCGTGAGCAACCGATCGGCGGCCGAGGCGCTCGCAGCTCGCCTTCTGCTCAAGACGGAGGAGCCGGTCGTCATCGAGGGCCAGGAGATCAATGCCGCCTGCAGCGTCGGAATTGCGGTTGCTCCCAGTGACGGCACTGACAGCGATCATTTGATGCAATGTGCCGATCTTGCGCTCTATGCCGCCAAGGCCGACGGACGGAACACCTTTCGCTGCTTCGAGCACGAAATGGAAGCTCGAGTGCAGGCGCGCCGCGCGCTCGAAATCGATATGCGCCGCGCGCTGACGTCGGGCGAGTTCGACCTGGCCTATCAGCCGGTTGTCACTGCCGGGGGCGGAGAGCTCGCGGGCATGGAAGCGCTCGTTCGCTGGACACATCCCGAGCGCGGACCTCTGGCGCCGGCGGAATTCATCCGTATCGCCGAGGAAACCGGGCTTATCGTTCCACTCGGCGAATGGGTGCTCCGCAATGCCTGCACCGAGGCGGCGCGATGGCCGGACCCGATCAAAGTTGCGGTCAATCTATCGCCCATCCAATTCCGCAATCCCGGCCTGGTGAGCTCGGTCGTGCAGGCACTGGCATCCGCTCACCTTTCCGCTCGGCGGCTGGAGCTCGAGGTCACGGAGGCTGTGCTGCTCCAGAGCCACCCGTCCGTTCTCGAAATCCTGCACCAGCTGCGCGCTCTGGGCGTGGGCATTTGCATAGACGATTTCGGGACCGGCTATTCATCGCTGAGCTACTTGCGCCGTTTTCCTTTCGACAAGATCAAGATCGATCGCTCGTTCATTGCTGATGCGGATCGGGAGCAGAACGTTGAGCCGATCATTCGCGCGATCGCCGGGCTTGGCGCCGCGCTGGGCATGGCAACCACGGCCGAAGGAGTCGAGACGGCCGAGCAGCTGGAGATCGTGCGGCGTGCCGGCTGCAACGAGGTGCAAGGCTATCTCATCAGCCGCCCATGCCCGATCTCGCAATTGCCTGACCTGATTGCGCGCTGGCGAGGCCGAGCCGCGGCAGCAGCGTGAGCGGCGCGGGGGCGCGGGGGCGCAATGCTCAATCATCGAGAGCGGGAACGGCCATATCCTCCTCGAGGACGCCTGGCGCTTTCTTGCTCACGATGTAGCTCTCGAGCGCCAGCAGATCGATCTGAGTAGACAGAAAGCAGCGGATCGCATCCTCAGGCGTGCACACGATCGGCTCGCCTCTCACGTTGAAGGACGTGTTGAGGATCACCGGCACTCCGGTGCGCTGGGCAAATGCGCTGATCAACCTCCAGAAGGGCTCGTTGTCGCGGCGATCCACGGTCTGGATACGGGCCGACCCGTCAAAATGGACTACGGCCTGCACCTCCGATCGGCCAAGCTCGGTCGCCGGTACGACAAACTCCATGAAGTCCGAGCGTCCGATTCCGCGCATATCGAAATAGGCCTCGGCCTGCTCGGCGAGAGCGGCTGGAGCAAACGGCCTGAACTCCTCCCGCAGCTTGACCCGCTGGTTGACAATGTCGCGCATTTGCGCCGTTCGCGGATCGGCTACGATGCTGCGGTTGCCCAGGGCGCGGGGTCCGAGCTCCATCCGGCCGCGGAACCAGCCGACCACCTTGCCCGCGACCAATGCATCTGCCACAGTTTCCTCGATGCGCGGGTCGTGGTGAAACTCCACTTTCATGTCGAAGCTTTGCAGCGCACGAGCGATCCGATGCTCGCCATAGGCCGGTCCTAGGCTCATGCTGTGCAGTCTGCGGCACAGAGGCGGTTTTCCGAGGATCTGGTGAGTTACATACTGCGCCGCGCCGACGCTTGCTCCGTCATCACCGGCAGCTGGAAAAACATAGGTCTCCTTGAACATTCCGGAACGGGCGAGCCTGCCCGTCATGACCACGTTGAGCGCCGCGCCGCCGGCAAGGCAAATGCGCTCGACACCATATCGGTTCTTGAGATAGGAAAGACGGCATAGCATGGCTTCCTCGAAGCCCTTCTGAAGGGCTGCGGCGATATCCATGTCACGGCGACTGACGGGGCCGCCCGGCCTTCGCGCGGGGCCGAATAGATCGTTGAAGGTCTCGCGCAAGTCGTTGGTCACGAGTGCGGTTGTCAGACAGGTCCCGTCCGCCTGTTGCTCGAGCAGCGCCTCGAATTGGCGGGCATAGGTTTTTGGCTCGCCATAGGACGCGAGCCCCATCACTTTGTACTCACCGTCCAGAGGCCGAAAACCGAGAAAAGCGGTCACCATCATATAGAGGACGCCGAGCGAAGCCGGCAGCATCGTTTCTTCCAGGAGAGAAATTCCGCTCGGCCCGGCGCTCGCAAAGATGGAGCTCGATTGCTCGCCGAAACCATCGATCGTGAGCACCCCGCTTTCCGCAAAGCCCGAGGAGTAAAAAGCGGACGCGGCATGGGCGAGGTGATGCGGGACAAAATGGAGAGCCCCACTGCGCAGGCGGCCATCGAGCACCTGGACGATTTCCTCGGCGATGCGTTCATTCGAAACGGTGCCCTCGTAGACTGCGCGATATGCATCGAGCACCCTGGTTTTCACTTTCGGCGGCAGCTTTGACTCGATGGCCTCGTTTCTTTTCCTCAGCACATCCGGCGTAAAATCGCAGTAGAACGCGACATGCTCGACATCGCCGATTGATGCTCCGGCTTCGGCCAGGCAATATTGCGCCGCTTCGCGGGGCGCGAGCGTATTGCCGCCTCGTGCGGTCGAATGTTTGAACCGGTTGAACCGCTCCTCGGCCGCTGCCGCAAGCACGCTGCCGTCACGCAGGATCGCGGCGGCGCCGTCGTGACCGACCCCGTCCAGTGGAAAAAGATTTACAGGAATGTCCTCGACGTCCTCTCCAAATGAGGCAATAGCATCGAATATGGTCGTGTGATGCGCAGCATGCCGCAGCCGGGACGCGAGTTTTAGTGCCGCCCGATTCCTCCAGCCGTGTCTGCTATGACCCGCATACCCTAACACGAGCATGCATCCCCCCGCGCTTGAAAAAGGCGCAGCGATCATGTTCCATAGGCTGATCTGCTGTCCAGAGGAATAGAGCTTCCGTTGGGGGATGTTGTTTGAAGACGGCAAACGTCGAGCCGATCCGCAGCCAGGCGGTCATTCCCGCGGTGCTCGCCTCGGCGAGCGCCAGTGTCATTACCGGTACTGCGCTCGTTGCGACTCGCTACGTGGTCGTCCAGGCGAATGGCCTGACCATTGCCGCGATGCGCTATGTGATCGCCGCCGTTTGCCTGCTGCCCATGGTTGCAGTATGGCATAAGTTCAACCTTGAGCGCCGCCATCTCTTTCCCATTTTGGGACTCGGCGTCCTTTACTTCGGATTGTTCCCGTGGTGCATCAGCGCGGCGATGCTTTACACGACTGCTTCAGAAGGAGCGATCGCGCTGGCATGCACCCCGGCGGTGACGCTGCTGCTGGGGTGCCTGAGCGGGAGTGAGCTGTTGTCCGCGCCCAAGGCTTTCGGCGTGGCGTTTGCGTTGTTGGGAGCGCTGGTGGGATTCGGCGCGGGCGGCTTCAATTTTGGTGGGCACGCATTGACCGGAAACCTGCTCATGGCCGTGGCGACGGTTCTCGGTGCGGTGTATGCAGTTTTTTCCAAGCCCTACCTGGCTAAATATCCGCCCCTGACGGTTACCGCGGTTGCCATGGGCGCTGGAGCAGTTGCCTTGGCCGCCGCGTGGTCCGCCGGGGGCCTCACCGTGGGCGTGCCGCGATTTACCGGAGGTGGGTGGCTCGCGGTCCTTTACATCGGTGCGGCGGGTGGTGCGTTATCCTTCTTTCTTTATGCCTGGGCGCTCGGCCGCACGACTCCCACAGCAACCATGATCCTCATTCCTCTTAACCCCATTGCCGCGCTGATTACCGGCGCGTTTTGTCTGGGTGAGCCATTGAGCAAGGAGCTGTTCGCCGGTCTGGCCCTCGTGATCATCGGTATTGCGCTTGTCGTCAAACGGCCGGCGGCCCGGAGCGCGGTGGCTGCCCTGGAGCTGCATGCCCCATGAAGTTTCTGCTCCTGAGCAATGTCAACATGCAGCCACTGGCTCGGTTGCTGAAACCCTGGGACGTCTCGTGCGGCGCCTACAACAGCATCCTTAGCGAGCTGTCCACACGTGATTCCAGCGCGAGCGCGCCTTCCACGACGCATGTGCTTTGTCTGTTCGATACGGATGCAATGCTGGGTGATGCGCTCTATGGTGGAGGCGCACCTGTCCAATGCGAGGCTTTCCTGGCGGCGCTGGATGGCTTTACTCTGCGCCACCCGGACAAGGTCGTCATCACGAGCACGTTCTGCACCGGCTCGAATCGCTGGCTCGGTTTTGCGGACATCACCCATGCCGCGTCTCTAAAAACCCTCGAATCCGGCTTGAATGCCCGTTTGGCCTCGATCGCCAGATCGCGTCCCAATCTGCTCGTGCTCGATATGGAGCTCCTGTTCCGCCGGCATGGCGAGGAGGCGCTCGTCTCGAACGCCTTCTGGTATGCGGCGCGCACTCGCTACACGGAGCAGATGTTCAATCTGCTCGCTGAGACTGTCCGCAGGGGGATGAAGGCCTACACGCAGCAGCACCGAAAGGTCCTGGTGCTCGATCTGGACAACACGCTTTGGGGTGGGATCGTCGGCGAGGTCGGACCGCACGGCATCGCGCTTTCCGAGGAGGGAGGCGGGCGTTGTTATCGCGATTTCCAACGGTGTCTGAAGGCGGTCCAAAGGACGGGCGTGCTGCTGGCGGTCTGCAGTAAAAATAATCCGGCCGACGTAGACGAAGTGTTTGCCGAAAACACAATGATGCTGTTGCGGCGTGAGGATTTTGCCGCCATCCAGGTCAACTGGGAGCCGAAGCCCGACAATATCGCTCAGATTGCAAAAAACCTCAGCCTGGCCACCGACAGCTTTGTCTATATCGACGACAACGCGGCCGAGCGCGAGGCGGTCTCCCGGTTCTTACCCGATATTGCGGTTCCGAGCTTCCCCGCCCGTATAGAGAATCTCCCGAGCTGGTTCATGCGCGATGTCGTGCCGGTTTATTTTGCCAAGTACACGATTACGGAGGAGGATTCCCGGAAGACCGAGCAGTATCGCGCCAATGAGGCACGCCATAAGCTGGTAAACGGATTCGATCTTGACAGCTACCTCGCCGAGCTTGGGATCGAATGCTCGATCCATGTCGATGCTCCGAGCCGCCTTGTGCGCGCGGCGCAGATGACTCAAAAGACGAACCAGTTCAACCTGACTTCCCGCCGGTACGATGTGACCGATCTGGCGCGATTCGTAGAAAGCCCCGAGCACGCGGTGCTGATGCTCGACTATCGCGACCGTTTCGGTGAGGAAGGGGCCGTCGGTCTCGCCATCGTGGACCTGGCTGAAGGGCGGATCGACACGCTCCTGACGAGCTGCCGGGTGATCGGCCGCAAGACCGAGCGCCAGCTGCTGGACAAGGTGATCGAGCTGTGCACGAGGCGCGGCCATCGGCGGATCGTCGGCGAATACGTCCCGACCCGCAAGAATGATCTTGCGGCCGGATTTTACGAGTCGCACGGATTTACGCTTTCGGCCGAGCACCCTGATGGTCGCAGGATCTATGAAAAGGCGATTGCATGAGGGACGAAAGGATCAAGGCGGCTATTCGGCTGGTTGCGACGGTGCTCGAAATGCCGGCCAGCGAGCTTGGCCCTGACTCATCCATGGAAAATGTGCCGGCATGGGATTCGGTGGAGCACATCAATATCCTGTTGAGCTTCCAGCAGCAGTTCAGGACCGAGATCGATTTGGCGACTATTGCCACCGCAACCAGCATTCGTGCGCTGGCCGAGCTGTTGCCTGATTTCGCGGCTCGCGTGCGCTCGCAGCCTTGAAGCTCCGGCAGCCTGGCTCTCCCTGGCAGTCATGAAGGCCCTCGCCTACGGGGTGGTACCCGCGAATGTTCTGGGCTCCCGGGATGGTCTCTCGCTGCTGCAGGCGATGCTCGCTGGTCAGCTCCCGGCGGCGCCGATCACGAGGACACTTGCCTTTCGGCTGGTTGCGGTCGAATTCGGCCGTGCGATTTTCGAAGGCAAACCGCGCGCGAGTTTCTATAATCCGTTTGGAAGCGCGCATGCCGGCTACGCTGCGACTTTGCTTGATTCCGCCGCAGCCTGCGCGATCCATACGACATTGGCCAAAGGCGAATTCTACACTTCGCTGGAGCTCAAAATCAATTATGTGCGGCCCATCGGTGAGCGGAGCGGACTGCTTCGAGCCGAAGGAGCCGTTATTCATCGCGGCCGCAGCGTTGCGACCGCGCAAGCAGATCTCAAGGATGCCGCCGGTACGCTTTACGCGCATGCTACGACGACGTGCATGATCTTTGCCCCGAAAAACACCAGCTGATCGCCGGGCACCTGTTGACCCGCATTCGTCATCGCTGGCATCAACGAAATGCGCGTTGGACCGGCGCTTTCTCGAGAGGAAGCGATGCCAATAGCACCGATTGCGACAGTCAATGTCCACTACATGGTTGCCGTGTCGGTGCAACTTGCGGCGTTTCCAACTTGCGGCGTTGCAACTTGCGGCTTCTGGACAATGAAACAGAAGTGATGTATAAAGGGATATCCTTCAGAACTGCGCCGAAAGCCCGTCCGGATGACCGCGGCGGGCTTTACGTTTGAGGTCGCAAGCAGCAGCTTGCAGCTCCGCGGGAACAGGTATCCTCGGAGCGCAGGACAGCCGCGCGAACCATAGTGATGAGCTGGTCCATCCCCACATGCCGCGTCCGCGGCAGCAACGGAGCCGGGTTCCTGTTTGTCGTGTCGCAATCAGGGGACTCCTGATCTCGAAACGCGATTTCCTGTTTCCGTCCCTGTTTCGACCCTGTTCCGTCCCTGTTATTTCGCGGTCTCTTTCGGCAGAAGTGCCGATTCTGTGGGCATTTCTGCACATTTGCCATGATGCGCCCGCCCCCTTTACAGGGATTTACAGGGACGGCGTGTTGAACTGCACCCCTGAGGTAAGCCCTTGGAGTGAGGCAAAGCCGGCAGTCAAGGCCGGTTTGTGCAGTGTCATTCAGCGGAACCCGTAACCTATCCACCGGACGGAGCGCGGCGGGTTACGGCGGCGAGGCGCCGGCGCCGGCCATCGGCTGACCCGCTCTATTGCCGTCCACCCTCATAGCCGTTGCGTATCGATTTAAGAGCCATTCGGCATTTCCAATCGATCCGCAGCTCGGCCAATCCTCGCGCGCATCGGACCTCCATCGACGCAGGTCTAACAGACAGGTCTAATAGAGGAGACCACGAGCATGTTTGATTGCACCGCTGCCGGCCGACGATTCCGCCGAGGGACGGCCTTCACTGCCGCTGCCGCTCTATCGATGCTGGCCGGCCTGTCGGCCGCGCTGGCCGGAGGCTGCCCCTCCGACAAGATGAAAGCCGATACGCGCCAGCCGGTGACGACTGCCGGCAAAGGCGTGACCGACACGGTGCTCGCCGCCATCGATCTGGAAAACGAGCCGGCAAATATCAAGGATCGCCAGCTCCGCTTCCGCAAGCTCACGGTCGAGCCGGGAGGCATCGTGCCATGGCACAGCCATGGCGACCGGCCCGCCATCATCTACATCGCCGAGGGCGAAATCGTCGAATACGCCAGCAACTGCTCGGTTCCGATCGTGCACAAGGCCGGCGATATCCGGCCCGAGACAAGCGGCACCTCGCATTGGTGGCAAAACCTCGGGAGCAAGACCGTCGTCCTCCTCGTGGGCGATGTGCTGCACGACAAGAACGACCACAACATGTGACGTCGGCTCGCGGCTGTTCAACCGGCACGTGACGCCGAAAGCCGCAGCTTCCAGGCTGAGGCGTCACATCGCCTCCCGGCAGAGCTGGGATTTTTGACATGGCCCACGCAGCTCCTTTGCAAGCGTTGGAGATGGCCGCGCACAGTCGCCCCTCCGGGACGCTGCTGCGCAGCACCGTGATCGGCGTGACCGCGTTTCTCACGGTTGTAGACCTGTTTGCGACCCAGGCGATCCTTCCGACCTTGACGCGCGCCTATGCGGTCACCCCTGCGGCCATGGGATTTGCCGTCAATTCCAGCACCGTGGGCATGGCGGTTGCCGGCCTGGGCGTCTCGCTGGTCAGCCAACGCATCGACCGCCGGCTCGGCATCCTGATCGGTCTCGCAGCTCTGTCGATGCCGACCGCCCTGCTCGCCGTGGCGCCGGATCTGACCACATTCACCTTCCTGCGCGTCGTGCAGGGTCTCTGCATGGCGTCCGCCTTTACGCTCACGCTCGCCTATCTGGGCGAGGAGTGCAGCGCGGCCGATGCCGGCGGGGCCTTCGCCGCCTACATCACCGGCAATGTAGCCAGCAACCTCGTTGGCCGCCTCGTCTCGGCCGCGCTCGTCGATCACCTGGGCCTTGCCTCGAATTTCTATTTCTTCGCCGCGCTCAATCTCGCCGGCGCGGTGCTCGTCTACTGCACCGTCGCGCAATCCACGCCGATGGTGCAGATGGGCCCGGCTGCCCCCTCTGCCTTGGCGGCATGGCTGGCGCATTTGCGCAACGCGCGACTGCGCGCGGCTTTCGCCATCGGGTTCTGCATCCTGTTCGCGTTCATCGGCACCTTCACCTACGTCAATTTCGTCCTGGTGCGGCCTCCCCTCTCGCTCGACCCGATGCAGCTCGGATTCGTTTATTTGGTGTTCCTGCCCTCGGTCGGCACCACGCTGCTGGCAGGCCGCGCCGTTCATCGCTGGGGAGCCCGGCCGACGTTGTGGGGGTCCCTGGCTCTTGCCGGTGTCGGCCTGCCGCTCCTCGTGTTGCCGTCTCTGACAGCGGTGCTGCCAGGCATGGTGCTCATCGGCGTTGGAACGTTTTTCGCCCAGGCGACGGCTACCGGCTTCGTGAGCCGGGCCGCCACTGCCGACCGCGGTGCGGCGAGCGGGATCTATCTGGCCTGCTATTTCGCGGGCGGTTTGATCGGCACCGCAATCCTCGGTCAGATCTTCGACCGCGGCGGCTGGCCGGCCTGTGTCGGCGGAATTGCGCTCTCGCTCGGCGCAGCAGCGGCTCTCACCTCTTGCCTGAAAATGAAACCCGAACGCTGACAGCCGCAAGGGAGACCATCATGCCACGCCTCGCCCTCGTCGCGTCCACTCCCGCGTGCCCGCCTGCGGCGCAACTCGCCCATGACCTGCGCAACGCCCTTGCAGGCATTGGGCTGCATCTCGAAACCCTCCAGCGCCTCAGCGGGCCGGGCGGTGCCAAGGCGGCTGATGCAGCCTACGCCCTGCTGACGCGTTGCACGAGCTTGTGCAACATCGCCCTGGATTGCGCTGATGGTGCAGCCGACACGGTGCGCCGGCGCCGGGTGGACCTGCTGCAGACCGCGCGCCAGGTCGCTGATCTGCTGGCTCCCGGTGCGCCCAGAGGCTTTTGCTTCGATATCGACGAGCGCGCCGCCGGCTGGGTGCTCGCCGACCCGAACGACGTGTTCCGAATCTTGTTCAATCTGATGAACAATGCCGTGACCGTTGCAACTCGCAACCCGCGTGCGATGAAATCGATTGCCATCCGCGTCGGCGCCGCAGGCAAGCTCGTGACCGCAGAGATCAGCGACAATGGGCCGGGATTGCCGCCCCGAATCAAGTCACGCTTGTTCAGAGTGGAATCGAGCCAGTCGAATGCAGCCCGGCATGGCTGTGGTCTTGCAATCGCCCGCGAGCTGGCAGAGCGGAACGGCGGCAGCTTGACCCTTGCTCCTTCCGCCAAGGGCGCCCGGTTCGAGCTGACACTTGCGTCGAGCTGGGCACCTTGCGCGACAACGCATGCTCTCGCCTCGGGCGGCTGACGAGCCACCACACCGTGTCACCGGTGCCGCATCAGCGCCATGTGCCCGCAAACCTCTCCAGGAGCTGAATAGATAGACGCACTCCGACGATGGAAGCTTGTCAGCGCCATCGCGGATGAGAGAATGTCCCTAGGCGTTCTCGGCGGCCTGCACTTGCGGCCTGGTCTCGCTGCGCAGGAAGAAGGTCTGAAGCGCCGGCACGACGATCAGAAACATGATGGGCCCGATCAGCATGCCGCCTACGACGACAGTCGCGAGCGGCCGCTGCACCTGGCTGCCGATGCCGGTCGAGATCGCGGCAGGAAGCAGACCGATGCATGCCGATAGCGCCATCATCAGAATGGCGCGCATCTGCTGCTCGACGGCCTGCAGCATCGCCTCGATCGTGCTCAGGCCGCGGCCCGCAATCTGGTTGTACCGATTGAGGATGAGGATGCCGCTCATCACCGATACGCCGAACAGCGAGACAAAGCCGATCGCCGCCGAGATGCTGAAATCCAGGTTCGAGACGTACAGTCCCAGAATCCCGCCGGACACCGCAAAGGGAATTCCGATCAGGGCCATGAGGCTGTCGCGAAATGAGTTGAACAGCCCGTAGAGAAGGACCAGGATCAGCACGAAGCTGATCGGAACGACTATCGCCAGACGTTGCTTGGCCTTCTGCAGACCTTCGAATTCGCCCGCCCACTGGATCTGGTATCCGCTCGGAAGGCGGACATTCCTCGTGATTCGCTCCTGCGCCTCCTCGACCGTGCCCGCAAGGTCGCGCCCACGCACGCTGAACTTGATCGGCACGAAACGCTGATTGCGCTCGCGGAATATGTAGGAGGCCCCGGTATCGAGCGAGATCGATGCAAGCTCGCTCAGCGGAATGTAGGCATTTCCGGCGTTGGTCATCGTGGCAACCTTGATCCTGCGAACCGCTTCCAGACTGTCGCGGTATTCGGGCGCAAGCCGCACGGTGACGTTGAACTGACGATCGGCTTCCAGGAGGGTGGTGGCCACGGTGCCTCCCAACGCCGCCTGCACGACCGCGTTGACGTCGCTCACGTTCATGCCGTAGCGCGCGGCCTTTTCGCGATCGACCCGGATGTTCAGATTTGGCTGCCCCAGCACGCGGAAGATCCCGAGGTCGGTAACCCCGCGGACCTGGGCCATCTCGCCCATGGCCTGCTCGGCGACGCGCTCCAGCGTCGCGAGATCGGGACCGATGATCTTGACGGAATTGGCACCTTTGACGCCGGATAGCCCTTCCTCGACATTGTCCTGAATGTACTGGGAGAAGTTGAATCCGACGCCGACGAACTCGTTGGCAAGCTCCTTCTGCAGGTCCTCGATCAGCTTCTCCTTCGTCCTTCCGGGAGCCCACTCCTCGAACGGCTTGAGCGGCACGAAGAATTCCGCATTGAAGAACCCGGCGGCATCGCTGCCGTTATCCGGCCGCCCGTGCTGGGAGACCACCGTAATCACTTCGGGGTGCTTGAGCAGCATCGAGCGGATCTTGTCCACGATCGGCATGCCGGCCTCCAGCGATATGGTCGGCGGCATGGCGGCGCGGATCCAGAGGTTGCCTTCCTCCAGCGCCGGCAGGAACTCGCTGCCCAGGCGGGAGCCTAGCAATCCGGTACCGATGAGGAAAATGAGACCTATCGCGACTGTGACACTGCGATGGTCGAGCGACCACCGCAGCACCGGCGTGTAGATCGAGCGCAACGTTCGCACCAGAAACGTCTCGACCTCCCGGACGTGCTCCGGCAGAAGCAGCGAGGCAAGGCAAGGCGTCACCGTGAAGGTCGCGATCAGCGCTCCCACCAGTGCATAGCCGTAGGTGCGCGCCATCGGGCTGAAGATCTGTCCTTCCACGCCCTGCATGGTGAACAAGGGAATGAACGCCGCGACGATGATCGCGGTGGAGAAGAATACCGCCCGGTCGACCTGCAACGCACTGACCAGAATGAGCCGCAACCGTTGGGTCCAGATCCGCGCGGCTCTGCCCTCGACCGTTGGATCGGCTCCCCAGCGTCCCTCCGAGAGGTCCTGCAGAAGCTGCTGCCTCTGCTCCGGCGGCGCCTCGAAATTACGATAGATGTTCTCGACCAGGATTACCGCCGCATCGACGATGATGCCGAAATCGACCGCGCCGACCGACAACAGGTTTGCATCCTCGTTACGCACGACCAGGATGATGATGCTGAAGAACAGGGCAAACGGAATGTTGGCACCAACGATGATGGCGCTGCGCAGGTCGCCGAGAAAGATCCACTGAATGAAGAAGATCAGGAGGCAGCCAAACAGCAGATTGTGCAGAACGGTGCTGGTGGTGACGTTGACGAGCGTCATGCGATCGTAGAACGGAACCAGCCGCACTCCGGGCGGCAGGCTGCCGTCGCTATTGATCTTCTCCACGGCCTCTTTGACACGCGCCACGACGTCATTGGTGTGCAGCGTCCGGTTCATGATCACGATCGCCTCGATGACGTCGTCCTCCCGGTCGCGTCCGGCCTTGCCGAGCCGCGGCACATTGCCGACATAGACGCGAGCAACGTCCTTCACGAGGATCGGATTTCCCTGGAACTGCGACAGCAGGACGTTCTCGATGTCGCCGACCTTGTAGCCTTGGGTGATGTCCGCGGCGCCGCCGCTGTTCATCAGGCCGACGCCTCGAATATTCACGGACTGCTGGCCGACATTGATGGTCCGGCCGCCGACATTGATGTTGGCGTTGCCGAGGGCGCTGATCACCTGCGGCAATGTCACGTTGTAGGCATCGAGCTTGTTGAGATCGACCTCGACCTCGTACTCCTTGGTCGTCCCGCCCCAGGTATTGACCTGCACCACCCCCGGAACCGTGAGGAGGCGGCGCTGCAGCACCCAGTCCTGAATGGTGCGCAGGTTGGTCAACCCGAAATGCGGAGGTCCGACCAGCTGATAGCGGAATATCTCGCCGACCAGGCTGGTGCCTTGGATCTGCGGCGTGACGTTATTCGGCAGACTGACGTTCTGCTGCAGATTGATGGCCGTTTGCGTGAGCGCGAAGTAGTAATCGATGCCGTACTGGAACACGACGCGCACGAACGACAGGCCGTAAAACGACGTGGAGCGGATCACGTCGACCCCGGGAGTGGCAGCGAGCCCGACCTCTATCGGAATTGTGTAATACCGCTCCATTTCCTCGGCCGACTGGCCGGCGGACTGCGCCGTAATTTCCAGGATCACCGGGGCAGGATTCGGATAAGCCTCGATATTGAGCCGCAAGAGCGCAGCAACACCCGCCGCGATGAACACCAGCAAGCCCAACAGAACGATGGGCCGCCGGGTCAAGGCAAACGTGACGATCCCCTTCAGCACAGGCGGTGCTCCCTCCGGGCGCGAACTCTATCCACCAGATTCCAGGCTACGAGAGCAGTCGGCGGCCACGCGACACTTTGTCCGCGTTTTTCGCGCCCTTCTCGACGAGCCCTACAGCATGTCTCGACCATTTGGAATGATCCGCGGTCATGGCCGGCCTCCGCCAATGGGCGCTCGCGCCGCGCCGCATCCGGGACACACAACCGCGCCGTCTGCGTTCCCGCGCCCGCGGTTTTGAATGAACGGATGCCTGCGGCGGTCGAGCAGTCGCCCTTTATGCTATTCTTCGCCGGCCTGATGCGGGGGAATTCCATGCTCACCCTCTATTCCTATCCGGGGCTGTTCGGCGTTGCCGACAACAATGCCTATGGCCTCAAGGTCTTCGCTTTTCTGCGGCTCACCGGTGTCCCGTTCCGTCACGAGCATGTTTTCGACGCTTCCTCGGCGCCGCGCGGCCAGCTGCCCTATATCACCGACGATGCGGAGACGATCGGCGACAGCGACACGATCATCGCCCACCTCATTCGCAAGCACCGGCTGACCATCGACGACGGTCTCGATGCAGACCAGCGCGATACGACGCACCTGGTCACGCGCATGCTCGACGACCTCTATTGGGTCATGTCGTATTCGCGCTGGCAGGACGAGCGGTTCTGGCCGCTGTTCCGCGACGCGCTCCTCGAGCAGCACCCGAGTCTGACCGAGGCCGGGCTGCGCAAGGCGCGCGAGTTCAATTTTCAGCGCTATCACTTCCAGGGCATCGGCCGCTACGCCCCGGACGCGGCCTACGCGCGTGGGCTCGGCGACTTGCAAGTGCTGGCCCGTCTCGTCCCGGCCAACGGCTATGTGCACGGACCGAAGCCGACCAGCATCGACGCCGGGATTTATGCTTTCATCGCCAATATCTACTTCTTCGAAATCGAGACTCCGCTCAGACGATTCGTCGCATCGCAGGCGAGCATCGTGCGGCATTGTCGCGCCGTCCACGATGCGGTGGCGGCGCAGCAAGCATCAAGCTCGTAATTGCATGGGGAGTACTGTGGAATAGCGGAGCTCACACGGAGGGGACAAACGGCTCGGCCGGCACATTCCAGATGTCCCGGGCATATTCACCGATCGATCGGTCGGAGGAGAACCAGCCCATCCTGGCGACGTTGAGCATGCTCATGCGGGCCCAGGCGGACTTTGTTTGCCACAGCTCGGCGATCCGGCGTTGCGCGAGGTAATAGGCGTCGAAATCCGCGGTGACCATGTAATAGTCGTGCCAACGCAGGGCATTCGCGAGCGGCGTAAATCGCCCCAGGTCGCCGCCCGTGAGCAGACCCGATTCGAGCGCGGCAATCGCCTGGGCGAGCCGCGGCGAGCCGGCGATGGTGGACACCGCGTCGAGCCCCTGGCGTCGGCGCGCCTCCACCTCGTGCGCCGTGAGCCCGAAGATGAAAATATTGTCGGCGCCGACGTGATCGCGGATCTCGACCGTGGCGCCGTCGAGCGTGCCGATTGTAAGCGCGCCATTGAGGGCGAGCTTCATGCTGCCGGTGCCGGACGCCTCCATCCCGGCGGTCGAGATCTGCTCGGACAAGTCGGCCGCCGGAATGATCGATTCGGCCAAGCTCACGTTGTAGTTCGGAAGGAAGGCGACCTTGAGCAGATCGCGAATCGCCGGATCGTTGTTCACGACCGCTGCCACATCATTGGCGAGCTTGATGATCAATTTCGCCTGGGTGTAGCTCGCTGCCGCCTTGCCGGCGAAAATCTTCACCCGAGGCACCCAGTTTCGCTCGGGCTCGGCGCGCATTTCCATGTAGAGAGCGATCGTTTCCAGGAGATTGAGCAACTGCCGTTTGTATTCATGGATTCGTTTGATCTGCACGTCGAACAGGGCATCCGGATCGACCTGAAATCCCAGCCGCTGATAAATGAGGTGCCCGAGCGTCGCCTTGTTGCTGCGCTTGATGCTCGCGAAGCGCGCTTGTAGCGCCGTATCGTCGATCTGCGCGGCGAGGCGGGCCATCGCCGACTGGTCGTCCAGCACGACAGCACCGCAGACATCGCGCAGCAGCTTGGTCAAGCCGGGGTTGGCCTGCATCAGCCAGCGCCGGAAGCTGATGCCGTTCGTCTTGTTGACGATACGGTCTGGGTAAAGCCGGTGGAGCTCGGCGAAAGTGGTCTGTCGCATCAGCCCGGTGTGCAGCGCGGAGACCCCGTTGATACGGTGCGAGCCGACGAACGCGAGATGCCCCATGCGCACCCGTTGACCGCCGCGCTCGTCGATCAGCGAGACCGCGGCGGGCAAATGCTGGTCGGCAGGATGTCCGGCTCGCGCAAGCTGCAGGTGCTGCTCGTTGATGCGATAGATGATCTCCACGTGCCTCGGCAGCATGCGTTCCAGCAGCGCCAGCGGCCAGCTCTCGAGTGCTTCCGGCAGCAGCGTGTGATTGGTGTATGACAGGGTCTCGACACAGATCCGCCAGGCCTCGTCCCACGGCAGTCCGTAGAGATCGATGAGGATTCGCATCAGCTCGGGGACGGCGATGCTCGGGTGTGTGTCGTTGAGCTGAACGGCAGCGCAGTCGGGCAGCAGATGAATGTCGCCGTCGGTGGAGAGATGCCGTGATACGAGATCCTGCAGCGAGGCGGACACGAAAAAATATTCTTGCCGCAGCCGCAACTCCTGCCCCGCCGGGCTCTCGTCGCTGGGGTAGAGAACCTTCGAGATTGCCTCCGCGCGCGCCTGCTCCGACAGCGCCGCCACATGCTCGCCCTGATTGAACGTGTCGAGCCGCAACGGGTCCGGGGCGCGCGCCGACCATAGCCGCACGACATTGACGTGCCTGCCCCGCCATCCCACGACCGGAGTATCGTAGGCCACGGCTTCGATTGTCTCTCCGGGATGCCAGACCGGATGGGCAATGCCGCGAGGTCCGATCGTTTGCTCGACACGGCCGCCGAAACGGACGTCGTAGATGACCTCCGGGCGCTCGAGCTCCCAGGGGTTGCCGAACGACAGCCATTCCTCCGGATACTCTTGCTGCCATCCATCCCGGATCACTTGGCGGAACAGGCCGTGATCGTAGCGGATGCCGTAGCCGCAAGCCGGGATGCCCAGAGTCGCCATGCTCTCCAGGAAACACGCGGCAAGGCGGCCGAGCCCGCCATTGCCGAGCGCAGCATCCGGCTCCGAGGCCCGCAGCCTCCCAAGATCGACGCCCAGGTCGCCAAGGGCCGCATTGACGATTTCGCCGAGCTGCAAATTCCCGAGCGCTTCGTCGAACAGGCGGCCGATCAGGAATTCGAGCGAGAGATAGTAGACGCGTTTACGGCCCTTTCGGCGGCTCGCGCGTTCGGCGGTGAGCCAGCGATGGATGACGCGGTCGCGAACGGTAAGCGCCGCAGCGACGAACCAGTCCCGGTCGGTCGCCGCTGCCGGATCCTTGCCGACTGCAAGCGTCAACTTGGCGAGGACGGCGCTCTTGATTTCGGCAATCTGGTCCTCGTCCGAGGCCGTAGCACTGATTGCCTTTCCGGCACCCGTGTGCTGCGGGTCAGGTTTCTCGGCAATGCCGATCATGTTGACTTCGGGCTTGTTCATTCACTGCATTCGAATTCATGTCATCCCGGCCCGTCGGGCGGCCGGGAGCTGGTTTGAGACCGGCCATGAGACCGATCCGCGCTCACAGGTCGGGGCCACCGGCCGATCATCGATGCGATTGCATTATGCGGTCTCATTATCAGGTCTGCACCGCTGCCGCGAGACTCGCCGCGCCGCTGTGCTAGGATGTCGCCCAAAGCCCCGGCAGGGAGGCAGCGCCACCTCGTGCGGCAGGTGCCGGCGGTCGCCGCTCAGGCACGCGCACCGAGCGTCGGGCAAACCGGTAAACGCCGGCACTGCCGTCCGTTGAATGCCGACGGGCGGCACCGAACCGCTGACCTCGGGAGTCCGACCAGGCTGAGGCCCGGCAATCCGATCAATTATCTGTACGCCTGAAACCACATTTCGGCGCTGGCGTTAGGGGATGATCATGGCGAAAAAGCGCATCGGCATTCTTACCGGCGGCGGGGATGTGCCCGGGCTCAACGCGGTCATAAAAACGATCGCCTACCGCAGCAGCGAGAACGATATCGAGCTCGTCGGCCTTCGCCGCGGCTGGGAAGCGCTCACCCATCTGAACCTCGAGGATCCCGACAGCAGGCGTCGCTACGTCACTGTTCTCGACCGCGAGAACACCCGGGTCATCGACCGGCACGGCGGCACGGTGCTGCATTCGAGTCGCACCAATCCATCCAGAATGCAGAAGCTTCCGGATCACCTCGCCGGGCAGGAGTTTCCGGCATCCCCGAGCAACAGGCGTGGCGCCACCGGCAAGACCTGGGACCTCTCCCGACAAGTGCTGGCTAACCTGTCGGGCCTCGGTATCGAGCATCTGGTGGCCATCGGCGGCGACGACACGCTCAGCTACGCGAGCAAGCTGAACCAGCTGGGTGTCAAGATCATCGCCATCCCGAAGACGATGGATAACGACGTCCGTAACACCGAGTACTGCATCGGCTTCTCGACAGCGATCAGCCGCGCCTCCGATGCGATCCAGCGCCAGCGCACGACCGTAGCCTCGCACGAGCGGATCGGGATTTTCCGCGTCTTCGGCCGGGATGCCGGGTTTACCGCGCTCCATACCGCATACGTGACCTCCATCCGCTGTGCCATTCCCGAATACAAGGTCGATCTTGACAGGCTCATCCAGCTGCTGGTCCAGGAGAAGCGGGCAAACCCGAGCAGCTACGCGCTGGTCGTGCTCAGCGAGGGCGCCCGATGGGAGGGTTACGAGACGCAGGAATACGGTGAGCCGGATGCATACGGCCACCGCAAGAAAGCGAGCGTGGCCGAATCGCTTGCGGACGAGATCAAGCGGCGCACCGGGGAGGAGACGATCACTTCGGACCTCACCTACGACCTGCGCTCGGGAGACCCGGACTTCGTCGACAAGCTCGTCGGCATTACCTTCGGCAACATGGCCTACGACGCCATGCTGGATGGCAAGAGCGGGCTCATGTCGGCGCTGGTCGGCGGTCGTTACGAGCTGGTCTCCATCCCGGACCCCAAGCTCGGGCCGCGCCAAGTGGACGTCGCAAGCAGCTACAACACCGAGCGGTACCGCCCCATGTACGCCAACAAGCTGGGACTGCCCGTCTTTCTCAATCGCGCGGGTTAGAGTGCTGCGGTCCGGATGCGCGTTTCATCGCGCGCGCCCGTACAGAACCGGACCGGCATTCCGGCCTACGGCTCCCTGCCGCCAGGAGTCACTCATTCGATCACCTGGGCGGCGGCTCCGCTCAGCGCTTCTGGAACTTTGAGGCCGAGTGCCTTGGCCGTCTTTAGATTGATGACCAGCTCAAACTTGACTGGGAGCTGGACGGGAAGATCGCTCGGCTTCTCGCCCTTCAAGATCCTGTCCGCGTAAGTGGCCGCGCGGCGATAATTGTCGACGATGTCATTTCCATATGACAGCAGCCCGCCGAGCTCGGCAAAGGAATGAAAAAAATAAACGGCAGGGAGCCGGTAGCGAGCCGCCAGCGAGGTCACCTGCGCGCCATGCGCGAACATGAAGCCATCCGGCATCACGATAAGCCCGCCATTGGGCTCGCGTGCCTGCGCCGCAATGGCGGCGTCGAGCTCGGACAGGTCGCGAACCGGGGCTGCGGTAGCCTCCACGCCCAGTGACGGCGCCGCAGCCTTGAACTGGTCCACGTAGGGTTCGATATACGGGGCTGCCTCCGGATCGAACAAAGCAGCAGCTCTCGTGACGTGCGGCGCAACCTGCTTGAGCAGATCCAGCCACTTGCCTCCCATTGAGGCTCCAAAATTGACGAATCCGGTGATGTTGCCGCCGGGTTGCGCGAGACTCGCGACGAAACCGCTGCCGACCGGATCGATAAGATTGCCGAAAATAATAGGAATGACGCGGGTTTTCTGAACGAGCGCCGCAGTGGTGGGTGCGCTTGACGAAAGGATGAGATCGGGTTGCAGGGCGACGAGCTCGGCAGCAAATCGCTGAATGGTCTCCATCTCGGACGTGGCCCAACGGTACTCTAACCGGACGTTGTGGCCCTCCGTCCACCCGAGCTTATGCAGCCCCTCACGGAATGCAGCGGCGAAGGCCTGTCCCTTTACGTCGCTCTCGGCATACATCATCAGCAGACCGATCCGCACCAACCGGTCGGGCTGTTGCGCTCGCGCGCCGAGCGGCCACGCAACTGCCGCGTTGCCGAGCAGTGTGATGAAGTCCCGCCGCTTCATGGCTCAGTCCTCAACTCGACGACCACACCTTAGCATATCGTCCGGGAGAGCAGAGAGCCGTCTCTGTACTACCGGCGCGAGGCGTTGCTTCGATGCAGTGCCGAAAGCGGCCATAAGCCGATCTGCTCGACCGCTTTGTCCGCCATGGCCAACCAGAGGCACAATGAGTCCGAAACCGTTATTCCTTCGCCTTCAATTGCGATTGGTTGGCAGCAATAAATGCGCGAATTTCAGCAGACATTTCCAGCAGCTTGAGCCACTGCTCCTTGTACAATGTCACGGGGAAACGACCCATGCCGTAGATCGAGACTGCTCCCTTTTCACTCACCTTCATACGGATACCGGAAGAGGCTCCGCTTTTGAGGGCGGCATTTTCCCTGCGGAGGCGTTCGAGCTCAGCTTTCAGCTCTTCGTCGGCCATGGTGTTACGAGCTCATTGTTCAAGTATGGAGTGCGCTCACTCAGCCGCGCATGCAGCATCGCGCGGCGCAGCTGTTGTGACTTGCTTCGGGCTCTCCGGCAAGGGGGCGGCGCTGCCTGGAGCACCCAGACCGGTTACGTTCGACAGAGTGCCGGGTCCACCGTGATGCGGCCGCGCCTGCCCTACACTTTGTGTTTCGAACAGAGCTATCCCGTGCCACCGTCGTCTTGGGGCGGAACCTGTTGCTCATGCCGGACAACAGGCGGCGACACGTCGTGCGTCCCCCGCGGGAGGGTGCTGCTTTGCGCGTCTGCGAGGCTGGTCCAGACCCTCGCCATCTCAATGAGAACCGAGCGCGCTTCCTCGGTCGCCATTCTTGTTGCCAGCGTCATGCATTCGCGCGCCAGCCGCCGATATTCGTCTGCGCGGTTTCCCATCGCTCCCCCAGCTACTCGGTACGCCCAAAGACCTCGAACGCGGGGCCAAGCGCAAAGTTCCTGGACATCGGAACGAATTTCGGTCTCGGGAGTTACGGCGCGGATCATGCATGGGAGGGGAATGATGTGGCCCTTTGCTCAAAGCGCCCTGGGCGCGTGCGAGCGGGTTGGAACCCAGGCAAAGTGCCCCGCCAAATAATACTTTCGGGCTACGATCGGCGAAAATGGCAAGCCCCACAACGGCTGTCACACGGCGGTAATCCATTCCGCCTCAGTAAGGTGGTAATCCATTCTGCCTCAGTTTAGTCAATCGTCAGGGTGAGACTTACCCGGGCCCGAAAAGCGCCAGCGTGGCACGGCGCTGTTGAGGGGACATGAACATGGCTCCCTTCCCGGCATTGCAATTTCTTACATCGACACGCGCTCTCAGCGCGGCAACACATGCGCTCGAGCTGTTGCTCATTGGCGGGATTTGCTTCGGGCTGGAGAAAGCAGATCTGGAGCTGGCCGCCACGCGCCCGCTTTCACTAGCCGTTGCAGTGGCACCCGCTTTCGCCCTGGCTGCTGTCCTGCTGCGCGGGCTGCGGATCTGGCCGGCGGTTTTTGCAGGGTTTCTCGCTGCCGGCGCATCTGCACTGATCCCCGGGGTGAGCTTCCCGGATTGGGCCGTGACCCTGTCGATCGCGGGGGCGAATGCACTTGCGGCAATCGTCGCAGGATATCTTGCCACGCACTGGTCGAAGGGCCGCAGCAGCTTCGAGACTCCGGCCGACGTCATGAGATTTGCCGCGATCGGCCTCGGCCCCGGCGCAATGCTGGGCGCTGCTGCCGGGGCGGCCGCTCTCTATCTCATGGGCGATGCGGCCGCAGCCGAGCTCGGCTCCGCTTGGACCAGAGCCTGGCTGCGCCTTTCGAGCGGCATGATTGTGGTTGCGCCGGCGCTCGTCCTCTGGGCACCCGACAGCTTCCGACCGTGGAAATACGAGGACGCTCGATCTGATAATGGACGGCTTTTCGCTGCGGCAGCTCTTGCGACGGCGGCAACGGGCTTTGTCGCGTTCAGTCCGCTGCTCGCATTGCCGGTGAGCAGAGGCGCCTTGGGCCTTATCGCCGTTGCGCCGCTGCTATGGGCTGCACTCCACTGCACACAGCGTGAGACCGCCGTATGCACGCTTATCTTGTCGGGATTTGCAGTCTGGGGCTCCTGGTCGGGCCAGGCGCCATTTGCAACAAATCCCGGTGACGCCTTTCTGATCTCGTCCATATTCGTGATGAGCGCCTCTGTTCTTGGCCTCACGCTCAGTGCCGACGTTGCACAACGAGAGCGCATCAAAACCAGGCTTATGTTCCAGGAGCGGAATCTGCGAATGTTGTTGAGCCACGCCGATGTGGGCCTGGCCCAAGTCGACGTAACGGGAAGGTTCAAGGTCGTTAATGCTCGCTTTTGCGAGATCGTTCACACACCCGGCCCGCAGTTGCTGGCGCTGCGTATCAATGAGATTGTCGATCCCGATGATCTTCATCAGATGACCGAGCTGCTTGGGCAAGCCGTACACGCCGGAAAGCCGTTCAAGATCGAGAGCAAGGCCAAGCTGCCTGACGGAACGCGCGTGTGGATTCAAAGCAGCATCGTTCCGATGATCGATGAAAGCGGCTGCACAAAATATTTCGCGGCGGTGGCCGAGGATGTCACGGCGCGTCGCGGCGCAGAGGAAAAACTGGTCCGTGAGCACCAAACCCTCCAGAGCAGCCTGGACGAGCGTACGACCGCGCTAAAGAAGGCCCGGGAAGTCCTGCACGCGGAGATGCAGGAGCGCAAGCGGGTCGAAGCCGCCCTCAAACACGACATGGCCGAGCGGCGCAAGACGCAAGACGCGTTGATGGAAAGCGAATGGCGCTTTCGCACCGTCATCCAGGGTATCACCGACTATGCGATTGTCATGCTCGACCGGGACGGTTGCATCACCAACTGGAACATGGGCGCGCAGCGAATCCACCAGTATGCGGCGGCAGAGATCATCGGACGGCATTACAGCTTGTTCTTTTCCGGTGAGGAGGAGCAGGCAGGCGAGCCTGCCCGCTCCCTCCAGGTCGCCGCATACGAGGGCAAATATGCCGTCGAGGGCTGGCGCATGCGGCGCGACGAGAGCAAATTCTGGGCGAGCGTCGTCATCGAGGCCGTCCGCGATGACGCGGGCACGCTCATCGGCTTCGTGCACATCACGCGCGACGTTACCGAGAGGCGCGAGGCTCATGCGTCGCTCGAGCGCGCCCAGGAGCAGCTCGCCCAATCTCAGAAGATGGAAGCGCTTGGACAGCTCACGGGAAGCATTGCGCATGATTTCAATAATCTGCTGATGATCGTCAGCGGTTATGCCCAACTTCTGCGGCGGCGACTCAGCGACCCCAAGGATCTGAAGGCGATCGACGCGGTAAGCTCGGCTGCCAATCGCGGGGAAAGCTTGACCCGTCAGCTCCTGGCGTTCTCGCGCCGCCAACCGCTCAATCCCGTCGTCACCGATCCGAAAGAACGGATCGAATCCGTGCACGAGATGCTGCTCGGGTCGTTGGGCGGGAACGTCGCGCTCAAGTGCGACATCGCACCGGATGTCTGGCCAGTCGAAGTCGATATCGCGGAGCTTGAGTTGGCGCTTGTCAATATCGCGGTCAATGCACGCGACGCCATGCCGGGCGGCGGAGCCATCACCCTGTCGGCGGTGAACGTCGCCTTGACATCGGAGGACGGGGTGGACGGTCTCGAAGGAGAATTTGTCGCTTTGTCGATGACCGACACCGGCGTCGGGATTGCGCCCGACGTGCTGCCGAGAATATTCGAGCCGTTCTTCACCACCAAGACGCTCGGGAAAGGCACCGGTCTTGGACTGGCCCAGGTCTACGGGTTCTCGCATCAGTCGGGAGGAACGGTGGTCGCGGCGAGCAAGGCCGGCAACGGCACGACAATCACCATCTACCTGCCTCGCAAACAGGCGGCCGTCGTTCCGAATACCGAGACGCCCCCGACGCAGCCGATTGCATCCGGCGAGGGCACCATTCTGATGGTCGAGGATAATTCGGAAGTCGCCGAGGTTACCGCTTCGCTGCTCGAGCAACTCGGCTATCGGACGTTGCACGCCAGCAACGCCAGCGACGCCCTCAACCGGCTGCAGCGTGGCCAGAAGGTCGCACTTGTTTTCAGCGATATCGTCATGCCGGGCGACATGAACGGCGTGGCATTGGCACAAGAGATCGCGAACCGATATCCTCACATTCCTGTTCTGCTCACCAGCGGCTACAGCGACGTGGTGCAGACCGCGGCATCGCAAGCTCGGGTGCTGCGCAAGCCGTTCCACCTGTCCGCGTTGGAAAAATCCATTCGTGAAGCGCTTGAGCATGCCCGCAGGACGCAGAACAACGATGATCGCGTGCTGCCATTTCCCGCCAGGCGGCATCACGATGCAGGCGCGCTCACCGGTTAAATCTCTCCCGTTCTAAACGGGATATCCAGCTGAAATCGGCTGATTTCGTGCACGAGGGTCCACGAGCCCGGCGTTTGTCCATACCGGTCGATCCGATGATGCTCAGGGCCGGGAGTCACCTGGTCGCAACATCATAATATTTCGCATCGAAGTACTTGGCCGGCTCCGAAAGCGTCTTTTTGGGCTCGCCATAGCGGCTGCGCAGCTCGAGGACCTTGCTCACTCCGTCCATGTCGATCTTGGCCTTCGGCGTGAAGCCCTGCGGCGGAGCGAGCACCCTGTAGGTATTTGCGGCAAGCTCGGGTGACATTTGATGAAGGTGCCCGCGAAGGATGGAGATCGCCTCGTCCTTGTCGGCAGGATCGCCAAGCCAGTCCAGGGCCTGCACATAGGCGCGGATGAAGCCCTCCAAGGCTTTCGCGTTGTCGCGCGCCCAATCGCGGCGAGTTGCGCCAACCAGCCCCTGATAGTGGCCGTAGACGTCGATTGCCCGCTGCAGCACATTGAAGCCAGCCGCCCGGGCAATCAAATCGAAAGGCGTGATCAGCATCGTGCCGGCTTGCTTCTTTTGTTTGAGCGCATCCCAGCGCTGCAGAACGCCGCCGGCACTCACCACTTCGAAATCGCCTCGCTCAAGTCCGCCGCGCTCCAGAAGATCGAGCAGCACGAAGGCATAGCCTGTCGTCAGAGCATCGACCGATACGGTGCGTCCCTTCAGGTCCGCGTATGTCCTCACCTCCGGAACGGTCACCAGGCTGAGGAATCCGTTGTCGCCGCCCATGAAGGCGAATATGTCCGGCTGCCGGTCCAGCTTGGCCTCGCCCTGCCCTTCCATGTAGGCCACGACGTTGTCGATCGCGGTCATGGCGATATCGAATCGGCCCTCGATCAGTCCGGTGAGCTGGAAGACCGAGCTCGGGGTGTCGGTCAGCTTCACCTCGATGCCGTTTTGCGAGAAGTAGCCTTTCTGCTGCGCGACCCAGATCGGCCAATTGAAGCCGCCTGGAAACACGATGACTGAGACTGTTTGCGGCATCTGCGCGCGTAGACCTGATGAATCTCCGAGGAACCCGGCAATCGCTCCAACAAACCCGATCGCCCACCTTACCGTTCCAAGCGTAATCGCCATCATCGTCTCCGCTGAATGGCTCGCGCTGTGGCGAGACCTGATCGAGTGCCGACGCGAGGCTGGTTACCCGCAGTGCTTTTCATCGCTTTTTACGGCTGCGGGCTCTGGCCAACAGCGGCGTGCGACCCGTAGCAAGGGTGGTTGCGATCGGAATGCGACGCATGCCGGCCACGATGGACCAGCTCAAGACGAGCGTGGCGGCGAACACGATCGCCCCCTTTGCCAGCGCGACCAAAGGAGCTCCGAGGAGGAGATATTGCAGCCAGACCACAAACAGATAGTGGACGAGATAGATGCCGTACGCGTTGTGCGACAGGCTGTGTAATACCGGCGAGCGCCTCCCGGCAAAACGCAAGAACACGGCCGCCAGGCCAAAGCAGGCCGACACGGAAGCCAGGACAAAACCAAGATCGGCAACAAGCTCCAGAGGTGGAACGGCGCCAGGGGGCTTGTCGACTATCAACGCCGTAGGAATGATCCAAGCGAGGAATCCTCCGAATGCGCCGGCAGTCCATGCGCCCCAGCGGCGGGCCAGCACCCCGTCTGCCCGAAGCAGCCCCTGGTCGATCGCATAAGACCCAACGGTTACACCCGCGAAGAAATAGACGACGTAGAGCAGCGCAAAGCTTGGCTGTAAAGCGAATGGGCCGAGCTGAATCCAATCCCAGGGCCTGTAGACCGCGGCCAGTGGAATATAGGCCAGCGCCGAGGCAGCGAAGAGGGCGATGAACCATCGAGCCGGATGCGCGCCCGCGCCTGCCGACAACCGGCCCAGATACTCGCCGGAACGCGGCGCCAGCCAGAACAATGCGGCGGCCAGGACATCCAGCACCAGGAGGAACGACAAAAACCACATGGGTCCGGTCGGCCAGAACGGCAATGCGGTCCAGTGCGCCCAATACGCCGACCAGCTCGGATCGGATGCGCGAACCCGATATACAGGATAATGCGCCAGCGGCATCAGCAGACAGATGCCGAGCAGGAACGGCACACCGAGACGCAAAGTGCGATCATAGACAAATGAGCTGGCGCCTCTGCGCCGAAAACTCGGCCAGACGAACAGACCGGAAAGAAAGAACATGAATTGCATCACGTAGACGTATTGCGACGCGCAGAACAGGTCGAATCCGAACCAATGCTCGCTGTCGCTGATCGGGATCGCTTTCCAGTGATACGGGGGGCTGTCGAAGGGCAGCGGAGAAGAAGGTTGCGAGGCGAGATACGCCAGGAAGGAGTGGAAGGCGATTACAATGAGGATGACAAAGCCGCGCAGGTTATGAAGGGCGACACTCGTCCTCGACGGGCTCTTCTGGGCGATTGTTGCTTCTCCGGTCATCGGCAACCTGAGCTTCATGGCACGAGGCAAACTTGAGCCGAAGAAATCACGCCGGCCAGCTGTGTACAAGGCCTCCGCCTCGCGGACAAATACAGGGGCTAACCGGACGGTACGGAAAGAGGCGCCGCCTTCACCGTCTCGAGGTTGGTGCGGCGCGACGGTTTATTACCGAGCCCGGAGACGTGCAGGTCGACGATTACCCGCAATGCCGCGGAGACAAGGGAAACCGCATCGTTAGCTGCGCTTTCCGCGCAATCTCACCAGCGCGATTTGCCGGGTAACCGGCCGCCGGCCAACCCGCGGTTTTGCCCATCTTATTTTTTGCGCCTGCTTTTGCTCCCGCGTTTGCGCGGCGGCACCTTCTTGCCTTTTCGCCGTGCCTCGGAAAGCCCGATTGCAATCGCCTGCTTACGGCTCTTGACCTTTCTGCCGCTCCTGCCGCTCTTGAGCGTTCCGCGCTTGCGCTTGCGCATGCTACGCTCGACGTCCTTGGAAGCGCTGCGTGAATATCGTCGTGCCATGACTAATCCCTTTCTTCCGCGGGGGAGACGACATCCATCCCCTGGATTGCTGGTCGCGAAGCCGAAGGAACAACATGAAACACTCGGGAATTGTTCCTTCTTGAAAGGACAACCGGCGCTGCGTGTGCGCATCGACCGGCTGCTGGTCGAGCGCGGTATGTTCGACAGCCGCGCCAAAGCGCAAGCGGCCGTCGCCGCTGGGCGGGTAAGCGCCAATGCGGCCATAGTCACCAAGCCATCGGAGCAAGTTGCCGCCGACGCGTTGCTCTCAGCCGAGCCTGAGCATCCCTGGGTGTCGCGCGGCGGCATCAAGCTCGCGGCTGCGCTCGATCACTTCCAGCTCGATCCGCGCGATCGTGTCTGCCTCGACGTCGGCGCGTCGGCCGGCGGGTTCAGCGAGGTCCTCCTTGCCCGCGGCGCCCGCCGCGTCTACGCGGTCGACGTCGGCCGCGGGCAGCTGCATCCCAGGCTGCGGCGCTCTGCGAGGATCATCTCGCTCGAGCAAACCGACGTTCGCAAGCTGAAGAACAACGACTGGGCCGAGCTGCCCGACTTTGTCTGCATCGATGTGAGCTTCGTCTCGCTCAAGCTGGTCCTGCCGGCGGCCGTTGCGCTGCTGCGCTTTCCCGCGCACCTGCTTGCGCTGATCAAGCCGCAGTTCGAGGCGGGCCGGCGCGCAGTAAAGAAAGGTATCGTTCGGGACGGCCGCATTCACGACGAGGTTTGTGCAGACATCAGCGCTTTCCTGCGATCGCGTGGGTGGGAGGTCGCAGGCCTCATCCCCTCCCCCATTGCCGGCGGCGACGGCAATCGTGAGTTCCTGATCGGGGCCGCGCATGAGTGAACGACTCGCGATTGCGCGCGTCGGCCGCTGGGGGGACGGCATCTCCGACACGCCAGGCGGCCCCGTCTACGTGCCCTATGCATTGCCGGGCGAGACGGTGGAGGTCGAGGAGTGGCCCGGCCATCCCGACCGCCGCCGCCTGATCGAGATCGAAATCCCGAGTCCCGAGCGCATCGCGCCAATCTGCCCGCATTTCGGAGTGTGCGGGGGATGCGCGTTCCAGCACTGGGCAAGCGCCCGCTACCGCCGGTGGAAACGCGCCCTCCTCATCGACGCTCTGGCACAATTCGGCATCGAGACGGCGGTCGATGACCTGATCCATGCCCATGGCGAAGGACGCCGGCGCGCTGTGTTTCACGCGCGCCGCGGGACACATGATCTGCTCGAGTTGGGATTTGCCGCGCGCAAGCAACACCGGGTGGTGTCGATCGACCGCTGCCCGATCCTGGCGCCAACCCTTGCGGGTGCAATTGCTGCGGCGTGGGCCATCGCCGAGCAGCTCGACAGCCAACGCAAGCCCCTCGACATCCAGGCAACCGCGACAGATGCGGGCATGGACATGGATGTGCGCGGGTCAGGACCGCTCTCGCCTCTGCTCATGGCAGAGCTCGCGCGGGTCGCGCAGCTGCATCGGCTCGCGCGACTGACCCGGCATGGCGAGCTGATCGCACAAAGCGCGACGCCCACGGTGCATATCGGGCGCGCGGCCGTCGCGCTTCCGCCCGGAGCTTTTCTGCAGGCCACGCAGGCGGGCGAGAACGCGCTCGCCAAGCTGGTCGAAGGCCACTGCGCGCAGGCCCGGAGCGTGGCCGACTTGTTCTGTGGCGTCGGTCCTTTTGCATTGCGTCTTGCCGAGCGGATCGGCGTTGTCGCCATCGACAATGATGCGCCTGCGGTCGAGGCGTTGCGGCGCGCCCACTCCCACACCCGGGGGCTCAAGCCGATCAGGGTGGAGGTGCGCGATCTTTTCCGCCGGCCGCTGCGCCCGGAAGAGCTCAACCGGCTCGATGCGGTCGTATTCGACCCGCCGCGCGAAGGCGCATCGGCGCAGGCGCACGCGCTCGCAGCATCGTCGGTGGCCACGGTGGTCGCCGTCTCCTGCAATCCGAGCGCACTGGCGCGGGATGCCCGTATCCTGCTCGACGGCGGCTATCAGATCGCGCAGGTGACCCCGGTCGATCAGTTTCTCTTTTCCACCCATGTTGAAGTGGTGGCGCGGTTTGACCGGATGCGCGCAAAGCGGCGACGGAGATAAGGGGTGCCGGGCGGTTACCTCAGGCGGCGAATCCGAGATGCTCGCCAATGCGATCGTGAATGCCAGCTCGCGCTGGCGATAAGAAAGCCATGTTGTCTCTGAGGCGTCGACACATCGTGGATGCAACTTGCGAGCAACTGGGTGTTCCACAAATTTTCTGTGGCGCCTCAGTGGCGTAGGAGGACTTTATAAAATTCAGAGCTGGCCCGGGAACAGCACTCGTATTCTGGCGTTGCCGATTATCGACACCTAAAACGGAGCGCAAGATGCGAACTGCCCATGTGTTGACAATCATGGCTACCCTCGCAGGTTCGGCCGCACTTCTCACGCCCGCAGGCGCCGCGGAAGTATGCGACAAGAACTGCGTTGGACCGGCCTGCTCGACCAGCTGCGTGCATGAACCGAACGCGACGGTCGGCCGGGACTCGCGCGATCATAATGTCGTCATCGAGGAGCGGAACCGGCGCCGCGAACCCGGCGTCGAGATCAAAGAAAGAGACCGCCGCCCCGGTGTTGATGTGGAGATCGGACGCTAAAACAAGCTTTACCTCGTAGCTTTCTTGCCCCGCCCATCCGGCGGGGTCTTTCTTGCATGGCTGGAGCCGACCGAAAATCATGCGGTGGGTTGCCCCGCACAATCCGGCGTTCAGCAACCGACTTGCAGCTGACCCACGTTACCGTTCGTAGAAGAAAACCTCCGGGTGCTGCCGGCGCCATTCGTCGTGGCGTTCCCGGTGCTCTCCGATGATGATCCCCATGCGCACGCATGCGCGCCTGTCGCCCCGGTCGCAGGCTACCCTGAGCTCGAGCATGCGGTCGCTGATTTCATCGCGCGGAGGAGGCCGCTCTCCAGGCCTGATCTCCACCCCGCCAGGTCCAATGCGGACCGACTGGGCGAGCGACGGCCCGACAGCTCCCATCAGCAATATTGACACCGCAAGTGTTAGCCCTAGCTGGCGCATGCCCCGTCCCTCGAATCGACCAAGATCTCCAGGATCGACGAAAAACATGCAAATAGGACAAAACCATGGGTGAAAATCGCGGCAAATAAGACTTGGTTGGCTCGGGCAAGCTCCGCGATGAAAATTTCAACGCAATCGAGCGCACTTCACGCAATGAAGTCGATCGGCTGACCCAGCCAGTGCTCGACCTCGGTCCTCCTGAAGAGGAACCCGCGCTCGTCCGCGATCCAGCCTTCGGCCGATTCCCGAGGAAACTGCCCATGCCACTTCCCGATCTTGTCATCGCAAGCGGAGCACAGCGTGGGTGTCTCCCGGACCCTCGCCGCCCAATAATTGCAGAGTACGGTGTCCTCGACACAACCACAGTTGCTGCAGCGAAAAAACGACATGCGGCGATCTCTCGAGGGCGCGCGGCGGCCCCTACAGAGAAGCACCAGCATTGCGGCTGAAGTGGCGCCGAGGGCGGTAACCGGGAACGGTCATCGGCTTTTCCACCCGACTTTATCTCGGAGCTGAAAGACGGTTTGCCCCCAATTGGAACACTTTTTTGGACACTTTTGTCGTCTTTATCAGAACACGAAGCTACGCTCCCGTGCGGAAACCCGGATGAGTGTCAATGAAGGCCATTGTCGCCGCCGTTCTCTTGCTCTCGACGAGCGCCGCCAGCACCGCAGCCGCCGCGATCCGCTGTCAGGAGGCGGCGGGACGCGAGCAGGCCGGCCACTGGTCATGGCGAGAGATCGACGGCAAACGATGCTGGTTCCTGCGCGAAGGTCAAACGATGCCGCCCAAATCGGCGTTCACCTGGGCAAGCGCCGAGCCGGCCAGGAGAGCCGCATCGGCAGTGCCGGAGAAGAGAGAAGCGGGACCGGCCATTGTGGTGGTGAAAGTCACGGCGGATGAGAGGTCGGATGTCCAGGCCAACTGGCTCGACGATGCGCCGGTGGAGCTGATCGTCGGTGAGGACCTCTCCGGCCCGTTCGGCGTCGGGGGCAGCTGGGTGGTGCCGCCATACCTGACGGCAGCGAGCGATCCTCCATCACTCAGGGCGCCGACCCTGCCGAAGCGATAACAGGCTCTTCTCCTGCCGCGATCCGCCTGAGCAGCTCACGCGCGAACTGCGAAAGCGAATCGTCGCGGGCACCCATCACCACGATGCGGTCGCCACGCCGCGCCAGCTCCAGCAGGAGGTCGCCGCAGACGGCGCGGTCGGAAAACGCCAGGGCCTTTCGCCCCCGGCGCTCAATATCACCAACAATATCGCGGCTGCCGACGCTGCGGTCGACCGTACCACCGAAATAGACCGGCTCGGGCATGACCAGGACGTCCTCCTCCTGCAGCCCGCTTGCAAAGCACTCGACCAAGGCGTCCCGCATCAGACGAATAGGCCCATAGCCATGCGGCTGGAACATCAACAGCAGCCGGCCGGGAAAGGCGTGCAGGGTCTCGAGCGTGGCCAAGATCTTGTCGGGGTTATGGGCAAAGTCATCGATGACGGTTATGTCCTTTGCGGTGCCTACGACCTCCAGCCGCCGGCGGATACCGCTGAACTCGGACAGATGCGCCGCCGCCGTGGCGAGGCTCACGCCGCAGACCTTCGCGGCAGACAGAGCGGCGAGCGCGTTGGCCACGTTGTGCAGCCCCGGCACTTGCAGCTGCACCTCGGCGGCCTCGCCGCCATCGTGCACCTTCACCTGAAATGCGATTCCAGCCGGCGATCGCCGCGGTCGAGAGGCGACCAGGTCGGCCTGCGCAGCAGCCAGACTGTACGTCACCGCCTGCCCCGGTTTCAGACCGACCATGAGCGCCGCGGTTTCCGCATTATCGAGATTGAGCGCCACGCTCTGCGCCCCGGAAACGAATCCGCGGAAGAGCGGGCGCAGCTCGTCCAGCGATTTATGATCCAACGAGATGTTGTTCACCACGGCGAGGCGAGGCTCGAACAACGCGATCGAGCCGTCGCTCTCGTCCACTTCGCTGACGAAAATCTCGCCCTCGCCGACGCTTGCGCTGGCAAAAGGCGAGCCCGCATCCATGAAGTTTTTCATGTCTGCGCCATTCATGATGGTCGGGGTCCTTCCGGCACGATCCAGGATCCAGCCGAGCATGCCGACCGTGGTGGACTTGCCGCTGGTCCCGGCAACACCAATCGGGAAACCGGCGGAGTTGAAGAGGTCGGCGAGCAGCTTTGCGCGGGTGATGATCGGGGCACCAACGCGACGCGCCGCTTGCACGTCCGGTACCGTCTCCTCGACGGCAGCAGATGTGACCAGGATCTGACCCGCCCGCGTGATGCCGCTGCCGTCCTGCGGATGCAGCCGCACGCCCCGTGCACGCAGAAACTCGAACCTTTCGGCGTTGCGTCCCTGATCGAGCGCGCGATCGGACCCTTCGACCAGTGCGCCCCTCGCCTGGACGATCAGAGCAAGCGGGGTCATGCCGCTGCCGCCGATCCCGCAGAAAAAGTAGTCACGGAGCTGCGACATCAGCGAAACATCCCGGCCAGGACTAGCTCCACGCCAATGGTTGAATGCTCTAAAAGGCTTGGCGATGCGGTGCAATGCTGACGGGGCGCGCGGATGAGCAGAGACAGGTGCAGGATCGGCGTGGTCGCGCCGGCTTCGCCCATGTCTCCCGAGGTTGCCGCGAGAGTGCCGGCGCTGGCCGAATCGCTCTATCCGGACCGCACGCCCGAGGTCGTGTTCCACCCCCAGTGCTTTGCCGTGCACGGGCATTTCGCCGGGGACGACGAAACCCGCGCACAGGCGTTTGTCGATATCGCCAATGACCCCGGCTACGACGCCGTGTGGTTCGCGCGCGGCGGCTACGGCTGCTGCCGCGTGGCGGAAGCTATCGTATCCAGGCTGACGCACGCGTCCAGACGAAAAGCGTATGTGGGCTACAGCGATGCCGGCGTATTGCTCGCCGCCTTGTATCGGGCCGGCTTCGAAGCTGTCGCGCACGGCCCCGTGGCGCAGGACATCCTGCGCGAGGCTGGAGATGCCGCGGTTGCCCGCGCGCTCGGGTGGATGGTCGATCGCTCGCCCGAGGCGTTGGAGCCCACGGTCAGGAGCGGAAACAGGGCAGCGGCATTCAACATCACGGTTCTCAGCCAGATACTGGGGACGCCGCTCCAGCCCGACCTCGCGGGACATGTGCTCATGCTGGAAGAGGTGGGCGAGGCGATGTACCGTATCGACAGGTCGCTGTTTCACATCACCAGCAATGCCGAGATCAGGCGGGTGTCCGGCGTCATGCTGGGGCGTTGCAGCGCCATCACTCCGAACGAGCCGGATTTCGGCATGAACGAGGAGGAGATTGCCCGCTACTGGTGCCGCAGGGCCGGGATCGCATGGCTGGGGCGCGCCGACATCGGCCATGACGCAAACAACAAGGTCGTTCCGTTCGGCGCCGGGTCAAGCGGCGCCATACTACCAAAGCAGATTTTTGTGTAAGTTAGGCCGACATGTCCAAGCACCCAGCCCTCGAACGCGCCAGCGCTTTTTGCGATACGTTCACACTGCGGGTGCCGATCTTGATGGCGCCAATGGCGAGCGCCTGTCCTGCCTCGCTGGCGGTTGCAGTTGCCAATGCCGGCGGCATGGGCGGCTGTGGCGCGCTACTCCTGCAGCCGGCCGCGATCAGGAGCTGGGCAGCAGACGTTCGCGCGGGCACCAACGGCGGCTTTCAGCTGAACTTGTGGATTCCCGATCCACCGCCAAAGCGAGACGCTGCCGCCGAAGACGCGGTGCGGCGCTTTCTGGGCAATTGGGGGCCGGAGGTCGCGCGGGAAGCGGGCGATGTTACGCCACCGGATTTCACAGCACAGTGTGAAGCAATGCTGGAGGCGGGTCCGCCGGTCATATCGTCGATCATGGGACTCTACCCGGAAAGCTTCGTCGCACGCATGAAAAGCCGGGGCATCAGGTGGTTCGCGAACGCGACAACAGTCGGCGAGGCAAAGGCGGCGGAGTCCGCCGGTGCCGACGTGATCGTTGCTCAGGGGATGGAGGCCGGCGGGCATCGCGGCGCTTTCGACGCGACCAAGGCCGAAGCCGGAATGGTCGGCCTGTTCAGCCTGTTGCCGGCGGTGGTCGATGCCGTGAAAATTCCGGTGGTCGCAACGGGAGGGATTGCCGATGGGCGCGGGGCTGCGGCGGCGCTGCTTCTAGGCGCTTGCGCCGTGCAGATCGGCACCGCGTTCCTGCGCAGCCCGGAAGCAAGGCTACCCGCATCCTGGGCGGACGCGCTTGGACACGCTGCTCCTGAGGAGACGATGGTTACACGCGCATTCTCGGGACGACCGGGCCGCAGCCTGGCCACTGCTTATGTACGGGCCGCGACGGCCTCGAGCGCTCCAGCGCCGGCTCCCTATCCTATCCAGCGCGGACTGACGCAGGCCATGCGCGAGGCCGGCGCGAAGGCAAATGACATCAACCGAATTCAGGCCTGGGCCGGTCAATCCGCCGGCCTGGCCAGACCGGAACCGGCCGGCGAGATCGTCCGGCGGGTATGGGAAGAAACCCAGGCGCTGCTCAGGTAGGGCTGAGCTCGGCCCGCCGATAAAGCGGGTCGCGTGTCATTCCCGCCGAGCAAGCCGGGTTTCGCCCCGCGAGCGAGACGCGAAATCCAAGTAATCGGCGCCATGTTCTGCGTTCACTACGGCCGTGGATTACCGGGTCCCAGCTCGCGCGACCCCGGCGGAGCCGGGCTCGCTTGGTCGGACGACACTCAGGTTGGGGCAGACAGACCGAGTCTAAGTCTAGCTGCGCCCTGATTATGAGCACATTTCCTCCGAAGGCACTCTACTTTCACAACGTTCCTTTCGGAGGGCTGCCCAGGCTTGCGAGCGCGCGCTGCCATGCATTGCGGACGACAACCGGGATTTTCTGCTGGAGAGAGCCCAGCCGCGCTGATGCCGAAGCGAGCGTGTTGTAGAGCATCCTGCCGACGTGCATCGAGCCGTTGCGAGCCAAAGCCGTGATCCGCTCCATTGCAGGCGCAAGCAGCGGCGACGAGGCGGTGGCAAGCTCCATTCGTTCGCCGGAGAGCGGCCCGATATTGTGAGCGGACACGAGCCGGCGTTCGGTACGCCTACACGTCGGGCACTCGAACAGGTGCAGCTCGCGGGTCTTGAGCATCGCCTGGTACGGCACCACCCGCACAAATCGCATTTCCGTGCCGCACGGCAGACAATGCATCACGTGCACCTCAGCAGTAACGAGCCCAGTCTAGTGCCCGCGCAACCGGGCCACCACGCGTGCTAAAAGACCTGGAGCAGCAATTTGTTCCTTCTGCGTTTTTGCGGCGGGCGCAGCAAGGGATGGCAGACTTGGCGCCGGCTTGCCGTCATCCTCACGCCCGTGTCTCGTGAACACCAATCGACGCTCTGTGCCGTGGCATCCCGGACAAATAAAGGTGTGGTGCTCGAATCCGGGGGCAAGCACCCGATCCTCAGGAGTTACGTGACTGAGGATCAAATCACTACCGCATGCCGTACAACGCATCGGTCGTACTCTGGTGGCAGCAACGTGCCGATCGCCCACCCGGCAGCATTATAGACCCCGCCGGGCGCTATCCGGCGGTAGCTCGTTACAGGCAGGCAGGGAAGCATCGAAGTCTAATCAAGACGCAGTGCGATCCCGGGCAGCGCGATGCCGTGAATCGCTGTGCTCCAGGTCTCACCGGGCTTCACCGGCATGGCACGGGTGAGCGTACCCGTGGTCACGATCTCGCCGCCGGCGAGCGGCGGATTGGTCGCATCGCCCGCCAGCAAAGCGACGAGATGACGGAGCGCCGAAACAGGTCCGCCGAGAACGTTCTCGGCGCGGCCGCGGTCAATGAGGCGGCCATTGCAAAGAAGCTCGATCTCGAAGGTCGAGAGCGGTGTCTGCCATTGCGCCGCGTGCGAAGCAATCGTATGGCGCGGCCCGATGAGCAGCGCGCCATGCAAGCCGTTCGCGGCGACAGTGTCGGCCGCGGAGAATCGCCACTGCGGAAAAATCGATTGCACGATCTCGAATCCATGCGCCACCCACTCCACGCAGGACAGGAGCGCGGACTCGTCCATATCCGTAGCGGGCGCGCAGCCGAGGCCGAACACGACCTCAGGCTCGATGCGCGGCTCAACAAATCCGGAGAGCGGCAATGCGGCCGTGCTTTCAAGATCATGCGCGCTCGAATCGTAGATATAGCCCCAGATCGGCGCATATACCTTGTATTGGTCCCAGATGGTGCGATTGGTGAAGCCAATCTTGCGTCCAAGCCGCTTGTCGCCTCGCGCTTCGCGTTCTTGATCGACCAGGGCGGTGACGCGGTAAGCCTCGTCGAGCGTCAGGCCGGCGGGCCGCGAGGTGAACGGCGCTATCTGGCGGCAGCTCCCAAGCGCCGCAACGACCTCGTCGGCAATGATGCAAATATCGGCGGGCATCGTGCCTCTGTCGTCATCGTCCACGTAAGCGGACGCTCCACGATGTCCCGCGGGGCGCCGGGCATCACGCCGAGAGCGCGTAAGCCGCATCAATCAGCCGCACGGCGCGCAGGCAGTCGTGCACGCCAATCGGGGGCGGCGCGCCGCGCTGCCAGTGATCGAGCGCATCGCGCACCACGGTGAGATAGGGCGCGGTGATGCCGGTGCCTGGAAGGATCTCGTCGCAGTCGCGGGTCGCGAGCTTGAGGACGCCATCCTTCATGGTGAGAATGGCGTCGCGGCCGGCGAGCTTCCACTCGCCATCGGTGCCGTCGCGCGGAAAGCCATTGCCGACCTCAACGGTGCCGAGAATGCCGCTCGCCGAGCGGAGCATGACGGAAGCGTAGTCCTCGACCGCGCAGTCATGCGCGCGGCGGCTCAGCTGTGCAGCCGTGACCTGCGCCTCCTCGCCGGTGAGATGGAGGAACATATCCAGCCCGTGCGAGCCGAGGTTGCGCAGAGAGCCGCCGCCTGCCTCGGCCGGATCGAGCATCCAGGGACAATCCCAGGCCGGGTAGCGCGCCGGCCCGGGCCGATTGATGCGAGCATAGATGTGCGATAGCGGGCCGAAGCGGCCTGCCGCGATGAGCTCGCGGGCGCGCGTGGCGAAAGGCGAATAACGCTGCGCCAGCGGCACGGCGACGAACGCGTTGAGTCGCTTTGCCTTGGCCGCCACCGCCTCCACCTCGTCGGCGTTGATCCCCATCGGCTTCTCCATCAGGAATGGATAGCCCTGATCGAGCAGGTCGTGGGCGATCGCTGCCATCCGGCGATGACGCCCGAGCGCCACGACGAAGTCGGGACGGGTGGCCGCAAGCATCTCCCGGTAGTCGGTGAAGGTCCTCGGGCTGCCCACCTCGGCGGAGCGCCTTGCGACGACAGCGGGATCGGAGTCCTGAATGGCAACGAGCTCCACATCGGGCATGGCGACGAGGTGGCGCAGATAGGCGGCATCATTGAGCGCATGCCAATGACTCACCTCGATGGCAGCGACGCGAATGGTCATGAGCTCTAATCTAATTCCCCCAGCGGTCGCGCCACATCTGCTCGCCGACGATGCAGGAGATGCGCGGCTTGCGCATCTGCACCGGAGCCAGCGCGAGATCAGGCGAGCTCCCGGCGACCTCCTGCAGAAGTTTGGTGCGGGTTGCCTCCTTGAATTGCTCTCGCTCGTGAATGGGAACGACGAACGAGCCCGGTCCGCCAATCACGCAGTCCTCGTAATAGATATCCAGGTTCTCGATATCCATGGTGAACAGGCTCGGCCGCTTCAACATGATGGGCAGGCCATTGATGACGATGCCGGCGGCCAGCACGTCGTCGCGCGCCATGGTGACGATCTGGCCGGCATTGTTGGCACCGTCGCCGGAGACATCGATCACGCGGCGCAGGCCGCGAAAGCCGCTTTGCGCAAACAGCGGCTTGGCGAAGGTGAGCGCACCCGAGATCGAGGTGCGCGACGCGCGCCGGTAAGGCGCACGCGCAATCTCGTCCGCAAACGCATCGGCGGCTTCGGGGCCGTCGATCAGCCGCCACGGAACGATGATCTTCTGGTCGAAAGGGCCTGCCCATTCGAAATACGTCACCGCCGCCTTACCCGTCATGCCGCTGTGCAAGGCCTGCAGGAACTCGCGCGAGGTGATCCCGCGCATGTAGCCTTCGCGCTGCAGCACCTGCTCGTCGTGATCCATCGAGTAGGAGACGTCGACGGCAAGCACCAGCTCGACATCAACGACCGATGCACCTGAGTTGTCTTGCACCGCGCGCAGCGTCACGCCAGGCAAGGGGGCTGCTCCGCTCCACCCCACCGAGGCAACGGCCGCGACTGCAGCGGCCACCGCAATGCTGATGAGCGCCGAGCGTAGCATGGATGCCTCCTTGCACAGTGGCCGGCTGGATATGAAGCAATGTTTAGGCCATGAACGAAAGGCGGGCCAAGGGGTTGAGCGCGCAAACCCGGCGCCTGTGGTTTACCGGATTACAACGCGCGCGCGGCAGGCGGAGCTTGGGGGGCTCACTCGGCCGGAATCACATGCGCGGATATCGTCGGTGGCATAATAGAAGAGCACGAGAGGCGGAAGACAGCGATGGCGGAGAGCGACAAGGTGTTTGCCGGGTCCATACCGGAATACTACGACCGGTATCTGGTGCCTCTCATGTTCCAGATCTACGCCGAGGACATGGCAAGGCGCGTTGCCGCGCGTTCTCCGAGCACCGTGCTGGAGATCGCAGCCGGCACCGGCGTGGTGACGCGCGCCATGACGGCGGCGCTGCCAGCAGCCTCATACGTGGCGACCGACTTGAACGAGCCCATGCTCGCCTACGCGAGGAGCCGCCAGCCGGAGGGTAGCCGTGCGATATGGCGGCAAGCGGACGCCCAGGCCTTGCCGTTCGAGGACGCCTCCTTCGAGGCGGTATGCTGCCAGTTCGGCGCGATGTTCTTCCCGGATCGCGTCGAGGCATACCGGGAAGTCAAGCGCGTGCTCACGCCGGGCGGTCTCTTCGTCTTCAATGTCTGGGACCGGATCGAGGAGAACGTGCTCGCCAAGGAGATCACCGATGCAATAAGCGAGCTGTTCCCCGACGATCCGCCGCTATTCCTCGCCCGCACCCCGCACGGCTATCATGATACCGCGCGCATCGGCAGCGAGCTGCGGGCAGCCGGGTTCTCGCAGTTCGACATCGAGACGCGGGCCGAGCAGAGCCGCGCGCCGTCGCCGCAAACACCGGCACTGGCGTTTTGTCGGGGCACGCCGTTGCGCAACGAGATCGAGGCAAAAGGCGCGAGCGCGCTGGAAGCTGCCATCGACCACGCGGCGAAGGTCATCGCCATGCGTCACGGCGATGGCCAGGTCTGCGCAAAGATTCAAGCGCATGTGATCACCGCCATTGCTTAGAGCTTAGAGTAATCCGTTCATGGCGGGCGCCGGATGAGCCGGCGCTCAATGCATGACAGTGCCGCCGTCGACGGCGATTGTCTGCCCCGTTACCAATTGGCTTGCGTCGGAGACGAGCCAGTGGATGGTGCCGCAGAGATCCGAGGGCACCAGATTGCGTGCGATCGACTGGCCCATTCTGATGGTCTCGATCGCCTTGTCGGTCTTCTCCGCGAAAAATTCCCGCGTGGCCTCGGTCAGCACTATGCTCGGTGCGACAGCGTTCACGCGGATGTTGTCTCGTCCGAGCTCACGAGCGAGCCCGCGGGTGAGCCCGATCACGGCAGCCTTGGAGGTCGTATAGTGCAGGCCATACGGCATGCCGTAGGTGGCCGCGAGCGAGGCGATATTGACGATGCTGCCGCTTCCGCTCTGCCGCATCGCGGGCACCACGGCTTTGCAGCAGTTCCAGATACCCTTGACGTTCACCCCCATGGCAGCATCCCAGTCGCTCTCGCTGATCGCATCGAAACGCCCACCGCGCAGACCGCCGAACAGAGCCGCGTTGTTGACGAGCGCATCGATGCGGCCGAAGGCGTCGATCGCTTGCCGCGCCACGTCCATCGCTGACGCCGCGCTGGCGACGTCGAGCCCGCTCGCCACGGCAATCCCGCCTTGGGTCTTGATCATGTCGAGAGTGATCGAGCAGTCGTTGATGTCGCAAATCACCATGCGAGCGCCGAGAGCGCCGAGGTACCGCGCATACTCCTGCCCAAGGCCGCGCGCTGCGCCGGTGACGATGATGACCTTTCCCCCGATCTCCATGGTCATCTCCTTAACGGACCTGCCAAGCCACGGCCATTGCCCGGCATCTGCAAATTATTTTTGCGGCAGTTGCCGGTAACCACCGATGCGGCCACCGGCTCTGTTACATTTGCTCTCAAGGCTGGGCGGGCCGCCCCTCACGTTCCATCTCTCCCGCTCGGCTAGCCTTTGCGAGCCCCGGTCCTCAGCCCTCCGGGGCTCGCTGCCTTGCGGGCTCAGTCCGTCGGCTCGATGTGGGCATCCCGCGCGAGCTGCACGGTCGCAGCGAGATCCTCCTTGAAGAACTTGCCGAACTGCTCGACGCTCAAGAGCGCCGGCTCGACCCCGACCTTGGCCAGGCTGTCCTTTACCGCGGGCTCCTGCAGCGCCTCCTGCACCACGGCATTCAGGCGATTGACGATGTCGGGCGGCGTGCTTGCGGGTGCCGACAGTCCGACCCAAAACGAGGATTCCGCGCCCGGATAACCCGCCTCGGCCAGGCTGGGTACATCCGGCAACAATGCCGAGCGCTTGCGGGTGCTCACCGCAAGCACGGCAAGCTTTCCGGTGGCGATCGCCGAGGCGGCGGCCGCCAGCGGAAGGAAATAAAAATCGATCCGCCCGGCCATGACTTCCGTGAGCCCACCCTCGCGGAAGGGAATGTGGCGCACGTCGATGTTTGCGGTGAGGCGAAAGCGTTCAGCGGCCATATGCGATGTGGAGCCGATACCGGCCGATGCAAAGGTCAAGGTTCCCGGTTTTGCTTTTGCCGCCGCAACCAGGTCGGCGATTGACTTGAACCCGCTCTTGGCGGAAGCAACCAGCACGTTGGGCTGAACGCCGAATACTGCCACGTGGACGAAATCGCGCACCGGATCGTAGGGAAGGGTTTTGTGCAGAACGAGGCCGGAAGCCATCGAGGATGAGCTGGCCACCAGCGTATATCCGTCAGGCTCGGCCTTGGCGACCTCGGCAAATCCAAGCCTGCCGCCGGCACCCGCCCGATTCTCGATCACCATGGGCCGCCCGAGCAGTCGGGACAGGTAATCAACCACAATGCGGCTCGTGGTGTCGGAAGCGCTTCCCGCAGGGAAAGGACTGACCACCCGGATCGGTCTCGCCGGCCATTGCTGCGCCTCGGCCGAGGCGATTGCAGCAATCAGCAGTGCAACTGTCACGGCCCCACGCAGCGCATAAACCCGCATCATCTTCACCAGTCCGAGCACCGGATTGCCTTACCGTATCAGCTGAGCCCGGTAATTTCACAACGGGCAAATGAGCGCAGACGCCATGAAGCCGGAAAAGCCAGGGGCCTCGCCCCAGCGCGCCCTATGACCGGCCGGACGCGAGCAAGGCAATGCCACAGGCGACAGCTGGGGTTCGTACAGGTGAAGCCGCTCGGGGCAATCCCGATCAAAGGGATTGCCGCGCCGCGCGGAGGGGCGAGCGCAATGCCTCACCCCGCTAGGCAACCCGGTGGGTCACCCCCACGAAAACGAGGACAAACCCTTACGAGCTCAGCCGCACGACTGTGGGACTGAACGGCTTGGTTTCATAGCTGCTGCAGTTGATTGCGAGCGCGGAATTTCCGACGAATGTCACCGTGTCGCCGATGATCTGCGTGCAGCTCGTGCTGGTCCCCGCCCCTCCGGCAAAGCTGATCGCGCCGGTCGGAACGTAGATGGCCCCGCCGAGATATTGGTTGGCACCGCCGTTGAACTTGAAAGCGGTGCCGACCGGAATAGTGCGGTCGCCGAAGATCACGATCCCGGCGGTCGAGCCCGATTTGGGTGGCGTCAGATTGACGGTTGCATTGCCGTTGATGGTAGCGCTCGGCCAGCTGTTGCCGCTTTTCTTGGTGAATACGAGCGTCACACCGCTGCCGGTGAGAGTCCCGCCGCCGTTCACCGTCAGACCACCGCCATCGAGGTAATAGATACCGGAATTCAAAGTGACATTGGCGCCGGCATTGAGCGAAATACCGTCGCAATAGACGCCGGGACTGATGGTGACCGTGGACTTGGCGGTGAATTTCTGCTGATCGCAGCCGGAGAAATTGGGAAATGTATCCTGCGCGTAAGGGTCCGATACGACACCCATTCCGGTCCTGATCCATTGCGTTACCGTAATCCCGGCAGTTCCGGATACTCCGCCCACCACTCCGACCGAGAGCGCCGACAGCGTGGCCGAGCCGCCAACCGTGAGCGCGCTCGAGCTCTTGGAGTTGTCGTAAAGGCTGCAGCCATTGAGATTGACCGAGGCGCTGCCTTGGGTAGCGGTCGCGCCGCTCGCGGTGCGATCGAGGGAAAGGACGCATCCGAGCCCGTCCGCCGAGGCATAGGCCGTGGAGGTCACGGAAACATTAATGGTGGGAATCCCCATCACGCCCATAAACAGGGTCGCAACGGAGCCGGCAGCGCTCATGCTCACGGACGAGCCGCCGGATGGCGATGAAGCAGCAGCCGTGACCTGCACGTTCCGCAGATCATGACGGGAGAAGTTGCCGCCGAAATAGGTCTGCGCGTTCTGGCTGAGCTGGTCGCTCCTAAGCTGCTGCACCTGCTGAGACAAGACGAGCGCCGCGGCGTCCAGCGCGTTCTGCATGGAAGAGCGAACGGCATTGACGCGGCTGTAGTCCACAGCCGCACCGACGCTTGCGATCAGAGGCACGGCAGCGAGTGCGGCGAGAGGTGCAACGCCACCCCTTCGATCCCGAATGGCGTCAAGACCTTTCATTGCTTTGCTCCTCTTGGTTCAATGCGATCATCCCGTTGCTCAACAGGATGAGCGCTCGACCAGCCGGATCTTCCTCTTGGTGGTCATTATGATCGCTAGCCCGGGGGGACTCGGAGAATTGACACCTCCAATTTTTGCGATCACGTTGATCGACGTGGGAAAATTCAATTTATTTGCTCAACCAATTCAGCTAAAATTAAACCGAAAGGGCACGCAAGGAACGCTTGTCGGAGTCACCCCGTGCCCGGAGTAACAACGTCCAGAGCACCAACCTCACCGGTGGCTGAATTCCCGCTGGGCTTCAAAACGCGCCGGAAAGTGCGTACGATCAGGCTTCGGCAAGTGAGAATGCCGAGCCGTTGGGAGAAAGTCGAACCATGCCGCGAACATCTATGTTGCTTGCTTCCGTCGCCATTCTGGCAGTGCCACTGTCCGCCCCCGCATCCGCGCAGCTTCTGCAGCACAAGGACGTAAGTCTTCCCGTCGCGCTGGCCATCGCCAACGGCGCGCTCGACGCCTGCAAAGCCATGGGCTACGCCGCCTCCGTGGTCGTAGTCGATCGCGACGGCGACACGATCGTGGCGCTGCGCGGCGATGGTGCCGGGCCGCATACGGTCGAGAACGCGCGGCGCAAGGCCTACACCGCCAATACGTTCCGAATGACCACGGAAGCCTTTTTGCAGGAGATGAAGACGCGGCCGGTGCGGCGCGAGCAGACCACGTTGCCGCACGTGATCGCGATCAATGGCGGCGTGCCCATCAAGGCAGGCAACGAAGTGATCGGCGGCGTGGGCCTGTCCGGCTCGCCGGGCAAAGACGAGGAGTGCGTCAACGCCGGGCTGGAGAAGGTGAAGCAGCAGTTGCAATAGCTGGGGTCGCCTTCAACCGGGTGCCGCCCTTCTCCGCCGCAAATCCCGCAAGCCCGACTTGCGCGGGCTGTTGCGCAACCCGGCGCCAGCTCCGCCGCGTGTGGGAGGGAGCAGGCCCGCCATACCGCATCGCTATCGTCAACGTCACCGGAAGCCGCTGTCATGCCGACCGTGTTCCGACCCCCCCGCCCTGAAGAATTGGAAAGCGCCGAAGCGCTGGTCGTTCACAGCATCAATGACCTCACGCAACGCCACGGCTTTGGACCGATCGCAACCTTGCGGTCTTGCGATTTTCAGTTGTTTTCCCTCGAGGACGACCCCGAGGGCCTGTGGCTGGCCGAAGCCGACGGGGAAATCCGAGGTTTCGCTTTCAGTTGGGTGTGCGACGGTCTTTGGTTCCTCGCAGAATTATTCGTCGCTCCCGGCCAGCAAGGGCACGGAGTAGGCAAGGAGCTTCTGAGGCGATCATTCGAGCACGCGAGCAAGGCAGGCGCCAGCAACAAGGCCCTCATCACTTTCACCTTCAATGTCGTCTCGCAGGGACTGTATATCCGTCACGGGCTTTTCCCCCGGTTTCCGATCTATTTTTTCAGCGTCCCTCGCGACGCATCGGCGCGGCGCCTGCAGGGCGAGAGGCTGCGCTCGACAACCATTGAAGACACGGCGTGCGACCTCGGCCGCCTTGCGCAGATCGATTCAGGGGCCCTGGGCCTGTCCCGCCAGAAGCATCACAGGTATCTGCTCAGCGACAGCACGATGAAAGGTCATTTCCTCCATCGCCGAGACGAGTGCATCGGTTATGCCTATGTCTGCGATACCGGTCACGTTGGTCCGGTCGCGGTGACGCAGCCGGACGCGGCGGGCGCCAGCTTCACGACCGCGTTGCACTTGGCTGCGGCGACCGGAGCTTCCCAGATATCGGCATTCCTTCCCGCTGCCGCCGAAGCAGCGCTGGGCATTGCCATCGAGCACGGCATGCGTATTACGGTGCCAATGGTGCTGGTCTCATCGCACGAGTTCGGCGATTGGACCCGGTATTTGCCCCGTAATCCAGGCTTCATGTGAATGGCCGAGGCGATCTGGCCTCGTTGTCGTTACCTTGAAGGAGGCCGGACCTGTTCCGAAAGCGCAGAGTGAGGCACAGCATGGAATGCAAAGTCCGGCACTACGCGATCGCCGCGGCCGTAATGCTCCTGCTCGCCGTACAACTCCTCTTCCCCGCCCTCAGCCTTGCCCAGGACACAACCGACTGGGTTACCAAATTTCCGCGTGAGCCGGTTCATGTCTCCGCCTGGCCCGGCGGCAAAAAGGTGGCCGTCAGCTTTGCCCTGTTCGTCGAGGTCTTCGGTTTCGGTCAGGGCCCGGTATTGCGGCCCGACCTGGCGAGCCGCAACCCGGATCTCGTGAACGAGGCCTTCCGCCAATACGCGATCAGCGCAGGCAACCTGCGTGTCGGCCGGCTGTTCAAGGAATTGGACGTGCCGCTCAGCGTCGTTTTGAACGCCACGTTCCCTGGTACCTATCCTTCGGTATGGAAGGAATTTCGCGCCGCTCAGCCGAAGGCGCCGATCATCGCTCACGGCATGAACAACAGCAACGATATCCTGCCGCTCGGGCGCGGGCTGGCCGAGCAGAAAGACTATATCCGACGGACGCTGGAGCTGATCGCCGCGAAAACCGGCGTCCGGCCGACCGGCTGGTCGAGTCCCAGCGTCTATTCCAACGCCGATACCATGCAGGCGATGGCGGCGGTGGGGATCGCCTACAACATCGACCAGATGGATTCCGACACCATCTCGCGCCTGCGGACTCCGGACGGCGCACTGGTGCTGCTGCCCTATCCGACGGTCACGGTGGACATGGGCCAGTTTCTCGCGCGTATGAAATCGCCCAGCGAGATCGAAGCTCTCTGGCTGGATTACGTGACCGAGCTGGCGAGCGAGGCGCGTGGCGATCCCGCGCGTGAGGCGACGACAGTGGTCATTGGGCTGCACCCGTTTGTCGTCGGCACGCCTGACGGCGCGGCCGCCATGCGGCGCGTTCTCTTACGCCTCAAGAAGGACGAGGCAGTCTGGCTGACCGACACTGAGACGATTCTCAAGGCGGCTGTTGTGAATTGATGGGGAAACCCAATCCCAGCCGCGCTTTGCTCGAATTGACCCGTAGCGCGGGTTAGCCGTACAAATCGACTACGCAGCCGAGTTGTACGGCGTAACCCACCGCACGGCAGGCCACATCCGAGACCGGAACCGGCGGGTTACGCCAGCGAGCGGGCCGGAGTCCGTTTGCTGGCTAACCCGCCCTACAAAGCAAACACGATTCGATTTCATCGAAACCCCTGCAGGAGACCTTCGTGAAGCATACGTGGAGCACGACCAGGAGCGCTCGCGCGCTACTCACCTGCCTGGCAATCGCGTACTGCGGTGCGCAAGCGCAGGGCGCCGAGGTGCCAGCCTATCTGAAACCGATCATCGGCACGCAAACAGCAAGTCCGACCGATATCGCAACGCAGAATGTTCTGCAGCTCAACGCCCAGATGTTCGAGCTCTACAACAGCTCTGCCAAGATCTTCCAGCACAATTTCCTCGCGCAGCATCCGGTCATCCTCGGATTATTCTCGGGAGCCGGTGGCCGTTTCATCTTGTATCGGCCTGGCATGGCGCCGATCGACGCACCCCCCGTGCCGATCGCTTACCAACTGATGAAGTCCGTTGGTCACAGCACCATGGCATTGGCCGAGGTCGTGATGCCGTACATCGACAGCCCCAATGACCAGAGCTGGCGCGGCTCGGTAGCAGCGTACCGGAGCCGGATGCAATCGGCACTCGACGGCATTGATGCGACGCCGATGCAGGACGACTGGAAGCCGACCAGCCGCGCCATCCTGCAGAACAACATTGCCTTCATGGACGAGTGCCTGGGGAAGAACGCAATTTCCACAGAGGCGCTGGCGGCTTTCGCCAAGAAGCAGGGACCGCTGTTGAAGAAGAACATCGCCTGGGCGGCGCAGACTCAGGTCGGCCATTGGATGGACGTGATCGGCGGATGGAAGCAGATGCTGGGAGCCGACTGGGACAAGACCTATGCCGCCAGCAACACCATCTACGTGGCGCGCCAGAACAATGTCCTGTTCAGCGTGCTGGCCCAGTATTTCGGGCCCGAGGCCATGAACGACCGCCTGCTCCTGATCGAGACGATCTCGTTCACCACGACACCGGACGAGATGCTGGAAGCGCTGACCCGGATCGTCGCCGACCGCCCGGTGGGGCAGATATTCTTCGGCAACGACCGGCTCATGGACTACGAGTTGATGGGCGGCGATGCCCGGCAGGCCGTCATCGACCAGGACGCCAAGCGCAAGATCAATCCGACCTTGCCGCCGCTCGTCCCATTCGGGTCGCATCAATGGCCGACGCTGATCACGCCCGGGGCCGGTGCCAAGACTCTGGCCGACCTTCCCTGAGCCGGACAGAGAGGGGGACCTCCGGGTCTCAATTGGGGACGGGCTACACGCTGTGCGGAGTGGACCGGCGAATATTCAGACGCCGCATCGCCGGGCCTGGATCGACTGAGACAATAGGCCACCATCGGGAAAGCAGGACCGCCAATGCGTTATGCACAAACGATACGAGGCGTGAGTTTAAGCTCGGCTTTTTCCCTGCTTGTCGCGGCCGTGATCGCAACGGCTTTCGCCGATGAGATACCCCGCTTTAAAGTCGAGGCCGCGTGGCCCAAGCCGCTGCCCAACGATTGGATAATGGGTCAGGCCGCAGGCGTAGCTGTGGACGCGCAAGATCATGTCTGGGTGATCCAGCGTCCCCGCACACTGACGGACGACGAGAAGGCTTTGACCCTCAACCCGCCGCCTTCAAAGTGCTGCCGGCCGGCGCCTCCGGTCATGGAGTTTGATGAGGAAGGTAATCTCGTCCAGGCCTGGGGCGGCGCAGGCGAGGGTTATGAGTGGCCGCAGAACGAGCACGGTATCAGCATCGATGCGTCAGGCTTCGTCTGGATCGGCGGCAACGGCGATAATGACGGGCAGTATCTGAAGTTCACGCGCGCCGGGAAGTTTGTCCTGCAGATCGGCAAGTCGGGACCGCAGACCAACAGCAATGACACGACGCGTCTTGGCCGTCCCGCCGATGCGGAAGTCGATCCGCAAGCTAATGAGGTCTATATCGCCGACGGCTATTTCAATCACCGCGTCATCGTCTTTGACGCGACCACCGGCGTATATAAGCGGCATTGGGGCGCCTATGGGAAGAAGCCGACCGACGACAAGATGCCGCCCTACAGCCCGGCAGCGGCGCCGTCGTCGCAGCTCGGCAATCCCGTCCACTGCGTGAAGATTTCCAAGGACGGCCTTGTTTACGTTTGCGACCGGGCCAATGACCGTATTCAGGTCTTTCGCAAGGACGGCAGTTTCGTGAGGGAGCTCATCATCGAAAAGAGCACGCTTCGCGCCGGCTCCGTCTGGGATCTCGATTTCTGGATCGATCCCGCGCAGACCTACCTCATGAACGCCGACGGAACGAATAACGAAGTACGAACCCTGCGGCGCGAGTCGGGAGAGGTCGTCGGCACTTTCGGACGCAACGGCCGCAACGCCGGGGAATTTCACTGGGTTCACAACCTTGCTTTGGATTCAAAGGGCAACATCTACACGACCGAGGTGGACACCGGTAAACGGGCGCAAAAATTCCGCTATGTCGGGCCGGTTGTGCGGTGAATTGGAGGAGCTCGGAGCAGGTCATGGAAATGTCCGTACCGATCGACCACCACTCTAGCGACGTCCAGCAGCCGAAGAACGCGCCGAGCGTTCACCGGAGCAATGCCAGCGAGCTCGATGCCTGGCTGGAGAAGGCCGAGGAAATGGGCGAGCTCAAGCGCATCACCGCCGAGGTCAGCCCCGACCTCGAGGCCGCTCACATCACCTATCTCGTGGGACTGGAAAAAAGCCCGGCATTGTTGTTCGAGAACATCAAAGGCCATCCCGGTCACAAGGCCCTCTACAACATGATCGGCTGCAACTTGTCGCGGTTCTGCCTCATGATCGGCGAGGGACCGGTCGATCATCCGCTCAAGGCCGTGAAGCTCTTGCAGCAGAAGCTCGGACGCAAGATGGCTCCGGTAGAGGTGCCGGCCGGGCGGGCCGTCTGCAGCCAGAACGTTCTCGACGGCGACAGCATCGATATCCGCCGGTTCCCCGCGCAGCGCATGTGGCCGCTCGACGGCGGCCTCTATCTCGGCACCAACGACGCCATCATTACCAAGGACCCCGAGAGCGGCCGCATCAACGTCGGAACCTACCGGATGATGATCAAAGGACCGCGCGAAATCGGCGTCTACACGTCGCCGGGCAAGGATGCGGGTGCCGACCGCGACAAGTGGTGGAGGATGGGCAAACCTGCGCCGATCGCCGCCGCCTACGGCATCGATCCGCTGCTGTTCCTCGTCGGCGCAACCACTCTGCCGAAGACTGAGAGCGAATATGAGTATTACTCCGGGATCAAGGGCTCGCCCATCGAGCTCTTCACCTCCGAGTTGACCGGACTACCGCTCCCGGCGCATGCCGAGATCATCCTGGAAGGCCATCTCTATCCCGACGAGACCTTCGCCGAGGGACCGTTCGGCGAGTTCACCGGCTATTACGGCCGGCCTTCCGGGGCGACGCCGTTCATGCGCGTCGAGCGGCTGCGCTATCGCAACAACCCGACGCTCACCTGCGCACTGATGGCCGACGGTCCGTCCAACGAATGCGGATTGTTCTGGGCGCTGGCGCGCTCGGCAGGCATCTGGGCCGACCTGCAGAAGCTTGGCATCCCCGGCATTCAGGGCGTGTGGTCCATCCCGGAGGCCGCCGGCTGGGGGATGACCGTGGTCTCGATAAAGCAGTTGTATGCCGGCCATGCCGCGCAGGTGATGGCGCTCGCAGCGCAATGCACCGCCGGCGCCTATTTCGGCAAATACGTGATCGTGGTCGACGACGACATCGATCCGACGAATATCGGTCAGGTCCTGTGGGCGATGGCGACCCGCTCGCGGCCCGCGCAGTCGATCGACATTCTCCGCGAGACCTGGAGCACGTTCCTCGACCCGAGCCTCAACCCGCCGGAAATCCGGCCCTGGGGCTCCAAGGCGCTGATCAATGCGTGCATGGATTACAAGCACATCAAGTCGTTCTCGCCGCGCACCAAGCTCGACAGGAAGACTTACGAGCGGGTCGTGTCCCGGTGGAGCGAGCTCGGCCTTCCGGGCAACCCGCCGGAGATCAGGGTGTTCGAGGAACGCTCGAGCGGAGACGGCGTCGCCTGATTCTCTGTCAGCGGACGCGGGCGAGATAGTATGCGAGATCGAGGATCTGATCGTCCGTCAGAGGCACGACCACCTCCGCCATTGAGGCATCGTAGCCGCGGCGCGAGTTATCCTTGTAGCCGCGCAAGGCTTTGACCAGGTAATCCTCGCGCTGACCGGCGAGACGCGGCACATTCTCACCGCCCGAGAAATCCGTCCTGTGGCACACGTTGCAGTGATTTTTTTGCGCCAGCGCCTCGGCGCGCTGCATGCGACCTTGATCCGCTGCGTCGGCCGTCGGCTGCGGGGCGGGCAGCTTGGAGACGAGTCTCGCGAGACCGCGCACGACATCATCGCTGGTGCCGGCCATGACATTGTTCATGACCTCTACGGTGCGCAGCTTGTCGCGAAACATCACGAGCTGGATGGTAACATAATATTCCGGCTGCGCGCCAAGCGAGGGAACCTCCGCGGTTTGCGACTGGCCGTTCTCGCCATGGCACGCCAAGCAGACGGTGACGCGCTCCTGCGGCGACTGCGAATGGGCAGGCAACAGTGTTGCAAGGAGGGCTAGTCCGACGAGCGGCAACCGCATTCGCTGACCGGCGCTGTCTCGACGCTTTCAGAGGCGGGCTTGAAACCCGCCCCTACAGACCGGGAGATCGGGCGATGCCGAAACGGCCGCGTTCTGCTCATGCATCAGCGGTGGGCGACCGGCGCGTTGTCGTAGCTCACGCGATAAACCGCGCCGTTCCAATCGTCCGACACAAGGACCGATCCGTCCTTCATCACATGCAGATCGACCGGGCGGCCGATATAGTTGTTGTTCTGCAAGAAGCCGGTGATGAACGGCTCGACCGACTTGACGGTCCCGTCGCTGTTCAGTTTGACCGTGACGATGTCCCCGCCAAATTTGTGCGTCTTGTTCCACGAGCCGTGACGCGCAACCAGAATGGCCCCGCGATATTCTGCGGGAAACATGTTACCGGTGTAGAAACGCATCCCCAGCGGGGCGGCATGGGGGCCGAGCAGAACTAGCGGCTGCGCGAACTCGGCCTTGCAATCGTGTCCCCAGCCAAACTCGGGATCCGGCATATCGCCCTGATGGCAATAGGGGAAGCCGAAATTGTCCTTGCCCGGGTTGGTCACACGGTTCAGCTTGTCCTGGGGATACTCCTCGGAAAGCCAGTCGCGCTGATTTTCGGTGAAATAGAGCTGCTTGCTCACCGGGTGCCAGTCCATCCCGACGACTTGCCGAATGCCGCGCGCGACCACTTTCATGTCGCTGCCGTCCAGATTGATGCTGCGGATCTGGGCGTGAGCGTCCGACGGCATGCAGATGTTGCAGGGAGCCCCGATCTGGAAATAAAGCCGGTTATCCGGTCCCACCGTCAAAAACTTCCAGCCATGCGCCTCGTCTTTGGGCAAGTCGCTGTAGATGACCGTCGGTTTTGGCGGCTGGTCGAGCTTGTTTTCTATATCGTCGATCTTGGAGATCTGCGACAGCTCGGCAATGTAGAGGGTGCCATTGTGGAAGGCGAGCCCGTTTGGCCTGAACAGTCCGGTGAGCAGCGGCCTGGCCTCATGCTTCCCGTTCTTCTCGGTGATGGCATAGATCTTATCGGTGAGCCGGCTGCCGACGAATATGGTCCCCTTGTTACCTTCCCGCAGCGAGCGGGCATTGACCATGCCGGTCGCATAGACTTCGATCTTGAAGCCGGGCGGGGCCTTGAGCCTGTCGACCGGGATTTTGTCCGCAGCGGTGGCCAAAGGAGGAGGCGCCACGGGAGCGAGCTTCTGCGCGGCCTCCGACTTGGGCCGATCGGCCATAACGGACTGTGTGGTGGGCGTCGGCAGCGCAGCGGGCGCTGCGGCCGGAGCGTTCGCGGACGGCGACCCCGCTGATTGCTGGGCCGACACGGGCCAGGACGCCGCGACGAGAACAATGCCGAGCGCGCCGGCAGCCAGGACATCCCGCAATGGACCCGAACCGCTCATGGTGCTCCTCCCTTCTAGTGGGGAAGCGCAAGATGGCGCCACCCCGTATGACGGACCTCGAGCATTGTCGGACATATCGGGGCTTGAACGCAATCGATTTAACGAGGCTCGCCCCCTTGCTATCTATCCGCGAAGCCCTAACCCATCTCATAGCAAGACCACTGCGGAAGTCGTTAAGTGCGCTGTCAGGCCCTGCGGACCCGTCTTGAGCATCTCGCTCCCGAGGAGGTTGCGAATGGTTGATCTAAGGGTGAACGGGCAAAGGCATACCGTCGATGTCGATCCCGATACTCCGCTGCTTTGGGTCCTGCGCGATACCATCGGGCTGACCGGCACGAAATATGGCTGCGGGATTGCCCAATGCGGCGCTTGCACCGTCCACCTGGACGGCGTCGCCGTGCGCTCGTGCTCGGTGCCCATCAGTTTTGCCGAGGGCAAGCAGATCGGAACCATCGAGGGGCTCGCACAGAGCGGCACGCTGCATAAGGTACAGAAGGCGTGGATCGAGCACGACGTACCACAATGTGGCTATTGCCAGAGTGGCATGATCATGGCGGTCGCGGCCTTGCTTAACGTCAAGCCGAAACCCACCGACGACGACATCAATCGCGAGATCACCAATATCTGCCGTTGCGGCACGTACCAGCAGGTGCGCCGGGCGATTCACGCGGCCGCGAGGGGGTAATGAAGGACGAGCGTGCTCGCTATTGCTGACGAGGCGATCGAGTAGCGATCAATTGCGCGCGGCGCGATCCTCTATCAGCTCGGTTGCTGTGATCTCGATGCCGAACCCGGCGAGCCCTACATAGGTCATCCTTGTGGAGGTCAGCAGCCGAATGGAAGCTATCCCGAGGTCCTTGAGGATTTGCGCTCCCAGCCCGACCTCTCGCCATTGCCGTGAGCGCGCGAACTCGGATCCGGTCGAGCCGGAATGCGGGATGGCGTGAGTGGGCACGCCGGCCGCGCCGTCGCGCAGAAAAACGATGACCCCGCGCCCTTCCTGCTTGAAACGCTCCAACGCCGAGTGAACCGGATGCGCTCCGCCGAAAACGTCGCGGATGACGTCGGCGCGGTGCAGCCGTGCCGGCATGTCCTTGCCGTTGCCGATGCGGCCGTAGACGAATGCCATGTGCTGAATGGCGTCAAAAGGGGTCACATACGCATAACCCTGAAGAGTGCCGATCTTGCTCTTGACCGGGAACTCGCCGATGCGTTTGACCAGCTTGTCGCGGGCCTGCCGATACGCGATCAGATCCGCTATGGAAACCTGCCTGAGCTTGTGGCGCGCGGCGAACTCTGCGACGCCGGGCCCGCGCATTACCGAGCCGTCGTCGTTCATCAGCTCAGCCAGCACGCCGACCGCCGGCAAACCGGCAAGCCGGCAGAGGTCGATACAGGCCTCGGTATGCCCGGATCGCATCAGCACGCCGCCATCCTTTGCGATCAGCGGAAACACATGACCCGGGCGCACGAAGTCGCTGGCGCCGCTGTTGTCGTTGGCAAGGGCACGCACCGTATTGGTGCGCTCCTCCGCCGAGATGCCGGTGGTCAGCCCGTGACGGCAGTCGACTGAGACCGTGAAGGCGGTGCCGAGCGGTGCATCGTTGGCCGCCACCATGGGGCCAAGATGCAAGCGCCTGGCCTGCTCAGCCGAGAGCGGCGCGCACACGATGCCGGATGTATTGCGAATGATGAAGGCCATTTTTTCCGGCGTGCAGAGCGAAGCCGCGACGAACAGATCGCCTTCGTTCTCGCGGTCATCGTCATCGGTGACGACAACGATCTCTCCCGCGGCGAACGCGGCGATAACGGCCTCTATCCGCTGATGATCATCGTGCACGCGATCAACCTCTGCCACGACTCACCGACCAGGACGCGTAAACGGCCAAGACGACGGCTCACCGACCTGCCCGCGGTGACGGAGGTAGTGATCGGCAAGGACGCACGCGACCATCGCTTCCCCGATCGGCACCGCGCGGATCCCCACACAGGGATCGTGGCGCCCTTTGGTGACGATTTCGGTATCGGCTCCGTATCGGTCAACCGTGCGTCGCGGCGTCAGGATTGACGAGGTCGGCTTCACCGCGAAACGGCAGACAATCGGTTGCCCGGTGGAAATGCCGCCGAGAATGCCGCCGGCATGATTGGACAAAAAAACGGGTTTGCCGTCGTTGCCCATGCGCATCTCGTCTGCATTCTCCTCCCCGCTGAGCGCGGCAGCTGCAAAGCCCGCTCCGATCTCCACTCCCTTGACCGCATTGATGCCCATCAGCGCAGCCGCGAGATCCCCGTCGAGCTTGCCGTAGACGGGTGCCCCGAGGCCGGCCGGAACGCCCTCCGCCACCACTTCTATCACAGCACCCACCGATGATCCGCGTTTGCGCACATCGTCGAGATAGCCTTCAAAGAACTCGGCCTGCTCGGGATCGGGACAGAAGAAGGGATTGCGCTCCACCTCCTCCCAATCCCAGCGCGTGCGCTCGATCTTGTGCGCTCCCATCTGGATCAGCGCTGCGCGCACGCTCATCCCCGCAACGAGCTTGCGTGCAACCGCTCCGGCGGCCACCCGCATCGCTGTCTCGCGTGCGGACTGCCGGCCGCCGCCGCGGAAGTCGCGGATCCCGTATTTGATGTCATAGCTGTAGTCCGCGTGACCGGGCCGATACTTGTCGCTGATCTCGGAATAATCCTTCGAGCGTTGATCGACATTCTCGATCACGAGACCGATGGGCGTGCCCGTCGTGACCTGTAGGCGGGTTGCCGGGTCAGTGAACACCCCGGAAAGAATTTTCACCGCGTCCGGCTCGCGACGCTGACTGGTAAAACGCGAGTGCCCCGGCCGGCGCTTGTCCAGATAAGGCTGGATGTCAGCCTCGGTGAGAGGAATTCCGGGTGGACATCCATCCACGACGCAGCCGATGGCCGGCCCGTGGCTCTCGCCGAAGGTGGTGACCCGGAAGAGGTGGCCAAAGGTGTTGAAGGACATGGATTACTGCCGGCCGCGGCTATGGTGCGGCGCCCCAACTCAATGGTAGCGGGTGGGCAAAATCGTGCGCGCGCCGCGCGCACCAGTCAACAACACGTCAGACGGTTTTACTCACCCTAGCCCCCCTGCGAGCGCATATCCTTGCGCGGATCATATGGCTTTCGCTCGTGCCATTTGCGCATCAACTCGTGGAGGTCGGCATCGGCGCGATCCGGGAGCACGATGCGGACGGTTGCGAGAAGGTCGCCCTTACCCTCGCGGGCCGGGAAACCGCGTCCTTTCAGTCGGAACGTCCGCCCTGAATTCGTGCCTGGGGGAATTGCAAGCTCGACCTCCCCGTCCAGGGTTGGGACGCGCACCTTACCCCCGAGCACCGCCTCATAAAGCGCGATGGGAAGGTCGAGGCGCAGATCGACCCCGGAGCGCTTGAACAGCGGATGCGGGGCCACCGACACCGTAATCAGGAGATCGCCGGTACGGCCTGTCGAGCTGCTCGTCCCCTGTCCTTTGAGCCTGATCTGCTGGCCATCGGCGAGGCCCGCCGGAATTCTGACCTCGACCTCCCTTCCGGTCGGGAGCTGGACTCGTTTCGTCACACCTTTTGCGGCTTCCGGCAGGGTTATCGTGAGCGAGGCTGCAACATCCGCTCCAGGACCGCCGGCTTGAGCGGCACCCAAATCATCGAAATCAAAGCCAAAGCCCGGACCTGACCGTGCTCGGGCGCCCCTTCCCGTTGCGCCGCCAAACGCCTCCTTGAGAATATCCTCGAACCCGCCGAAGCCGCGTCCGCCACCGCGCTGAAACCCGCCGGGACCCCAGGTAAACGTCTCGAACCCGCCGGCCTGGCCACCCCGCCGACCTCGGCCAAACCCATCGAAACCCCCAAAGCGCGGCTTGCCCTCCGCATCGATCTCACCGCGGTCATAGGCCTTGCGCTTGGCTTCATCGCCAACGATCTCATAGGCCGTATTCACTTCGGCAAAGCGGGAAGCGGCGCGCGCGTCATGCTTGTTCGCATCCGGATGCAGCCTCTTGGCCAGCTTCCGGAACGCGCCCTTGATCTCCGCGGCACTCGCGCCCTTTGACACCCCAAGGACGTCATAGGGGTCGCGCATTTTCCACCCTCCAAACCGGGACCCGCATTCTGATCCGAGCAACTGATCGCCCCGCCGCATATGTGGGGGGATTGCCCGCGGAGCGCAACAATATGACGTTGCTCGTGATTCTTCGAGTGGGTTTGGCGGTGATTCGCAAGCGCGAGAACAGGCTCAGAGAACAGGCTCACGTCGCTCCGACAGGACCATGAAAGATGCCGCTGGGTCAGGGCCCCGGCAGTCGGACTGAACAATAGGGAAGCTCGTCAGGACTTCGGTGACGTTTTTACATCGGATGAATTTTTCCACGGCCGCATACTGCGAACCTGCCACTTGCCGCGTTGAGCGCGACAACCGGCGCCGTGGAGCCACGCTTCGCTCCCCTCCTTGACGTAGCTGGCGAGAAAATCGCGGCAGACGCTACCGTCCTGGGTATAGGCTGAAGCCAGGGGCGTGACGGTGCCGCGCGCGCCGGTCCTTGGATTCTCCCAGGGCATGCTGACGTCCTTGCCGCCCTTGCTCAGGACCTCGCCTGCCACTGTGCGTGCGATCGTAAGGTCCGCTTCCGATGGCGGCTGCGCAAGAGGCTTCGGGGTGGAGAGGTGGAGCGAGCCGCGCTGGGCGATGCCCTCGTCGGCTTTGGCAAACAAGTTGTCCAGCTGATAGGAGAAGCTGCACCCGCCGAGCGCCAGCGTTAGCGCCGTTGCACATGCTCGGATGCAGTAGTGCGCAGCCGCGTGCGATCGCCACCGCATTCCTTTATATACCTCCAGCTCGAGACGCGACCGTTCGCGCCAGCGACACCACTTGGGACCTTCGCACCGTGTCAGAATCGGCTCCGATAGAACACCCGAGCTGGTTAACGAGCGGTGATTTTACCGAGGCCGACGAGCCGCTGCGCCTGTTTGCTGCCTGGTTCGCCGAGGCGACCAAGAGCGAGCCGCGCGATCCGACGGCAATGGCGCTCGCCACCGTTGATGCGGAAGGCCTGCCCAATGTTCGCATGGTCCTGATGAAGGCTTTCGACGAACGGGGGTTCGTCTTCTATACCAACCTGGACAGCCAAAAAGGGCGGGAGTTGGACGAAACCCATCGCGCCGGCTTGCTGTTCCATTGGAAATCATCCAATCGACAAGTACGGCTGCGCGGACCGGTAGGTAGGGTCGATGATGCCGAGGCGGACGCGTATTTCGCTACCCGGCCGCGCCTCGCCCAGATTGGCGCCTGGGCCAGCAAGCAGTCCGCTCCGCTGGAGAGCCGGCATGCCTTCGAGCAGTCTGTCGCCCGTCACACGGCGAAGTTCCTGGTCGGCGCCGTGCCCCGGCCGCCGAACTGGTCCGGCTACTGCCTGACCCCCCTCGTCATGGAGTTCTGGCAGGAGCGACCATTTCGGTTGCATGATCGGGTAGAGTTCCGCCGCGACGGCCAGGATGCGCCGTGGCACAAGACGCGGCTCTACCCTTGAGGCGGGCCGATGCAGCCCGCTGTCGTGGAATCACTCAACATGATCAAGCCGAGCAACGCTCCGCGCCGAACCCTTCTCCTCACCGGGGCAAGCCGCGGCATCGGCCACGCCACGGTGAAGCGATTCTCGGCAGCGGGCTGGCGCGTCATCACCTGCTCGCGACATCCGTTCCCCGAGAACTGCCCGTGGGAGATGGGGCCGGAAGACCACATTCAGGTCGACCTTTCCGACCCGGAGCAGACGGTGGCTGCCATCAGTGAGATCAAGGAGCGGCTGGAGCCGCGGGAGCTCAACGCGCTCGTCAACAACGCGGCAATCTCTCCCAAGGCCGAAGCGGGAAAGCGGCTCTCCTCGATCGGGACCACGATCGACGTCTGGGAGCACGTATTCCGGGTGAACTTCTTCGCGCCGATCATGCTTGCGCGCGGCCTTGTCGATGAGCTCAAGGCCGCCAAGGGCTCCGTGGTGAACGTGACCTCGATAGCAGGCTCCCGCGTGCATCCTTTTGCTGGCGCCGCCTACGCCACATCGAAGGCCGCTCTCGCCTCGTTGACACGGGAAATGGCCGCAGATTTCGGCGCGCTCGGCATTCGCGTGAACGCCATAGCCCCCGGCGAGATCGATACTCAAATGCTCTCTCCCGGCACGGAGGAGATTGTGGCGCATCAAATCCCGATGCATCGCCTCGGCACCCCTGACGAAGTAGCCAAGATCATCTACGTCCTGTGCACCGACACTTCATCGTATGTGAACGGCGCTGAAATTCACATAAACGGCGGACAGCATGTTTAGCGGGGTTTCCGAATTGCACTGAATCATTGCCCTCACCGTCATACCGCCGGCTTGGCGGGCCTCCGCGCCCGGGCGTGTTGCCAAGCCGTTGACAACCGGGCCCAAGCGCCAAGCCGGGCAATCAGGAGTCCACGCTAATCGAAGAATGCTCTACGGCTCAGAGCCATTTCTTCCATTTGAAGAAATAGTACGGCAACGCAGCTGCCACGACCATCAGCACGATCGCCACCGGGTAGCCGTAGAACCAATCGAGTTCCGGCATATGCTTGAAGTTCATGCCGTAGACCGACGCGATCAGCGTCGGCGGCATGAGTGCCACTGCCGCCACCGAGAATATCTTGATTACATTGTTCTGCTCGATGGTCACGACCCCCAGCATGGCATCGAGCAAAAACTGAATCTTGTTGGTGAGATAGGCGGCATGGTCCGACAGCGAATGAACATCGCGCTGCATGCCGCGCAGCTGCGCGCGCGGCTCCTTCGGCCATCGCATGGTATCGGCCTCATTGGCCAGATAGAGCAGAAGGCGACCGATGGAGACCAGGCTCTCGCGCACCTTGGAGGCGAGGTCGCCCTTGCGGCCGATAGCCCGGAGAATCTGGTTGTAGCTGCGATCGGCTCGGCCGCCTTCCGGCTCGAATATGTCATGGGAGATTTGATCGACCTCTCCGCCGATACGCTCCAGAATATCGGCGGTGCGGTCGATAACGGCGTCAAGCAGGTCCATCAGCACCGATTCCCCGGTAACCGCAGGCGAGCAGACGCGGGCAAGCTTGTTGCCGACAATCATGAACGGCCGCGGCTCCTCATAACGAACAGTTATCAGCCGGTGGCCAGACAAGATGAAGGTGATCGGCGTAGTCTTTGGGCTGGGAGTATCAGCCTGGCACATGAAGGTGGCGGTCATGTAACGCGCGCCATTCTCCACATAGAGCCGGCTGGTTACCTCGATCTCCTGCATTTCCTCCCGGGTCGGGACCGCAACGCCGACCTTGTGCTCGACGATCCTGTCCTCCTGCGTATTCGGATTGATCAGGTCGAACCAGACTGGGCTGTCAGGCACGTCTTCGACCGACGCGACCGGAACGCGCTCGAGGCAGCTTTCGCGCGGAACGTAGACCCATAGCATGATGCCTCCGCGACCGGTGTCCGATCGAGAATCCCACGACAGGCCGAGGCCTTCGGGGTTCTTATAACCGCGCTCGCTGACAATCTACATGATTTTCGTCCAATCGATGCAGGTGCAGATGGTCATGCCTGAGAACGGCATGCTTGGAACCCGGTCCCGCTCGGCCGCCCACTGCGGTGCGGCCCAAACGAGCGCCGCGTGAATGCGCATCAAAGAGCTTGGCGCATCGGGTCCGCCGGGTGCATGGGCCAATAGACCGCATCGGCCAAAATTGCTGACACCGCCGAACCCCGCTGCGACGCCGTGGCAGCGATTTTGCCTCAATGGCGCGGTCAGCAGGGCTGGGTGCAGATGAAGCGGCGTCGAACGCCGGTCAGAGGTAGCTTACGGCGGTTTCAGGCCGCCATCTCGGAATGCCTCTCCTCGTCGGACGCGTCGGCGGATGCATGGGCCGGCTTCCTCACGTCCGATTTGAAACACAGCGCCGCGGCAACTGCGGATATTCCGATGGATCCATAACGGCTGTCGAGGCTCGAGTTGTTGTCGTGATCATTACGCTTGGAGTGGCTGGCAGTCTTCTTGGTCATCTTGGCTCCGTTGCTGTTTTTGTTGGAACACGTCGCTCGTTAAGCGCGTCGGGATGACCCGCGAATGCGCCCAAAATGCGCAGCAAATCGTGTCAGATCGTGACATTTCGGCTCAAGTTCCACGTCCCCTGGCGAAAACTCCGCCATGGTGAACGGAACGTAAAAGCTCACCGCACCCACTTTGCGCCCGGCAGACTCCAGAATTGTTTCTTATGCTTCCTCGATACCCGCTCGCGGAATGCGCGGAATTCGGTTTGATCGGAGAAAAACTCGGACTTTCTCCAAGGCCCCTGCGCAAACTGCGACATTCGTGCAACAGGTTGCCGCTACAATTGAATCAGCACTGGTGTTTTGCTGGAAGTGGCGGGCGCTTTTAGCTAATTGAAATGGCAGAGACTCGAAAAGCTCGTTCGGTAACGCCACCGGTACAGCGTGCAATCAAGGGGGAAGTAATGGCAAGAAGGGGGATTGCTTTTGTCGTGGCCGGTCTCCTCTTGGGGGGATGCATGCAGGCTACGCTGGATCCTGCGAGCGACGCGAACCTTACCCCGCGCGATCGCCGGCTCCTGGCCAACGCGCCTTACCAGCGCATTACGCTGCCAGTGGCCTATCAACGCAGCATGGTTGAGTATCATCGCAAGGAAGCACCGGGCTCCATCGTGATCGATACCGACTCGCGGTATCTCTACTATGTCCTCGCGGACAACAAGGCTATCCGCTACGGCGTCGCCGTGGGCGAGGAGGCATTGTCCTGGTACGGGATTGCCAAGGTCGGCCGCAAGGAAGAGTGGCCGACATGGACACCCACATCAGAGATCAAGCACCGGCTCGGCAATATTCCGGACTTCGTCGATGGCGGGCCGCACAATCCCATGGGGGCGCGTGCTCTCTACCTCTACCAGGGCAGCAAGGACACGCTGTTTCGCATTCACGGCACCAATCAGCCCGAGCATATCGGGCAGGCGGTCTCGTCCGGCTGCATTCGGATGACCAACGAGGACGTGATCGACCTTTATAACCGGGTCAAGATGGGTTCGATCGTCGTGGTCCTTGCGCCCAACCACGGAGACTCGCCGTTCAACCCGCGGGTTGCGACGGCAGTGACGCAAGGTCCCAATAACTTCTGATTCGGCTTGAGGGGGCCGGGAACGGCGCCGGGTGGGGGTCCGGCGCCGTTCATTTTTGCTGGGGCGCGCGGGGCGGGTTTGCAACCTGTCCCTACAGCCCCGGCGGTTTCGTTTTGATCCAATCCAAGGCCCGATCCAGGGCCCGTCCGAGGCGATCAAACAACTCGTCGATCTGCGCCGGTGTGATGATCAGCGGCGGACAGATGGATACGACATCCCCGGCGAGAGCCCGCACGATCAGCCCTTCCTGCTCTGCGAGCCGGATGACCTGAGGAGCAACCCCCACTTTCGGGTCGAATGGGGTTTTGCCGGGCCGGTCGGCGACGAGCTCGATCCCGCCGATCAGGCCGAGGCCGCGCGCCTCACCCACCAACGGATGCTCGCCCAGAGCGCGCAGTCGCGCCTGGAACTGCGGCGCCTTCCGGGCGACCTGATCGGCAACGCGCTCACGCGCATAAATGTCGAGCGCCTTGAGCGCCACCGCCGCTGCGACGGGATGGCCTGAATAGGTGAAGCCATGACCGAACATGCCGATCTTGCGGCTTTCATCGAGCATGGCTTCGTACATCATTGGCGGAACGGTCACGCCGGCGAGCGGCAGATAGGCCGAGGTGAGAGCTTTCGCCACGGTGATGGAATCGGGCACAAATCCAAGCGCGCTGCAGCCGAACATGGCACCCAGTCGGCCGAAGCCGCAGATCACCTCGTCGGAGATCATGTACACGTCGTACCTGCGGCACACGTGCATCATTTCGGAAAAGTATGCTTTCGGCGGAACAATCACTCCGCCCGCACCCATCACCGGCTCCGCGATGAAAGCTGCGACGGTCTCGGGTCCCTCGCGGACGATCAGCTCCTCGAGCTCCCTTGCCAATCTGCGAACAAACTCGTCGTGGCTCTCATCCTCGTGGGCAAAGCGGTAATGATGCGGGCAGGTCGTGTGCAGAATGCCGGCGATGGGCAGGTCGAAATCGCGGTGGTTGTTGGCCAGGCCGGTGAGCGACGCTGCGGCAATCGTCACGCCATGATACGCACGCATGCGGCTGACGATCTTCTTCTTTTTCGGCCGTCCGAGCGCATTGTTCATGTACCAGACGAGCTTGATCTGGGTGTCGTTGGCCTCCGAGCCCGACGAGCAGAAGAAGACCCTGGAGGCGTGGACCGGAACCAATTCCTTCAGTCGTTCCGCCAGCTCGATTGCGGGGTCATGGCTTTTGCCCGTAAAGAGATGGGCGAACGGCAGCTTGCGCATCTGGGCAGCCGCGGCTTCCACCAGCTCTTCATTGCCGTAACCGAGCGCCGTGCACCACAGCCCCGCCATACCCTCGATGTATTCTCTGCCCTCGGTGTCATAGACAAAGATCCCGTTTCCCCGTTCCAGGATGAGCGGACCGCTCTCCCGAAATGCAGCGAGCTGCGTGTACGGGTGAACAAGGGTCTCGATGTCGCGAACGGCAAGGTTGGTGAGTCGGGACATGGGTGCGCGGTGCTCCTGGTTGGACCACTCTGTCACAAGTCTCGCTTCTCTGTCATGCCGGGTCATCCCGGCGCAGTCGTCAAGCTCGCGGTCACGAGCGCAAGGCCGTGAATCTTCAGCGAGCTCTAGGATCCGTGCGCCGGCCGGGGCCGCGGCAGCGGCACGGGGCTTTGCGCGGTCACATGGTCTTGCTCCGCCTCGCGCACATCCCAATGGCACAGATGCTGGAGATTTTTTCGTTCCGCCAAATCGACGTGAATGTGATCCTCGTGATAGCCGTCGGATCCCGGACCCAGCACGGTGGCAAAGCGCGCACAGGCGCTTCGCCGCAAGCTCTCGCGAAAATCCCTGGATACCTCCGGGTCGGTGAGCTTGACTACGGTTCCGTTGGTCAGCTTCAGCGAGCGGATATCGAGCGCGTTGGCCTTGCCGTGCTCGGAGATGACGGCCCCTGCGATGTTGTTGCGCCCGCGACAGTCATAGGATGCGTAATTGTCGAGGCTCTTGAGAGAGCTGCCGAGCGCGCGCACGCGCACAGCTACGTCGTCGCGCACCCATTGGGCGATCGCCTCGGCAAGACTGCAGCGGAGCATCGCCGGAGGGACGACCGCAACCTGCGCCCTGTCTGGCAGCAGGATCGATTCCAGCTGGACAACGTCGTCGGCAGCACATTCGCCGGGCCCGGTGACGGGTGGCAGCCCCGCCGTCACCGCAATGCGCTTCAAGCGCCTCTGGCAGTCGGATGTTGTAGCCGTATTGTCTGGACTCACGGCTTGAGCACCCTGCGGCGTCGCCGCCTCCGGCGGTCGTGGCCGCGGCACGGGCACGGTCTGCGCCGCAACATGGCTGCACACGAGAGTTGCAAGTATAACGAGCGGGAAAAAAAATTTCACGGACCAGCCTATCCCAAGGATTGCGACGTTCCGGCGACCAAAAGCATGCGAGCAGGCACCTCTCGTACGCCCATGATAGCTTCTCGGTGCCATGGCTCAATTCGATACGGTGGTGTGCGGGCTCGGCGTCATGGGAAGCGCCACACTTTATCATCTGGCGCGCCGGGGCCAATGTGCGCTCGGCATCGAGCGTTATGGGCCAGGCCACGGCCGCGGGTCGTCCCATGGCGCCACCCGCATCATCCGCCTCGGCTATTCCGACGGCGATTTTCTCATCGATCACGTGCCAGGATCACCTCATATCATTGTTGCATCAGCCTGCTCCGGACACGGATTCAAGTTTGCTCCGGTGATCGGCGAGATCCTCGCCGAGCTCGCCACGCGAGGGCAGACACGCCACGACATCAACCGGTTTCGACTTGACCGTTTTCAATGATGGCGCCCTCGCCTAATCTGGACGCAACGGTGCGCAAGCCGCCAACAGGAGGAAAACCATGCTCGGACTGATGCAGGATTGGCCGCTGCTCTGCCACAGCATCATCGACCATGCGGCTTTCAACCATGCGGACCGGCCGATCGTCACGCGCTCGGTCGAAGGCCCAATCCACACGACGAATTACGCGGAGATGCGCGCGCGTGCGCTGCGCCTGGCGCAACGTCTGGAGCGAGGCGGAATCGGGCTTGGCGATCGCGTCGCGACCCTCGCCTGGAATACCTGGCGCCATTTCGAATCGTGGTACGGAATCATGGGAATCGGCGCGATCTATCATACTGTCAATCCCCGCCTGTTCCCGGATCAGATCGTTTGGATCGTCAATCACGCCGAAGATCGTCTCATGCTCCTCGACCTTACGTTTGTCCCTCTGATGGAGAAGCTTGCGGCGCAGGTGCCTACCATCGAGCGTTATGTCGTTTTCACCGACGCAGAGCATATGCCCGCGACCGCGCTCAAGCATGCGGTTCCCTATGAGGAGTGGATCGGTGAGGCTGACGGCGATTTTGCCTGGAAAACCTTCGACGAGAGCACCGCTGCGGGCATGTGCTATACCTCCGGCACGACCGGCAACCCGAAGGGCGTCCTGTACTCGCACCGCTCCAATGTCCTGCACGGTCTAATGGCCAACAATGCCGACGTGAAGGGATTGACGTCGCGCGATGTCGCACTCCCGATCGTCCCCATGTTCCACGCCAACACATGGTCGATCAATTTCTCCGCCCCGATCTCTGGCGCATCCCTGGTGCTCCCCGGACCCAAGCTCGATGGCGCATCGATCTACGAGTTGCTCGACCGTTACAAGGTCACCTGCAGCGCCGGGGTTCCCACCGTCTGGCTCATGCTGTTGCAGCATCTCGCGACAACCGGCAACAAGCTGCCTTATCTCAAAAAGATCGTGATCGGCGGATCTGCTTGTCCTCGTGCCATGACCAAGACCTTTCAGGACGAGTATGGGGTCGAAGTCGTTCACGCCTGGGGCATGACCGAAATGAGTCCGCTCGGCACCGTGTGTACCATGAAACCTGCATATGCCGGCCTTGAGGGCGCAGAGCGCCTCGATGTTCAGCAGATGCAGGGACACACGCCCTTCATGGTCGAGATGAAGATTACCGACGATTCCGGTAGGCGCCTGCCGTGGGACGGCAAGACCTTCGGCCGGCTCAAGGTACGCGGCCCGGCGATCGCCCGCGCCTATTACCGGGAGGAGGAGAACATCCTGGATGAGGAGGGCTTCTTCGATACCGGCGACGTGGCCACCATCGATCGCCACGGCTACATGCGCATCACGGATCGCTCAAAGGACGTCATCAAATCGGGCGGGGAGTGGATTTCATCCATCGACATCGAGAATCTTGCGATCGGGCACCCCAAGGTCGCGGAGGCGGCGGTGATCGGCGTACGGCATCCCAAGTGGGACGAACGGCCGTTGCTCGTGCTCGTCCTCAAGCCGGGAGTCTCGGCGACACGGGACGAGATCCTCGACTTCATGCGGGGAAAGATTGCGAGCTGGTGGATGCCGGACGAGGTCGTATTCGTGGACGAGATCCCGCATACCGCAACCGGCAAGATCCAGAAGACCGTGCTGCGCGAGCGTTTCAAGAGCTTCGTTCTGCCCGCGGCCGCGACCGCGTCCTGACACCCAACTCTCGCCACAGGGCGCGCTAGATTCAGGGACGGTTGGGGCTTCGGGATCGAACAATGACCATCCTCGATGCGACCGTCTCGACGGCGCAGACCAGCATGCGTGCCCCTCTCCCGATAGTCCGCTTTCTCGGTCGTAGTGCGGCGTTCTGGCGACTTCTCGCCCGGGGCGCCGTGATGCTGATGTTCACCCTTGGCATATATCGGTTCTGGCTCACTACCGATATCCGCCGGTATCTGTGGTCCAATACCGAGGTTGGCGAGGAAAGCTTCGAGTACACCGGCACGGCGCGCGAGCTGCTCCTGGGTTTCTTGATTGCGATTGCCGTCCTTGTGCCGCTGTACTCCGGGTTCTTTCTGCTCACGTTGACACTCGGCGAGATATGGAGCGCACTGAGCATCGTGGCTCTGACCTTTCTTGGCCAATATGCCGTATTTCGCGCGCGCCGTTACCGCCTGACGCGAACCGTTTATCGCGGTGTGCGCTTTCACCAAACCGGCTCCGCGTGGCGCTATTCAGCCTACGCCGTGCTCTGGTGGACGTTGATCCTGCTGACTTTGGGCATCGCCTATCCGTTTGCGCAATCCCAGCTCGAGCGCTTCAAGATGCGGAATACATTTTTCGGGAGCCTGCCGGGCCGGTTCGAAGGGGCTGGGTGGCACCTGTTTCTGCGCGGGATCGTCCTTTGGGCTCTCGCAGTGGTGCCTTTCGCCATCGGCGCCGTTGCGACCATCCTCGCTATCGATTGGAATGCACTCACGTCCGTGGCCGCCGGAGATGACAAGGCGAGCTGGCTGGAAAACAGCGGCCTTGCCGGCGCGTTCGTGTTTGCCACATTGACAGGGCTATGGCTGCTGCTGTCCTTCGCCATTTTATACCCGGCTTTTCAAACGATGGTCCTGCGTTGGTGGGTGTCGGGCCTGCGCTTCGGCGATGTAGCCGTGAGCTCGCGCCTGCGCATGACCCAGGTGTTCGCGGTTTATGCGCGGTTTCTGGGCTATGCACTCGTGTTTACATTCGTAGTCTCGGCCGCACTGACGATTGGCGCTCTGGTTCTTCCTGTCATCTCAGGGTCGCTGGATGCCACCTACAAGGAGATCGTTACGACCGTGTTGCTGCTCGGCACCTATGTCGCTGCGGCGCTCGGCTACTCCGCCATCTATCAAGCGACGGTCAAGCTCGGGTTGTGGCGATGCGTCGTCGAAACGCTCGAAATCTCCAACTCCGCTGAGCTCGAGCATGTGACGGCCGCCGGCGAGCCGGCCTCCCCTGTCGGTGAAGGCCTTGCCGATGCCCTCAATGTGGGCGGGATATGAACCCACCTGAGGTAAGCATCTCCACGCTCGCCGGCCGTGGGATTTTTTTCGATGGGCTGACAGCTGCTCGTCACGACGTTGCCGTCGAGCTGGCGCCAGCCGCGCTGCGGCTGCATGCGCTCGACGGGACCATTCTTGCGGAATGGGGATATGACGAGCTCGAGACCCTTTCTGCGCCGGATGAAGTGCTGCGCCTCGGCAAGGCGGGCAATACGGTACTCGCGCGTTTGGAGGTCAAGGAGCCTGCGCTCGCCGCGGCGATCGACGAGAGATCCGCGCCTGTCGACCGCACCGGGCGGATCGATCGCCGGCTGCGAGACAAGGTCATCTTCTGGAGCCTCGCGGCCACGCTGTCGCTTGTCCTCGTCGCGATCCTGGGGATGCCGTTGCTTGCGACCGCGCTCACGCCTCTCGTTCCCTATGCTGTCGAACGCAAGCTTGGAGCTGCGGTTGCAACGCAAGCCCGCACAAGCCTGGACAGCCATCGCGCCGGCGCGGCATTCGAATGCGGCCATGTACAGAGCGAGCAGGCCGGCCGCGCCGCATTCGACAAATTGCTGGGGCAGATCGAGGCGGGCGCAAAACTGCCATGGCCGCTTACGGTCATGATCGTGCGCCGCCCGGAGGCAAATGCGATAACGTTTCCCGGCGGGCACATTTACGTGTTCGAAGGTCTTGTCAAGAACGCCGACACGCCGGACGAGCTCGCCGGAGTGCTCGCTCACGAGATCGGCCATGTTGCGCATCATGACGGAACGCGAACGGTGATCCAGGGTGCCGGTCTCTCGCTGTTGTTCGGCGTGCTGCTTGGCGACTTCGTCGGCGGCGGAGCCGTGATATTGGCTGCCAAGACGATCCTGCAGACGAGCTATTCACGTGAGGTCGAGGCGGCTGCCGACAAATACGGGGTTACGCTGATGGCCAGAATCGGCGGCGATCCCCGTGCACTGGGAACGATCCTGATGCGCATAGCAGGGACCACCCACCCGGGCCCGACCATCCTCGCAGATCATCCCGAGACCCGAGACCGGGTTGCGGCGATCGAGGCCATGGCGGCGACAACACCCGGCCCGAGGAGAGCCTTGCTCGAGCAGACGCAATGGGCGGCCCTCAAGGCCGTATGCGTGCGCGCATGAGAGCCATTACCTCCCGCCGTTTTGTCGAGACCGAGGCGACCTCGAAGCTGGCCGTCTGGGCCCTTCGCATCGCGGGATTTGCTGTTGCCGCTACCGTGCTCGCAATCGTGATCGTGCGTTTGGGGCAGTGGGAGACAAAGCCCGCAGTCATGGCTTTTGCCGGCGCGCTGGCAATTGCCGTCATTGCCCTCCTGATGGCGCTTGCCGCCTTCGCGGTGATCTGGATGGAAGGACTGGGAGGGATGCGGGCCGCCTTGTGGGCGATGGCGATATCCGTTTTCCTGCTCGCCTATCCCGCCTATCTGGGCCTCAAAGCCTACCGGCTCCCGTGGATATACGACGTTACCACCGATCCTATCGACCCACCGCGCTATGAGTGGCTTGCGCGCATCCGCCCCGCGGACGCCAATCCGGCGGCCTATGCCGGCCTTTACGCCGCCGAGCAGCAGCGGCAAGCCTACCCCGATATCGGGCCGCTGAGCACGAGCGCCACCCCGGAAGCTGCTTACCGAGCCGCGCTCACCGTCATGAATAAGCACAAGGACTCGTTCCTCGCCCCGTACTGGCGCGTCGTCGATGCACGGGAGCCGGCATCCCGTCGAGACGGACGCATCGAGGCAGTTGCGCGCTCGACCCTCATGGGTTTTCGCGATGACGTGGTGGTGCGAGTGCGCGAGGATCCCGATGGTGCACGCATCGACGCGCGTTCCTCCTCCCGGTATGGCTGGTTCGATTTCGGCACCAATGCGTCGCGGGTCCGCCGGCTGCTCAACGACGTCGAGGACATGATCCGAACGCAACGGAACGAGCGGGCCACGCGACCTCCGCCGCCGCCCCCAAAGAAGCCGGTTAATAAGAGGGATCAGTCCAATCGCGAGCGAGGGAGACGATAATGCTGATGAAGACCGGGTTGGCCATCGGTCGCGACCAAGCCGCGGGCGACCAGATCTTCGAGATGGGCAAGGACGGATAATCCGGCTGCCTTGGTCAATCGTGGGTCGAGGCCGATATAGATGGCCCCCACGATGGTCGGAATGTCCGCTTCGCTTTTCCCCAACCGGCGCAGGATGGCCGCTTCGCGCACCTGGCGGTGGTGGATGTAGGAGCGCACGAACCGCTGCGCCCGGTTCACCGCGCCGCCATGGCCGGGCAGGTAGATCGATTCCGGGCGGCCCGCTAGCTTGCGCAGCGATGCCATGTAGTCCTTCATCGATCCGTCGGGCGGCGCTACCACCGGCGTGGACCACGCCATCACGTGATCGCCTGAGAACAGCAGGTTCGGCTCTTTGAGCGCGAACGCCATGTGATTTGCGGTGTGGCCCGGGGTAGCCACCGCTTCGATCGTCCAGCCGGCGCCGTTCACAATCTCGCCATCTGCGAGAGTTCGATCCGGCCGAAAGTCGGTATCGTTGCTCGCGTCGAGCCGCGGCCCCTCATCCTCGGTGACGGCGCGGGCGGGCCGGTGCGGCCCCTCCGCCAAGACCAGGGCACCGGTTGCGGCCTTTATGGCGGGCACAGCCGGGGAGTGGTCGCGATGGGTATGGGTTACAAAAACGTGGGTGACGGTCTCGCCGCGGACGGCATCGAGCAGCGCAGCGATGTGATTTTCATCCAGCGGACCCGGATCGACGATCGCCACATGTCCGCGACCGACGATGTAGGAGACGGTGCCCCGGAACGTGAACGGACTCGGATTATCGGCAAGGAGCCGGCGCACCCCAGGGACGACTTCCTCGACCTTGCCCGGTGCAAGGTCGAATGCCTTGTCGAACGGGATGTCGTCGGTCACCGGGAACCGCGGCTCCGCAGGGGCGAGACATGAGGGGGACCCCAAAAAACGCTTTGCGTTCTTTGGGAACCCCGACTCGCCCCTACACCCTCCCACAACAAGCAGATCACCCGAGCCTGCGCCCGATGATGTCCTCGCAGCGCATGTCGCCGGTCTGCTCGTCGCCGAGATAGAGCGCGCCGGACATTGCCGCGCGCATTCGGTTCGAGGGGGCACCCGCCGTGCCCCACCGGTCGGGCATCGGCATCATCTTCTCCCAGTAGGCGGCGTTCATCGGCACGTGGGTCGCATCGTCGATCTGGTCGAGCTCGGTGGTGTATTCGGCCACAAAGCCGTTGGGCTCGATGAAATAGGAGAATACGTTGTTGCCCGGCCCGTGCCGCCCGACGCCCCAGCCGATCTCAAAACCATTGTTCGTGACACGGCCAGTGCCGCGCATCAGCCCGTCGATGCTCGGCAGCTCGTATGCGACGTGATTGAGGGAGGGGCCGGTGTTGCGGAAGATCGCGAGGCTGTGGTGATCGGCACTGCAGCGCAGGAATTCCATCAGATGCGTACTATCGGAAAGCTTGAAGCCGAGCACGTCGGCGAAGAACGGTATCTGGTCGTCCACCCGCGCGCTATTGAGCACGACATGACTGATCTTGGTCGGACGCGAGCGATCCAGCACCGCATCTGGGTGCTGAGCGAGATCGCTGGAAATGCTCATCGGCAGGCCGTCCGGGGTTTTGAAGCGGAAGCCGTAGCCTCCCCCTGCGCTTGCCGGGAGCGGCGCCGGATCGCTGGTAACATCCACCCCGTAGCCTTTGGCCTTGGCGCAAAGCGCGTTAACCGCGGCGCGATCGGGGGCGGCAAAGTGCACCCCCAGAAGCGCAGGCTTCGGCCGCTCGCGAATGGTCAATACATGATGCTCGCCGCCGGTTGCGCGGAAGTGAATGGTATCGGCCTCCGATGCGACCTCTTCCAGAGCCCAGACTTTGCTGTAAAACTCCGCCGATTGGTGGAGATCGCGAACACCGAGCTCAATGCTGCGAGCTCCGGTTACCCTGCTGTCTGCCATTACGTGACCTCTGTGCTTGTCGTTGCCTGGGCCTGAGCGCCGGACTCGAGGTGTAGGGTGGGCACCGCAACCGCTCCGGATGGAGAGCCCTTACAATCGTCCTGCGCCTTGCCCACCCGTTCAATTACGCCTGGGCAAAATCGCCAAAAACTGTGTGCCGTCGGCGGCCCACGCGAGCGATTTTGCCCACCTTGCAGGCTGACCAATGTCGCACAAACGGAATTAAAGAACCAGGGCCGCCGAAGTCAGAGCCGAGCGATTTTCGGCATCACCTCGGTCGCAAAAAGCTGAAGCGAACGCAGCGCCTCGTTGAGACTCATGGTGCCGAGAAAAAGATAAGCAAGCAGATAGTTCACTCCGAGCTCCCGCACCTGGCGCTCGATCTCGTTGCCCACCGTTTCGGGATTCCCGGAGATTACCGTGCCATCGGCGACGCAGGCCTCGTAGTCGGCGCCGCGCGGCACGTTGAGCCGCGACACGAGCCCGGTCACGCCATGCTTGTCGCGCAGCCAATTCAGATGGGCGAGGTGGCGATCCATCGCGGGTTTGGCAAAACGCTTTGCCTCCGTATCGGTGTCGGCAACGAAGATATGGCGCTGCACTCCGATCGCGACGCCGCCGGGGAATTCGGCCTTCGGCTGTGCAGCCTCACCCCGTTTGGCGAACGCCGCTTTGAAGGCGGCGATATTTGCCTTTGCCGTAGGGATGGGCCCCAGTGTGACGAAATGCAGACCATGCTCGCCCGCCCAGGTTGAGCCTATCGTGTTGGATGATCCATACCAGAAAGCCGGATGCGGCTGTTGCAGCGGCCGCAACGCGATCGGCACGTCCTCGTAGGAGAAGTGCGGCCCCTTGTACGTGAGCGCGTTCGTTACCAGGCCTGCGTTGATGCAATTGAACGCATCGATGAAGATGTCGCGTGATTCCTCGTGCTCGACTTTGTGATATTTGAGCTCGAACGGCGACACTCCGCGGCCGACACCCACCTCGAGCCGGCCATAGCTCAGGTGATCCAGGATGCAGATCTCCTCGATCAAGCGCAGCGGCGAGTATAGGGGCAGCAGGTACACCAGGGGGCCCAGTCGCATACGCCTGGTCGCCCGGGCAACCGCGCCAAGATAGACGCCGGGGACCGGAACCGTGTTCAGGGGCGTGGCGTGATGCTCAGCCACGTGCAGGCAATAGATCCCAGCCTCGTCGGCCGCGCGGGCAAACGCAAGCCGCTCGTCAAAGAGCGTGGCGAGCGGACGATCGCCCTGCTCGACATGATCGAACAGTCCGACTTTCATCTTGGCGGTGATGCTATTCCAGGCTCACGCCGCCGGTCTTGATCACCTTGGCCCATTTCTCGATCTCCTCGGCGATCACCTGGCCGAACTGCCCAGGCGTGCCGGGCATCAGGATGCCCCCGAGCTCGGCAAGCCTGGTCTTGATGCCCGGATCGGCGAGGCCGGCATTGATCTCGTTATTGAGCTTCTCGATGACCTCGGCAGGCGTGCCCTTGGGCGCGCTCATACCGAAGAAAGCGCTCGCCTCGTAACCGGGCACGGTCTCGGCCACGGTCGGGACATTCGGCAAGGCCGCGGAGCGCTGGGCAGTGGTCACCGCAAGCGCCCGCAGCTTGCCCGCTTGGATATGGGGCAAGGAGGAGGGCATGTTGTCGAACATCACTTGCACAGTGCCGCTGATCATGTCGGTAAGCGCCGGCGCGGAGCCGCGGTAGGGCACATGCGTGAGATCGATGCCCGTCATGATCTTGAACAGTTCGCCCGAGAGATGCACCGATGTGCCGTTGCCGGAGGAGGCCCAATTGATCTTGCCAGGATTGGCCTTGGCGTAGGCTATGAACTCAGCCACGCTGTGGACCGGAACCTGCGGATTGACCTCCATCACATTTGGCACCCGCATGAAGCCGGCTATGGGGGCCGTGTCTCGCATGAAATTGAACGATAACCGCCGATACAGCGTCGCGTTGATCGCGTTCGCCGGATTGACCAGCAGCACAGTGTAGCCGTCCGGCGGCGAGTTGATCATTGCCTCGGTGCCGATGTTGTTGCCGGCACCCGGCTTGTTCTCGATGATGAACTGCTGGCCCAGCCGCTCCGAAAGCCAATGTCCCATAAGCCGCGCAACGATGTCGGTCGTTCCCCCGGCGGGATAGCCGACGATCCAACGAACCGGGCGTGAGGGATAATCCGGCGCGGCGGATGCTCCGCCTCCAGCCAGGACCGCCATGAACATGGATAGGCCAACCCAGCGGGCCACCTTCCAGCTTGCCTTCATCGCTTCTCCTCCGCTGAGCCCTTCCGTTCCGCTGCAAGGCGAATGCGTCACCCGAGGCGGATGGCGCAGTTGCATCCCCATAATCGCATTCGCAGGGGAACGGAGTGCCTCTCCAGGCTTTAACCTATGTCAGGAAGCCGACGCTGTGAACCCGAAACTCCTGCGCCAATACGCGCGCGATTGCGAGCGAATGTCGAAGGAATGCGTAGATTTATTTACGCATGAGGCTCTCGTCGAGCTTGCATTCGAATTCCGGCGCGCCGCGGAAGAGATCGAGAGCGGCTCCAAAGCGAAGAGGCGGCAAACGGCGCAGGGTTCCAGCCGCCCGCGGGCAGGAATGGCGCACGGAAAGATCGGCCGGCAAACCCCCATAGCACCCAAGCGGCAGCGGATCTTGTCCTCGCGCTGAGCTGCCTCGATCACGCACATTTTCTGTGTAAAGCCGGGTCGAGAACGAGCTTTTTGCTGGACTGTGACCCCTCCGCAATTGCAGGGTCACGCTTGCCGGCGTATGCTGTTTGTCCGTTGGGGTGTTCTTACTGCGGCCAGAGTCGGTGCTATGCGTTGCATGGGGTGCGGCGCGCAAATGGTTTTAACGGCAGCGGTGCCGGATGAAACCATGCTCGTGCGGGGGTTCGAGCATCAGACCTTTCGATGCTTCGATTGCGCTGTTACCGAGCAAAGACACACTTTTACCGGCGGCAATCCTGCCGCTGCGGAGCCGCGCCTGCCTGCTACCACAAGCTTTGAATCCCAGAACCGTATCGAACCTGCTCATCGCGGCGATGAGGTTGCGGGCGCATGGATACGCGCGACCGAGAGGCTGCGCAGCCATCAAGCCGAGATCCGCCAGCGCGGCGGAGAGGCCAAAAGCACGGACTGGAACAGCGAATTCAATCAAGCCTGGAAGCAGCTCGCTCCCGCACGACCGGCTTCCGTGCAAAACGGCCACGCCGCTTTCGCCAAGCCCAAGGATCTCGCCGCGATGTTCGCCAGGAGCGTTCGCGGCCGACTGCGCAAGACAGCCGCAATGTCCGGGCGCCTCCCACGGGCACCAACGCCAAGCGCGGAGCCAAGCCCGGAAGCCGCACAAGAGTTCAAGCGGTTCTGGGACAGCCTTGCACCTGGCAGCACGCCGCTGCAGTTGCCGGCGGAGCCGCTGCGCGCTTCGAATGGCTCAGCACACGCTCTACTGCCGTTGCCAAAATCAGTCAGCTTGGTCTCGATTGAGGCGCCAGCCGCTACGAGTACCGCCGCGCGCGCGATATCGCTCCTGCGCGGATCGATCGCGGCATGGGGAGGAATCGGTTGAGGCAAGGGCCGCGGGCCTCCCGAAGAAGGCTTTGCGTTCTGGAGGTTCCCGACCGTCCTTATACAACCAGAGCCGGCAGCTCAGCCAGACTCGCGACGATGCGGTCCGGAGCACCCGGTAGTCGCTCGCGCCGCTGACAGTAACGATTGCACCACACTACCTGCATTCCAAATGCCGAGGCTGCATAGGCGTCCCACGCGTTGGACGACTGGAAAGCGATCGCAGGCGCGGGAATGCCGAGCCGGTCCACCGCGAGCTGATAAACCTTGGGATGCGGCTTGTAGACCCCGACCTCCTCGACCGAGAGAACCGCATCGAGCAGTGTCTCCAAGGAGGCCGCCCGCACTGCGGTGTCGAGCATGTTCGGCGAGCCGTTCGAGAGAATTGCCGTCCGCAAGCCCGCTTGCTTGAGCCGCTGCAGCACGTCCGGCACTTCCGGGAATACGTCCAGCGTGAGATAGAGGTTCATCAGTCGCTCATGCACCTCCGACCGATCGATCGCCAGGGTCTCCAGCGCAAAGTCGAGAGCGTCGGCGGTCACCTGCCAGAACTCCGCATGCCGGCCCTGCACGGCACGCAGCCACGTGTACTGCAGCTGCTTGTCGCGCCATAGCGCCGTGAGCTTGTCGGTGTTCTCTCCCAGTAGCTCGCGGCAACGCTTGGCGGCCGACGCAAAATCAAACAGCGTGCCGTAGGCGTCGAACACGCAGGCGCTCACGCCTGTCAGCGGGCCGTCCTTCATTTGCCGGTACCTCGATGCATGCGCTGGCTCAGGCGCGCGGGACCGATTCCAAACCCGCCCTACAGTCGCCAGCGAGGACGTCTCATTCGCGACCATCGCGGCCAAGATCGAAAGTGAAAAATCCCTCGGCATTACGCGGGCGCTCCAGCACTTCGGGATGGCGGAGCGTGCGGACCGTGTCGTTGTATCCGGCCTGCCAATGGGTGTGCATGCTCACCCGCGAGAACTCGTAATCTTTGGAATCGCCCTCGTATTCCTGGGCGCGATAGATCAAATGGACAAGGTTGTAGACCTTGCGCATGCTGGCGGAATTGAGGATCTCGAATTCCGGCCCGGTCCGCAATTCCTCCGGAAGCTTTTGCAGCAGGGTGGCAAGTGTATTGCGCATCTGCTGTACTTGCCGAGCTCGATCCGAGTTGGCGCGGGTTCTGCTCGAATACACGATCTCCTTTTGCCGGGTCAGCACCTGCGCCATCGTTCTTGGAACGTCGCCGCGCGCGTCCCAGAGATCAACCTGGAAGGCCAGAGTATCTCGCCGGGGCTCAGCGTCCATAACCCACTGCAGCGGCGTATTCGACACGAGCCCACCATCCCAATAATACTCTCCGTCAATCTCCACTGCTGGGAAGCCCGGCGGCAACGCACCGCTCGCGAGCACGTGCTCCGGCCGAATAGTGTGCGTGGTGTTATCGAAATAGACGAAATTGCCGGTGCGTATGTTGACAGAGCCAACGCTGAACCGAATCCCGCAGGCATTGATGCGATCGAAATCGACCAGCCGCTCGAGTGTCTGGCGCAGCGGAGCCGTATCGTAGTAGCTCGTGGCAGCGGGCGTTCCCGCCGGCGCCAACCACGGGACCGAAAGGCGCGGCGTAAAAAAACCGGAGGCGCCCGAGGTGAGTGCAAACACGGCACTCATTTGATTTATGTAGCTGCGCACGAGGTCGCCGCTCGCAACAAGCTGATTCGGATCTTGCCCTGCCCCTTTCCAGTAGGGTGTCGTGACACTTTCCCAGAATTCGCGCAGCTTATCGACGCGTGCCTCCGGCGCGTTTCCGGCAATCAGAGCGGTGTTGATCCCCCCGATCGAGATTCCCGCGACCCAATCCGGGTTGAGATCGGCCTCGGCCAACGCTTCATAGACTCCTGCCTGGTATGCACCGAGCGCACCCCCGCCCTGGAGCACCAGCGCAATCTGCTCGAACGGCGGGCGTGGCCGGGCCCGGTGGGTCTTGTTCTGCCGCAGGGCTTGCAAAGCAGGCATTATGCCGTTTCCCGCCTTCCTTTACCGAATGCGCCCCGCCGCCCCGCCGAGCAGAGCGGTTCAGATATGGAGCATCATACCCAGGTTATGCCCAGCGCGCATCACTTGCAGCGCCTTCCGCCGCTTGCTTCGCGTCAAATGTGCTCTAACCTTTGCCGAGTGATTCGCGCACGGCCGCCTCTCCCCATTGCAAATTGCCCGGAGAGTGAGTCCCGATTTCCTATCCAGGCACCACGCAGGCCCCGAGCGCCGTGTGCCCGTCTCCCTAGCAAGTATGGGCACGTTTGTTGCTTAGCTGCGCATTGGCCAAAGTTGCGTTCATTGCCATGCGTCATCACGGCAGGTCTCGATTGCAGCATGGAGGCTGGAGATGTTCAATCTCGCCCGCATCTCGGTTGCATTACCTCTCGCGCTATGCAGTGCGGCAATCACTGCACTCATAGTCCCTGGCACCAGCATCGCACAGGAGCGTCATCATCCTGCGCGGGACATGGAGTTGCACGAGAAGTTCTATTCGACATGGTACATGCCCGACCAACCGAGCAGGTCGTGTTGCAACAAGGCCGACTGCTATCCTACTCAGGTCAAGTATCAGGACGGTCAGTGGTGGGCAGTGCGACGGGAGGACCAAAAATACATACCCATCCCGTGGCCGAAGGTCGAGATCAACCGCAACAATCCCGACGGTCGCAACCATCTATGTGCCCCGCCGCCTTCGGCACATTATGCGCCGAACACCGTATTCTGTTTCGCCCTCGGGGGAGGCACATGACGGCGGATCCGCACGAGCAGCCGCACGACTTTGTGCTCCCCGCAGCCGCACACCGCTTGGCGCTTGGGCGACGCATTTGCATCCCTGCAAACCTCAAAATTTCAGGGGCCTCGCTTGCTGCACCTGCGGCAGTGCTCGAACCGCCGCAAGCACATGCGATGGCAGCTCCCCGTCGATCTCGATCAGAGCGATCGCGTTCCCTCCCGGCGCATCGCGCCCGACGTGAAAGGTGGCAATATTGATCCCTGCGTCCCCCAATGTGGAAGAGAAGCGCCCGATGAATCCCGGCTTGTCCAGATTGGTGATGTAGATCATCGATGGAGCGAAGCCCGCATCCATACGGATGCCTTTGATATTGACAATCCGCGGCCTGCCGTCGGCAAAGACAGTGCCCGCCACGAACCGCGACTGGCGCTCCGTGACGACTTCCACGGTGATCAGGCTTTCGTAGTCGTGAGCGACTGCGCGCGTCGTCTCCTCGACCACGATGCCGCGCTCCTTTGCGATGCCGGGCGCGGAGACCACATTGACCTCCTGCAACATCGGTCGCAGCAAACCTGCAATTGCCGCAGAGGTGAGCGCCCTGGTATTCATCCCTGCCACCACGCCTTCATATGACAGCCGGACAGCCTTGATTCCGGTCTCGGTCAGTTGCCCGGCAAAGGAGCCGAGCTTTTCAGCAAGCTCTATGAAGGGCCGCAGTCGCGGCGCCTCCTCGGCGCTGATGGAAGGGAAATTCACCGCATTCGAGATCGCGCCGCGCAACAGGTAGTCCGACATCTGCTCTGCGACCTGCAAGGCGACGTTTTCCTGGGCTTCCGTCGTGGCGGCACCGAGATGCGGGGTGCACACCACATTGGGATGTCCGAACAGCGCATTCTGCGTGGCCGGCTCCTCGCCGAACACGTCCAAGGCAGCACCGGCAACATCGCCGCGATCAAGGGCGGCGCGCAACGCCACCTCGTCGACCAGCCCGCCGCGGGCACAATTGATAAGACGCACTCCTTTCTTCATCGCGGCGATGGCCTTGGCATCGATAATGTTCCTCGTCTTGTCGGTGAGCGGGGTGTGCAGCGTGATAAAGTCAGCGCGATGAAGGAGCTCATCGAACGTAACCTTTTCGACACCCAGGTCCTGCGCCCGCTCGAGCGCAAGGAAGGGATCATAAGCGATCACTTTCATCTTCAGGCCAAGCGAGCGGTTGGCGACAATCGACCCGATATTGCCGCACCCGATGATGCCCAGCGTCTTGCTGGTGATCTCCACGCCCATGAACCGGTTCTTCTCCCACTTGCCGGCCTGGGTGGACGCATCGGCCTGGGGGATTTGGCGTGCCAGCGCCAGCATCAGCGTGATCGCGTGCTCGGCAGTCGTGATCGAATTGCCGAACGGCGTATTCATCACAATGATGCCCCGCGCAGTCGCAGCCGGAACATCGACGTTGTCCACACCGATACCTGCCCGTCCGATCACCTTGAGGTTCTTCGCCCTTGCGAGCACTGCCGGCGTCACCTTGGTGGCCGAGCGAATAGCCAAGCCGTCAAAATCAGCTACCGCATGCGCAAGTCTCTCCTTATCGCCCCCGAGCTTGGGTTGGAAATCGACCGCGATGCCATGATCCTTGAATATTTGCACCGCCGCGGGAGAGAGCGCATCGGAGATGAGAACTTTTGCTGGCATGCAGGGCCTCAATCTTGGTGCATAATATTGTCACGGGAAGGCGCCGGTCGCGCACGCATCGATTGACGGCAAAGGATCGCGACCCGTTGCGGTCGTTGGCGGTTAGCACACCGGCTTTGGCTCGGGCAATTCGTCTGGAATCTCAAGCCGCCCGGGCAAGCGCATCCTTGCTGTTGGCAAATGCCCAGTCGAGCCAGGAGGTCAGCACATCGAGGTCGGCGCGCTCCACCGTCGAGCCACACCAGATCCGCAAGCCTGCCGGCGCGTCCCGGTGAGCATCGATATCGTAGGCGACACCTTCCTTCTCCAGCGCCGCTGCAATGCCTTTGACGAAAGTGGCTTGAGCCTCCGCAGACAGCTTTGTCACTTGCGGATCCACCACCTTCAGGCATACGGAGGTGTTCGAGCGGACCGCAGGGTTCTTGGCGAGAAACTCGATCCACCGCGCCGACTTCACCCAATCCGCAATTACCTTGGCGTTGGCATCGGCACGCGCAGTCAGGGCCTTGAGGCCTCCGATCGATTTCGCCCAGTTGAGCGCGTCGAGATAGTCTTCGACGCACAGCATGGATGGCGTGTTGATGGTCTCGCCTTCGAAAATGCCCTGGTTGAGCTTGCCTGCCTTTGTCAGCCTGAACACTTTCGGCAAGGGCCAGGGCGGAGCATGCCGTTCCAAGCGCTCCACTGCGCGCGGCGACAGGATCAGCATTCCGTGCGCCGCCTCGCTGCCGAGCGCCTTCTGCCAGGAAAACGTCACCACATCGAGCTTTTGCCAGTCAAGCGCCTGGGCGAAGCAGGCCGAGGTGGCGTCGCAAATGGAAAGGCCCTGTCGGTCGGCGGCGATCCAGTCGCCGTTGGGCACCCGCACGCCAGAGGTCGTGCCGTTCCAGGTGAAGACTACATCGCCTGCCGGATCGACCTTTGCCAGATCAGGAATCTCGCCATAGGGAGCCTTGAGCACGGTTACCGCTTGAAGCTTGAGCTCCTTGACGACATCGTTGACCCAGCCCTCGCCGAACGACTCCCAAGCCAGCACGGTTACAGGTCGCGGGCCGAGCAGGGACCACAGCGCCATCTCGACCGCTCCCGTGTCCGAGGCCGGGACGATACCGATTCGATACTCCGGCGGCACCTCAAGAACTTCGTGCGTAAGATCGATCGCGCGTTTGAGCTTTGCTTTACCGACCTTGGAGCGGTGCGAGCGCCCGACCGCCGCATCCGTAAGCGCCGAGAGGCTCCATCCCGGGCGCTTGGCACAAGGGCCGGAGGAAAAATGCGGGACAGCCGGTCGCATCAGGGGTTTGGCGATAGCCATGGTTAGCTCATCCCGAAAGCGCTGCGCCGAGCCCGGGTCATGCGAGCTCGGTCGCGTCGAGTTGTGCCGCCTGCAAGCGAGCGTACGCCCTATCCGGACCGCTCTTGCGAGGCTTGTGGCGATCGGGCTTAAGGAGAGGACCCGCGCAGGTCAAGCGCGTTAGAGGTCAGAACTTGAAGCCGGCGCCGAAGCGTGCGGTCTGCGTGAGCGCGACAATGTTCCAAATAGGCGAGAATGCCACAGCTTCGTATTCGGCTCGCAGGAACACGTGAGGCATCACCATGACCTCGAGGCCGCCGCCGATCGCCCAACCATATATGAATGCGTGGGATCTCTTATCGGATTCGTTGAACAGGAATGGAACACAAGGCGGCGATGCGGCCGGGTCACAAGCAAGCGGATCCGGCGGCGGAGTCGGATCTTGCAGACCTGTCACCGTCGCCGTGCGTGCGAGGTCGGCCCTTCCGACTGCAACTCCGAAGGTGGCAAATGGTAGGAAATTGCCCATCACATAGCCCGCCCGCGCCCGCAGCGTGAGGACGTCCGTGATATTCATCGAGGCAGTGCCGCTGAGATTGACGTTGTAGGCGTGAGAGCCGTCGCTTGTGGCGATGAAAAGCGGGGACATCGGCGCACTAGCGGAAAAGTTGGTTCGGTTATAGTTGGCCTCCAGTCCGAGGATCAGGCTTTCCCACGGGACGTTATAACCGACGAAGAAGCCGTAGGCCGTGCTGCTGGGATGCGCCTTGCCGAGCACCTGCCAGGTGGAAACCGATTGCGCGGCTTCGAGCGTGAGCTGGCGCAGCTCGTGCGCCACGAGATCCTGGGTAGTCGTGGAGAAATCCGCGCTCGTGACGCCAAACCCGACCTGGCCGCCGGCATAGAAGCCGCCCCACAAGTTGCAGCAATCCGGGGCATTGGGCGCGAACGCCTGCGATCCGCGCAGCGTGGGAAGCTCGAACTCCTGCGCGGCGGCCGCCCAGACGGAGGCCATTAGTCCAACGGCAACGAGTAGCCAGCGCATCAGTGCCTCTTGATTCGCCACTTCGCTTCAGTGCCGGACGATCATGAATGATTAACCTTAATGAGCCGTTAGCCGTCAGTGAAAAGCAGCGAGACGCAGGCGTAAAAATGCAGACGGCGCGGGAAACATCCCGCGCCGTCTCAGTCATCAGGTCGGACTACGCTCAGCCCTTGCGCATGATCGGGGGAGCAAACGCGGGCGGCGGAGCCTCCGGCGCCTGCAACAAGAAGCGCACGCCGATCTTGAGCTCCTGCGCGTCAAACCGCGTCAGCGTGTGGAATGCAAGCGGGTTGCCCTGCGGGTTGAGGCATCCATTGAAGGTGCAATCCACGACCGGGGTGTCGATGTTGCCAAAGTTGATATACCGATACGCGAGCTCGATCTTCACGTTATTGGTAACGTTGTAGGCTACACCAGCGTGCAGGGCCCAGGCCATCGTCCATTTGTTGTCGCTGTTGTTCCCGGAATTCGCGGTCGATGCAAACCCGAGCGCACTGAACCCGAAGGGAAATCCGGTATCGGTGAAGCCGGCGATGGTGTGGCGGGCCGCACCCACGCCGGCGCCGATGAACGGGGTAAGACACCACCAGGTGCCGAGGTCGACGTAGGCGTTTGCCATGACCACCCAGGCGGAATGCTGTCCCTGGATGAGGTCAAAGCAGGTCTGAGACGGCTGGCCAGTTTGGATCGGAGGACAGAAGTCCTGGAAACCGGAATAGGCGCCGATGACCTTGAGCTCCGAGGTATCCCGATGTTCCCCGGTGACGTCGAAGCGCAGCCAGTTGTTCCACTGGTAGCCGATGCCAAAATCGATGAAGTCCGTGTCCCCGATGTTCTTCTGAACGATCTGCCAGCTCGCCGGCCAGACAAAGTTCGGGTTTGTCTGGTGGTGCTCGAAATCGCCGAAGCGCTGGATGCCCTTACCGAAGTCGGCGCGCAGATACCAGCCGCTGGTGACCGCTACGACCGGAGCTGGATAGACCGGCGGCGGCAGAGGAGGAGGCAGGTCGGCAGCTAGCGACGCGGTGCTCAACAGCGCGGCCGCGCTCGCAAGTCCAAGGATACGTACCACAAGCATGACTTCGCCCTTTCGTCCGGCAGGGTCGTGATTGACCACAGGGATGAAACCAACGAAGCCGAGAATCGCAGGAAAATCTTAAAAGGCTCTTAACCTTACTTTTTAACCGCGAATCTTAACGAACGGCCTTCAGCCGATTGCGTCAGTCGTCGTGAAGCTTGCCGATGTGGTGCTGCGCATAAAGCTCAAGCCCCAGCTTGGCCACGAGATCCAGTTGCGTCTCGAGAAAGTCGATGTGCTCCTCCTCGTCGTGCATCAGCGCTTCGAACAGGTCACGGGTGACGTAATCCTTGACCCCATGGCAATGGGTTGCCGCCTCCTCATAAAGCGAGCGCGCCGACATTTCCGACGCCAGATCGCAATCGAGCACCTCGCGCACGTTCTGTCCGATATGCAGCGGATCGAGCACCTGCAAATTAGGGAAGCCGTCGAGAAAGATGATGCGCTGGATCAACTTGTCCGCGTGCTGCATCTCCTCCATCGACTCCTTGCGCCACTGCTTCGCCAGATCCCGGTAACCCCAGTTGTCCAGCAGCCGGTAGTGCAGCCAGTACTGGTTGATCGCGGTCAACTCGTGCCGCACGCCCCGATTGAGAAATTCAATGACCCTGGCATCGCCTCGCATGATTTGATTCCCTCAGCTCAATAAACAGCCGCCAAGACAAGGTCGGCCGAGCCATGCAATGGCCCGGCACGAACCCCACCATTTAAGCGTGTTACCGCGCTCCTGGAAAGCAGTCGTCGCCGAAAGCGCCGTTGCTCACGGCCTCGTCCATGAGGCGACGGAGAGTTCCTGCGCAGCGTCCACACTGGGGACTGCAGCCTAGGCAGCCGTAGAGCTGGCTCGTGCTTCGAGGCATTTGCTCATTGGAAAATGCCGCCCGCACGTCGCGGTCGCTGAGCACGTTGCAGGAGCAGACGATCATGGAAGGCGGCGATCCGGAGGGAGTTAGTCCTGTATGTAACTGTTGTTAGGCAAGCTCGACGGGCCTGGCAACCGATTTGTCGCGATTTACAGCTATTCCAAAGTAGGCAAGGCAGGCTCCGGCGGCGTCGACTCCCCGGCATAGCCCTTGCGAAGCTCTCAAGCCGCAGCATTCGTAAGGGCGTCGACGATCCCTTCGACGATTTCTTCGACCAAGATTCGGTCTTCGCCCTCCCCCATGACGCGAATCACCGGTTCGGTTCCAGAGGGACGGATGATCAGGCGGCCGTGGGTGTTGAGCCTGGCTTCGGCGTGCTCGATCGCGGATCGCACTTGTGCATTTTCGAGCGGCTTTCCGCTCTTGTAACGGACGTTCTTCAGTATCTGCGGCAGCGGATCGAAGCGGTGGCAGACCCGCGAGACAGGCTGCTCCTGCTTCTTCACTACGGCGAGGACCTGAAGCGCCGCCAACAATCCGTCCCCCGTGGTGGTGTAGTCGGACAGGATGATGTGGCCTGAGGATTCACCCCCCACATTGTAGCCTTCGGTGCGCATGTGATCGAGCACGTATCGGTCGCCGACCGGAGTGCGCGCCAGAGACAGGCCCAGGCCGCCGAGATAACGTTCGAGACCCAGATTGGACATCACCGTCGCGACAATTCCGTTGACGCAGAGCCGTCCCTCCTCTTTCCAGCTCTGCGCGATGACCGCCAGGAGTTGATCCCCGTCGATCACGCGGCCGCGCTCGTCCACCATCAGGACACGGTCGGCGTCACCATCGAGCGCAAGACCGATATCGGCCCGCATCTCCTTGACTTTCTGGCAAAGGGCGGCGGGCTCGGTGGATCCGCATTCGCGGTTGATGTTGAACCCGTCGGGCTCCACCCCGATGGCGATGACCTCCGCATCGAGCTCGCGCAACGCCTCGGGCGCCACTCGATAGGCCGCACCGTTGGCGCAATCAATTACGATCCGCAGCCCGCCAAGCGAGAGATTCCGAGGTAACGTGCGCTTGGCGAATTCGATGTAGCGGTCTTGGACGCCGTCGATGCGTTTGGCACGTCCAAGGTCGGCGCTGTTGGCCAGCTTTTTTGTAAGCTCGGATTCGATGAGACCCTCGATCTCGAGCTCGACCCCATCCGAGAGCTTGAAACCATCGGGGCCAAAAAGCTTGATGCCATTGTCGGCGAATGGGTTATGGGAAGCGGAGATCATGACCCCGAGGTCGGCGCGCATGGAGCGTGTGAGCATGCCGACCGCGGGGGTCGGGATCGGGCCGGTGAGCAGCACATCCATGCCGACCGAGGTGAACCCCGCGACCAGCGCGGTCTCGATCATGTAGCCCGACAGTCTCGTATCCTTGCCGATGAGCACGCGGTGGCGATGGTCTCCACGGCGGAAGACCAGCCCGGCCGCTTGGCCGACCTTGAGCGCAAGCTCCGGCGTGATTACGCCGTTTGCTCGGCCACGTATGCCGTCTGTACCAAAATACTTCCGCACCATTTCCTCTTGCCCCATGCGCGCGGCCCTTGTCACCGAAAAGGGCCATCTAATCAAGAGGATATGCGAAGACGCGCGGGATAATTCGGTACTAATGATAAACGAAACCGCCGGCTTAGACCAGCGGCTTCGGACGGACCGGCCTAGCGTCGCGGTTTCTTATCGTGCACGGAGGCCGCCGGCTGAGTTACGTTGGGTGGATCGGAGGCAGGAAAGCTGTCCTCAAGTCCGCGGTCCAGCGATTTTTCTGCCTTGCGCCTCTGCTCCTCACGAAACTCCTCGCGGGCCTCCTGACGCCTCTTCTCCTCGATCTCGTTTTCCGTCACGCTCTCGTTCGGAATGCCCATGGTGCTCTCCTGACTGGCGTTTTTGTCGTTCCAATAACGCCTCGACGGTCGAGCGCGTTCCGGCGCAACCGCGCGGTTCTGCCCTCCGCAGAGTCACAAGGTTGCGCCGGATAAAAAGGGTAAGGGTGATGCCGCTGCGGACGATGACCTGCATCGAGGATCTGCGGCAGGTTGCGCGTCGCAAGGTGCCGCGCGCATTCTTCGACTATGCGGAGGCGGGTTCCTATTCGCAGCAGACATTGCGCGCCAATCGGGCGGACCTCGAACGAATCAAGCTGCGCCAGCGCATACTGGTGGACGTGTCGCAGCGCGATCTCACCACCACGATCGTGGGGGAGCCGGCGCGCCTCCCGCTTGCTCTTGCTCCGATTGGAGTCTGCGGGATGCAACGGGGAGACGGCGAGATTCTTGCTTGCCGTGCCGCGCACGCAGCCGGCATCCCGTTTACCCTCTCGACCATGTCGATCTGCTCGATCGAGGATGTCGTGCAGGCCGTCGGCAAGCCGTTCTGGTTCCAACTCTATGTGATGAGGGACCGCGGCTTCATTCGTTCCCTCATCGAGCGTGCGGCCGCAGCCAGATGCAGCGCGCTCATGCTCACAGTCGATCTGCAGGTGCTCGGCCAGCGTCACTGCGACATCCGCAACGGTATGACGGTCCCACCGGAGCTGAGGCTTGCCAATCTCATCGATATCGCGAGCAAGCCGGGATGGGCGCTCTCGATCCTGCAGGGCAAGCGCAAGACTTTCGGCAATCTCGCCGGCCACGTCCATGGGATGGAGAACGTGACGTCCCTGGCGCAGTGGACCAACAGCCAGTTCGACCCCACGCTGAACTGGAAGGACATCGAATGGGTGCGCGGCCTGTGGCCGGGCAAGCTGATTCTCAAGGGCATTCTGGATGTCGAGGACGCCAAGATTGCTGCGCAGACAGGCGCCAGCGCCCTTGTGGTGTCGAATCACGGTGGGCGGCAACTCGATGGGGCTCCGTCCTCGATCTCGGCGTTAGCAGGAATCGTCGATGCCGTCGGCTCTCAGATCGAAGTGATGTTCGATGGCGGCATCCGGTCAGGCCAGGATCTGTTGCGGGCGCTGGCGCTTGGCGCCCGCTCCTGTTTGATCGGCCGATCGTACGTGTATGGGCTCGGCGCCTATGGGCAGGAGGGAGTGGCCAAGGCGATCGAGATCCTCGCCAAGGAGTTGGATGTCTCCATGGCGCTTACGGGAATGAGAGATGTGCGCGAGCTGAACCGAAGTGTGATCGCGGAATAGTCGGCCTCCTCCTAATTTCTGAGGAATACCAGTAGCTTACGAAGAGGCTTGACGTCCAGGAAAGGACAGGGAATCTGTATGGAACAAAAAGCGAACACAGGGCAGGATTCAGTCCAATCGACGGATTCCCGATGGCAACCTCCCGCAGCATATTCGAACAATCGCGGCCGCTCCTCGCACAGCTGCGGCAAAGGCTATCCGCCGTCGAGAGGGCAACCGGGCTTGCCGGCGGATACGCTGCTTCTGTCGGGCTTGGGATCGGGGTGATTGATGCCGCCCTCGGGGATGGCCTTGCTTGCGGCGCTCTGCACGAGCTCGCAGCCGCTCGCGAGACCCAGACACCTGCCGCTACCGCCTTCGCCCTCGCGATCACAGCGCGTTCGTTGAGACAATCCTGCCGCTTTGGCCATCGATTTCCTCCCGCAGAGCGCCCAGATCGAATCGCATCCAGAGACAGAGCCGTAGTTTGGATTGCCGACGATCTCTCGTTTTTTGAAAACGGCACCCCGTATGGGCCAGGTCTCGATCAGACAGGTGTCGATCCGGAACGGTTGATCACGGTTGCGGTCCCGCATTCCCGCGATGTGCTGTGGGTAATGGAGGAAGCACTGCGCTGTCGGGCAGTGGGCGCGGTCATCGGCGAGATCCGTACGCGTACGATCGAGCAGGTACCCATGCGGCGTCTTTCGCTTGCAGCCGCGGCCGGCGATACGCTCGGTATTGTTTTACGTCCTTTGCCGGACAATGAGCCTTCCACCTTTGCCACGCGTTGGGTCATCGAGGCTGCTCCGCCCCGGCATTCCTCCTCATCGCAAAAATATCCCGCGGTAGGTCCTCCGCGTTTGACAGCGCGTCTTATTCGCAACCGGCGTGGGCATCTTGGAGAGTGGATCGTGGAGTGGAACAGTGTGGAGCAGCGTTTCGAGCTCGCAACGTATTCTGAGTCTATGGCTGGAGCGTCTTTCAACGGACCGCCTTGCGCAGCAACGGCATGAAGATCGGCTTTTCTCCAGCCCCCTCGTCGTCTTCGGCAAACGCAACAATCTCGACCTCGTTGTGGCAGTCAATGCGGCGGCGGAGCAGCTAGGCTTGCGTGATGGGCTCGCGCTGGCGCAAGCGCGTGCGATGCATCCCGGTCTGATCGCTCAGCCGGAGGAGCCGACCGACGACGCGCGCGTCCTCGAGGCCATTGCCGACTGGTGTGGCCGCTACACGCCACTGGTTGCGACCGATCGGAGCAACGACATTCTGCTCGATATCAGCGGCTGCGCGCATCTGTTCGGTGACGAGCAAAAGCTTCGCGACGACCTCCTCACGCGCATGACAGGTTTCGGCTTCTCGGTGCGCGCCGCCGTTGCCTCTACAATTGGTGCGGCGTGGGCGTCGGCGCATTTCGATGACATCGCCATCGTGCCACCCGGCGAGGAACACGAGCTCCTTGTCCCTCTGCCGCTTGCGGCGCTGAGGTTGCCGCAGGATACCGTTGCTGCGTTGACGCAGGTTGGTTTGAAACGCATAGGAGACATTATTGATCTGCCGCGTTCACCGCTCGCCGCCCGTTTCGGCACTGACCTCCTGCGCCAGCTCGACCGCGCGCTTGGCCGCGAATACGAGCCACTTTCGCCACGCCTGCCGGTTGCGCCCTATATCGCGGAGAAGAGTTTTCCCGATTCGATCGCACGCGAGCAGGATGTGCTTGCGACCGTTGAGCGTCTGGCGGCGCGGCTCAAGCTCGCGCTTGCAGTGCGAGGGGATGGCGCCCGCAACCTCGAGCTTGCGCTGTTTCGGACCGATGGGGTGGTCAGACGCATTGCCGTTGGCACATCGCGTCCGCTGCGCGATCCGGCGGCAATCCGGACGCTCTTTGTCGAGCGGCTTGCGACGCTGGGCGATGCGATGGATCCCGGGTTCGGATTCGATCTCGCCCGGCTGTCGGTGCTGGTTGCGGAGCCGTGCCCGGAGGAGCAGATCGGGCTCGGGTCCAGCGCGAATCACATCGAGCTCGATCACCTCATCGATCGTCTGAGCGCACGGCTCGGACGCACCCGCGTCACACGCCAGCTTGCGCAGGATAGTCACATCCCCGAGCTCGCATCGAGTGCCGTGCCGGCCCAGAGAGCGGTCGATCTCGGATGGGAGGCTTTCCGCCGCTTCCGCAGCGATGTGACATTGAGCGCGCGGCCCATGCGTTTGCTGCCCAGCCCGGAGCCTATCCACGAAGTCCTTGCGCTTGTTCCGGACGGCCCGCCGGTGCGATTTCGCTGGCGCCGTGCCTGGCATGACGTGATTGCCGTCGAAGGGCCTGAACGCATCGAAGGAGCATGGTGGCACGAGGAAAGCGGCGGTCCTACCCGGGATTATTTCCGGGTGGAGGATAGAGCGGGACTGCGCTTCTGGGTCTTTCGTGCAGGCTTGTATCACGCGGTGACGCCGCGCTGGTTCCTGCACGGGATGTATGCGTGATGCAGTATTTTGAATTTGCGGTCGCCTCGAATTTCTCTTTTCTGCGCGGCGCCTCGCACCCCGAGGAGCTCATGCTGCAGGCTGCGCATATCGGGCTTGCTGGCATCGGGCTGTGTGATCGCAATTCCATTGCCGGCACCGTGCGCGCGCATCTCATCAAACGGGAAAAGGGATTGACCCTTGCCTATCATCCCGGCGCGCGCCTCGTGTTTGCCGACGGCACTCCCGATATTCTTGCTTATCCGCGCGATCGCCCGGCCTGGGGGCGACTGTGCCGGCTGCTCACCCGCGGCAACCTACGTGCCGAAAAGGGTGAGTGCATTCTTTATCTCGACGATCTGCTCGAGCACATCGAGGGTCTCGAGCTCATTGTAATGGAAAGATCGACGTGGGAGCTTCCCTCACCGCCTTTCCTGCGAAGCTCGGTCGGGTGCGAGGCGGCACTCGGCGAGCGTTTCAACGATCATCACGAGACCGAGACGGACCCCCACCTGGCGCCCCCCGAGCAAGTCGGGGGGCGCCGACCTCCTTTCAGGGAGAGGTATGAGGCTGCTGTCCCAAGGCTTCGATTGATAGCAACAAGGAAGAAAACCTCGGGCGCAAACGACAGCGAGCTTCTTTCAGCTCTGCATGCCGCTGCCCCGGGCCGGGTACGGCTTGCGGCTACAATGCTCTATCGGGGCAATGACCGCGCGCGTCTGATGCTGCGTGCGCAGATCGCCGCGCAAGCACGCGTGCCGCTCATCGCCGTCAATGACGTGCTCTGCCACCATCCAGAGCGGCGACAATTGCAGGACACGCTCACCTGCATCCGCGAGCACCTGACTATCGACCGTGCAGGCCGGCGCCTTGCAGTCAATGCCGAGCGATACCTCAAACCGCCGGACGAGATGATGCGGCTCTTCAACGATGCGCCGCAGGCGGTCGAGCAGACCTTGGCTCTGCATTCGACGCTGACCTTCTCACTGGATGAACTGCACCATGAATATCCCGACGAAAGGCGCGGAGGCTTCGCCAGCCCCCAGCAAGCTCTCGTTCATCTTACGTGGCAAGGCGCCGCCAGCCGCTATCCCGGAGGGATCCCCGACAATGTTCGTGAATCTCTCGAGCATGAGCTGGCGTTGATCGGCAAGCTCGATTATGCGCCTTATTTTCTCACGGTTCATTCCATCGTGAGCTATGCGCGCAGCCAAAACATTCTTTGTCAGGGCCGCGGCTCGGCGGCAAACTCGGCCGTCTGCTACTGCCTGCACATCACCGATGTTGACCCGAGTGACGGCCGCCTGCTGTTCGAGCGATTCATCTCCGCCGACCGCGGCGAGCCACCCGATATCGATGTGGATTTCGAGCACGAGCGCCGCGAGGAGGTGATTCAGCACATCTATCGGCACTATGGACGTGACCATACCGGTATCGCGGCAACCGTCATCTCCTATCGCGGCCGTTCCGCCATCCGTGAGGTCGGCAAGGTATTCGGACTCTCCGAGGATACGATCGGCGCGCTCTCGTCTTCCATCTGGGGGATGGGCGGCGGCGCGGTGCGCGCATCCGAGCTCAAGCGCGCAGGCATCGATCTGCAAAGCTCACGCATGCAGAAGATGCAGTCGCTTGCTCTCGGGATCCAATCGTTCCCGCGACATCTCTCCCAGCATGTGGGGGGCTTCGTGATCACCCGCAGTCCGCTCGACGAGGTGGTGCCGATCGCCAACGGCGCAATGAAAGATCGCACCTTCGTCGAATGGGACAAGGACGATCTCGATGCGCTGGGCATTCTCAAGGTCGATGTGCTTGGACTGGGCATGCTCACCTGCCTGCGCAAGGCATTCGAGCTCACAGAGAAACATTATGGCGTTTCGTTTCGCTATTTGCGCAAAGAAGAGGGGCCGGGAACCGAGGTTTTGCAGCTTCAACCGGAAAGCCCGCAGGAATGCGAAAAGCGTATCGCAGAAAAAGGATTTTTCACGCTTGCGGCCGTTCCGAAAGAAGACCAAGCCGTCTACCGCATGCTGCAGCGTGCGGATTCGATCGGCGTTTTCCAGGTGGAGAGCCGCGCGCAGATGTCGATGCTGCCGCGTCTCAAGCCGCAGGAATTCTATGACCTGGTGATCGAGGTGGCGATCGTGCGGCCAGGTCCCATTCAAGGCGACATGGTGCACCCCTATCTTCGCCGCCGGCAGGGGCTCGAGCCCATTTCCTATCCGTCCAAGGAGCTCGAAGCCGCGCTCGGCAAGACTCTCGGCGTACCCTTGTTCCAGGAGCAGGCGATGAAGATCGCTATCGTGGCCGGCGGTTTCACTCCGGGGGAAGCTGACAAGCTGCGCCGGGCCATGGCGACATTCAAACGCACGGGGACGATCGGCACCTTCAAGACCAAGATGATCGAGGGAATGGTCGAGCGCAATTATCCGCGCGAATTCGCCGAGCGTTGCTTTGGCCAGATCGAAGGTTTCGGCGAATATGGCTTCCCGGAAAGTCATGCTGCGAGCTTTGCGCTCCTGGTTTATGCCTCGGCCTGGCTCAAGTGTCGTTATCCTGATGTATTTGCAGCTGCCTTGCTCAACTCCCAACCCATGGGCTTCTATGCACCGTCACAGATCGTGCGTGATGTGCGCGAGCATGGCGTGGAGGTGCGGCCCATCGATATCAACTATTCGGAGTGGGACACGACGCTCGAGCCGGGCCCGAAACCGGGACCCCGGGTACATGCCCTCCATGACGATATGGCGGGCGACATGTACAGCAGCCATGCGCTGCGTCTGGGTCTTCGCAAGATCAAGGGCTTTTCCGCGCAGAGCGCATCCCTGATTGTTGCAGCGCGCTGCGGTCAATCCGCTGCAAAACAAGGACCCTATACTTCGGTGCGCGATCTGTGGCTGCGCACCGGTCTTTCTCCGCGCATCGTCGAGCGGCTCGCAGATGCGGATGCTTTCGGCTCGATTGGGCTCACCAGGCGACAAGCCTTATGGGCAGCCAAAGCGCTGGGACGCGTGGGCGACAGGGAGGATGATCTGCCATTGTTTCGGGCTGATGGGACCGGGATGCGGCGCTCATCGACCTCGGAGCAGCCGCAGGAGTTTCAGGAGCTTGGGCAGCAAAGCATCTATCGTTCGGAACCGCACGTCGCGCTTCCCTCCATGCCGCTCGGCGAGGAAGTCGTCAACGACTACCGTTCTCTCGAGCTGTCGTTGCGCGCGCACCCCGCGTCCTTCCTGCGTCGTGACCTTCTCGCCCGGGGCGTCATTCGCAATGACGAGCTGCGCGCGCGGCGCTCGGGCGAGCGCGTCACCGTGTCCGGGCTCGTTACCATTCGCCAACGGCCTGGCACGGCGAACGGCGTTATCTTCATGACCATCGAGGACGAGACCGCAGTTGCCAACATCATCGTCTGGCCGAAGACGTTCGAGCGCTTCCGAGCGGCCATTTTGGGCGCGCATTACATTGCCGTCACCGGGGAGCTGCAGCAGGAGTCCGGCGTCATCCATGTCGTTGCTGCCGAGCTGAACGATCTCACGGCTTTGCTCTCCCGCCTGGCCGATGGTGCGCCGCCGATAGAATCGCTTGCCCGCGCCGATGCGATCAAACGGCCGCACGATGAGAACGTCGATAGCCGTGCGCGCGGTCGCCGCAACCCTCCACGGATCGGCCCGATAGCTGAGCCGCCGGATATGCTGGGCAGCGATCTCGACGTTCCTGCCCGCGGTTCAGCGCATGCGCCCGCACGGCGCCGCGCACGCAAACACCTCACATAGGCGGCGCGATGCCGTCACGGCCGACGGATACGGCGGCTGCTTCGAGCGTACCGTCGTCTTTCTTGTTTGCGGCAGCGATGAAAACCTTCGCCCCAGGCCTGAGCTCGCTCTTGTCTCCCGCAACGTAGGTCACGATGACCGTGTCCGGCGCAATGTGGACTTTCTTTTCGCCATCCTTGTATTTGAGCGTGACCTCGCCGTCCTCCACTCCCTTCACGATCTGCGCCACGGTCGCGTTGGTCATGGTGCTGTTGGGAATGAGATCCCAGGGCCGGTGGCCTTCCCCGGTACCGCGCAATGTCTCGGGATAAATGTGGACTTCGATCGCCTTCTGGGTGCCGTCGGCCTGCGCCGTCCCGGTTACTCCGATAAAGCAATTCTCCTTGATGTCGGTGAGCGATGCCTTGACGACGCCCCGCACCGCAACGTTGTCGGTCAGCTTGACCTTGTAGCTCGTCTGCCCGTCACGCGACTTGACGGTGATGATCGGCCCCTCCACGGCCTCGACCGTGCCGCGGACACGTATCGTCTGCTGCTCCGCTGGAGCAGAAGAAAAGCCCAGGCTCACCGATAGGGCTATAATAGCCAGAACCTTCGCCGTCCCGCTCACATTTGCTCTTCTGCTCTTCCAGGCTCGGAGGCCGGCCGCGCCACCACCGCAGCACCAGCCGCCGACGCTCGCAGCTCCTTTACATCGGTGGCACGACCCCAGCCCGGCCGACATAGATGGCCGGAGAGGTCAATGATCCGTCGGGCTGCTTGGTTGCGGCCATTACGATGGCCCCCACTCCCGGCTTGAGCTCGTCCTTGCTGCCTTGGGTAACGGCGACAATGGGCGTCTCGGGGGGAACAGTCACCTTCTTCTCTCCATCCTTGTACTTGACGGTGAGCGTCTGCCCATCCACCCCGCTGACGCTCGTCTCGACAATTGCGTTGGTCATCGTACTGCCGGGCCGGAGATCCCACGGTCCAAATCGTTCGGGCACGACCCCTCTTTGCGACTCGTGAAAAATGTGGATCGCGATCGCTTTTTGCGTGCCGTCGGCCTGAGGCATGGCGGTGACACCGACAAAAGTGCCGACCTTGATGTCTGCCAGCGACGCCTTCACCAGGGCCATGACCCGAGCCGGATCGACCAGCTTTACCTTCATCTCGTCGCCATTGCGCGCCTTGATCTGGAGCAGGTCGCCCTCGGCCTTCTCGATCTGCCCCCGAATCCGCACCGTCTGCGGCTGCTGGGCAAAGCTGAAAGCCGTGCTCAGCATCATGAAAAATACCGCAGTACCAAATACGTGCCGTATCGTCCTGGTCACTTCATTCCTCCCGAACGTTGGCCGGGTACAGGACGTTATCGATAAAAGTGGCCCGCGGTCAAAGTCATCCCTGCATTCCCGGCAATTTGCATCGCCATGAGATCAGCCGGGGAGGATCTGCGCAAGCCGGCATCTTCGCACCTATCGGGGATGTGAGCCCCTAATAGAGACCAGGGGTAGCTCCGCCGTCCACGGCGATTGCCGTTCCCTGGATCTGCCGCGCGCGCTCCGAGCATAAGAACAGTGTCAGCTCGGCAATATCCTCCGGTGTGGCCATGCGCCGGGTACCGCTCTTCTCGACCATTGTCTTACGCGTCTCTTCGACTGTTTTGCCCGCCGCCGCAGCGCGCTGCTCGATCAGGCGCTCGGTGCGCTCGGTTGCGGTCTGGCCGGGATGAATGGCATTCACCTGAACGCCGTCGCGCATACCGAGCCGGGAAAGGCCTTTGGAAAAGTTTGCCGCCGCGGCATTCACCGAGCCCCCGACTAGGAACTCCGGCTCGATCGTGCCGCCCCGCCGATGATGTTCACGACGTGTCCTTGCGCTGTCATGAGCATCGGCCAGAACAGTCGCGTCAACCGTACCGCGCCGAAGAATTTCAGCGCGAATCCGTCGAGCCATACCTCATCCGGCAGATCGACAAAGTTGCCGGCGCGAGTGGCACCCGCGTTGTTCACCAGGATATCGCAGCGCCCGAAATCGTCGTTCACGCGGCGGAACAGCCGCTCGCAAGCCGCAAGGGTGCGCAAGTCTCCGGCGACCGCCAGCGGCCGCGGACCGTGAGCGGCAACCACGCTTGCCGCCGCTGCGAGGTTCTGCTCGGATGAGGAAGCCAGTACCGTCTGGGCGCCTTCGCGCGCGAATGCCACGGCGATTCCGCGACCGATTCCGCGGCTTCCGCCTGTAATGACCGCGACCTTGCCCTTGAATTCTCCCATCTACCTCCTCCATCGTGCCCCTTATCGCCGTCATGTCCGCGCATGGCGCGGGCATCCACGTCTTGGCTGCGCCCCAAGGCCTGGAGCCGGGACACGCCCGAGCGTGACGAAGTCAAGCGCATCGGCAAATGCTTAGCATGGGCCGAACCGGAGAGGCATCGTCCCCGTGAGAACGCTCTTCGTTGATTGCAACCAGCAGCTTGCGCCGGTGCTCGCTCGTGTAAGCCGCTCCGACGATCCGCCGATCGCCGTCAACGGCGATGCATTTTCATCGCAGGATCTGCCGGAGCTCCTGGCCAGCTACGAGATCTGTCTCGACGACCACTCGTACATGCCAACCGAGCTCATCGCCAGGTGTCCCCGGCTCAAACACATCGTTTTCCTCGGCACGGGCGCTTCCAGCTACATGGATGTCGCCGCGCTCAATGGGCTCGGCGTCGAAGTGCACACCATCAAGGGCTACGGCGACACTGCGGTCGCCGAGCATACCATCGCGCTGATCTTCGCCTGCTGCCGCGAGCTTGCATGCATGGACCGCGCCATCCGGCGTGGGACCTGGGAGCCGCTCGAGAGCATGCAACTCAGGGACAAGACGCTGGGGTTGATCGGGCTCGGCGGCATCGGCCGCGAAGTTGCGCGCATTGCCCGGGGCATCGGAATGCAGGTGATCGCCTGGAATCGCACCCCGCGCTCGGATGCCGGCGTGCCGCTGGTCGAGCTCGATGCGCTCCTTGCTCGCGCCGATGTCATCTCGCTTCACCTTGCGCTCACGGATGAGACACGCGCGCTCATCGGCGCCAAGGAGCTGGCCCGAGCAAAGCGAGGCGTGATCCTGGTCAATACGGCGCGCGGAGCGCTGGTCGATGAAGGCGCGCTCATCGAGGGTCTCCGCAGCGGCCATATCAGACACGCAGGGCTCGACGTCTTTCACGCCGAGCCGCTCAAGCCGGACGGTCCGCTCGCGTTGATGGAGAACGTGACCCTGACCTCGCATGCGGCCTTCCGGACGCTCGAGGCGTCAATGACGTTGATGCGGCGGGCAATCGACATCGTACGCCGAATTGTCGAGTCCGGCGCGGCCGGGCATTGACGATACACGAGCGAGGGAGACAATTAGCGAAACGCCCGCGGGAGGAAACGCTGAAACCAGCACCCTTCGCCTATGCCAAGGCCGGTTCGGTCGAGCAGGCGATCGAGCTGCTGACGCACAGGGGCGCACGACTGCTTGCCGGCGGCCAAAGCCTGATCGCGACGCTCAATATGCGGCTTGATCGCCCGGCACTTCTCGTGGACATCAATGGCATTCCGGGGCTTGATCGCATAGGCCAGCGGAACGGGACCATCGAGCTCGGCGCGCTGGTTCGCCACGTCCAGGCAGAACGCTCCGCCGATATCGCGCGCTGCGCACCCCTGATCGCATCGGCGATGCCCCATATCGGCCATCCCGCCATTCGGCATCGCGGGACGATCGGTGGCTCCATTGCCTTCGCGGACCCGGCTGCGGAGCTGCCGGCCTGCCTTGTCGCCGTGAACGCCGAGATCAGCGTCTGCGGCCCGCAGGGCACCCGAACGATAAAGGCCGGGCAGTTCTTCAAAGGGCTGTTCGAGACGGAGTTGGGCGAGCGCGACGTGCTCACGGCAATCCGAATCCCTGCCGCGACGCCTGCAACCCGCGTCGGGTTTGCCGAGCTCGCTCGGCGGCACGGGGATTATGCCATCGTCGGTCTCGCCGCCTGCGGCAACTCCCAGCGAGAGAGCCTGCGTGACCTCCGCCTGGCCTATTTCGGGGTAGGCAGCATCCCCGTGCGCCCGCGCGGGGCGGAAGCTGCATTGATGGACGGGGATGTCGATCGCGCGGTGGATGTGCTTGGCGATGAGCTGCATCCGAGCGACGACATTCACGCCCCGGCCGCGGTGAGATTGCATCTGGCCGGCGTTCTGCTGCGGCGCGTAGCAAAACAACTGATGGCGCCGCAGAGTGGGGAGCGGTGGGGATGAACGAACGCTTCCATGAGATTGCGCTCGAGGTGAACGGCGAGAAAATTCGCGAGCGAGTGGACGCACGTACCACCCTTGTCGATTTTCTCCGCGAGAGCCTGGCGCTGACCGGCAGCCATGTCGGCTGCGAGCATGGCGTGTGCGGCGCCTGCTCGGTGCGAGTGAATGGCGCGGTGGTTCGCGGCTGCCTGATGCTCGCGGTGCAGTGCGACGGGCTGCAGGTGACCACTATCGAAGGACTTGCCGGAACGAATGAGATTGCCGATCTCCAACGGGCGTTCATCGAGCGCAACGCCTTGCAGTGCGGCTATTGCACACCCGGGATGCTGCTCACGGCGCAGGAGTTGTTGAGCGCCGGCGGTGTGCCGGGCCGCGAAGCGATCCGCACCTATCTCTCTGGAAACTACTGCCGATGCACCGGCTATCAGGCGATCATAGACGCGGTCGAGGCGGTGGCACGCGCACGCGCAGAAGGCCGCGAATGAAGATTTCGGAAGACTGCGCTCCGATCCTCTCCGCACTCGACCGGCCGAACTCTTATCTCGGCCGTTCGGTCCCACGGCCGAATCTCGGGCGCCTCACCCAGGGCCGCGCGCAATACGTAAGCGACTTGACCGTGCCGCGCATGGCGCACGCCGCTTTTGTGCGCTCTCCCTACGCACACGCGCGGATCGCAAGGATCGACGGCGATGCCGCGCGCCAGGCGCCGGGCGTGATCGCGATCGTCACCGGTGCCGAGCTCGCCAAGATCATCACCCCCTGGGTGGGAGTGCTCACACATCTCAAAGGAATCAAATCGGCACCCCAGCACGCGATCGCCGTCGAGCGGGCCTGCTGGCAAGGAGAGGCGGTTTGCGCGGTGGTCGCGCGCACGCGCGCGGAAGCGGAGGACGCGTGCGAGCTCGTGGAAGTCGAGTATCAAGAGCTGCCGGCAGTCACCGACCCGGAGACGGCACTCGATGCAGGCACGCCGATCATCCATCCCGACCTCGGCGACAATCTCACGTTCGAGCGCGTGCACGTTGCGGGCGAGCTCGACCGAGCTTTCGCGGAAGCTGATGCAGTTGTGGAAACTACGTTCATATTCGGCCGCCACACGGGCGTCACCAACGAGCCGCGGGCGATAGTCGCAGACTGGAACCCGGGCGATCGGCGCCTCACCGTCTATCACGGCACGCAGGCGCCGCACATGATGCAAAATCTCTTCGCCAAACACCTCGGGCTCGAAGAGCATCAGGTACGGGTCATCACCAAGGATGTCGGCGGCTCGTTCGGCATCAAGGTGCACGTTTATGCCGACGAGATGGCAACGGCAGCGTTGTCGAAACTGTTGGAGCGCCCGATCAGGTTCGTCGCGGATCGGATCGAGAGCTTCGTGACCGACATTCATGCGCGCGATCACCGCATCAAGGCCAAGATCGGCGTGAAGAGCGACGGCACGATCACTGCCTGGGAGATCGACGATCTGACCGGCATCGGTCCTTACTCCGTCTATCCCCGCACGTCGGGGATCGAGGCGAACCAGATCGTCAATCTCATGGGGGGGCCTTATACCTGCGCGAATTACCGCGCTCGCGCGCGCGTGGTGTTCCAGAACAAGAATGTCATGTGTCAGTATCGCGCGGTCGGCCATCCCATTGCGACCGCGGTAACGGAAGGACTGGTCGAGCTTGCTGCCGCGAGGATCGAGATGGATCCGCTGGAGATCCGCAGGCGCAATCTCATCCCCGACGATGCGCATCCTTCGAGCGGCCCATCAGGCATCAAATTCGAGGCCCTGTCCCATCATGCCTGTCTCGCGCATATCGACGCGATGATGGATTACGCCGGATTGCGCGCGCAACAGCGGCAATTTCGCGCTCGGGGAGTTTACCGCGGGATCGGATTCGCCGCTTTCGTCGAGGTGACAAATCCGTCGGCCGCGTTCTACGGCGTCGGCGGAGCCAAGATCTCCTCCCAAGAGGGTGTGACCATCCGGCTCGACGCCCAAGGGGCCATCATCTGTCACACCGGGGTGACCGAGCAGGGTCAGGGCGCGGAAGCGGTGATCGCGCAAGTTGCCGCCACATCATTCGGAGTACCGATCGAGCGGGTGCGCGTGATCACCGGGGATACCGATAACACTCCGTATGGCGGCGGCACCTGGGCCTCGCGCGCGGCCGGCATCGGCGGAGAAGCGGCCTGGCAGGCGGGCAAAGCATTGCGCGCCAACGTGCTCACCTGCGCCGCCTCGATCCTGCAAGCCAAACCGGAGGATCTCGACATCAGGAACGGAGCGATCGTTGACGCCGAGAGAGGCACCGAGCGGCTGGCCTTGGACGAGCTCGCCCGCATTGCCTATTTCCGCCCGGACACGTTGCCGCCGGGCTTCCAGCCCGAGCTTGTGGCGACGCGACATTATGTCCCGCGACAATGGCCGTTCGCCTTCACCAACGGCATCCAGGCGAGTCATGTCGAAGTCGACGTGGACAGCGGCTTTGTCAGGCTGCTCAAGCATTGGTGTGTCGAGGACTGCGGCACCGTGATCAACCCGCAGCTCGTTGACGAGCAAATCCGGGGCGGGATCGTGCAAGGCATCGGCGCGGCGCTGCTCGAGCACTGCGTCTATGATGAGCGCGGGCAACTTCTCAACGGCAACATGGCCGACTATCTCGTCCCCATGGCAGCCGAGATGCCCGACATCGAGGTCGGGCACGTGGTGACACCGACAACCGACTCGGAGCTTGGTGCCAAGGGCGCGGGCGAAGCCGGGACGGCCGGCGCACCGGGCGCGGTCATGAATGCAATCAACGATGCCCTGCGTCCGCTCGGCGCAAAGCCGCTGACCGCGATGCCGTTCACCCCTGGGCGTATTCTTGCGGCGCTGGGGAAGGTGTGAGATCGCCCCGTCAGTGCTCATGCCTGCCAAGGATCGACTACCGGAACGCTGAGATCGTCGAAATGCCTGACATTCCGAGTTGCCAGCGTCGCGCGCTGCGCAAGTGCAATTCCGGCAATCATGGTATCGCGGAGCTCCACCGTGCAGCCTGAACGCTGGCGCGCGGCCATCAAGGTTGCCGCCTCTTCCGCAGCCGGTTGGTCGAATGGCAGCACCCGCTGCTCGAGCTTTTCGTTTATTGCGCGCTCGAACCGCAAGCTCAGCTCCAATTGTCGCCGGCCAGACGGTATAAGGGCAAGGCCGTGTCGAATTTCAAAGATCGTGAGGGATGTCGTCCACACTGATGTTCGGGCCTGCCGATCGATCCATGAAGCGACGGCTGCATCGAGCTCGTGGAGCATCAATGCCGATAGGACATTCGTATCGAGAATGATCATTCATCATCAAATTTGAAGGGTTTGACCGGATAGCCTCGCAATTCCTGAATAGGTTCTTTCAGTCCAACATCTCTGAAAAGCTCAGCAATCTCGGTGCCAAGTCCTTTGCGCGGACGCGCTTCATCTTTCACAGCAGCGCGCAGAATATCCCGAATCTCCTGCTCCATGGAGTGGCCGTGTCGAGCTGCACGTTGTTTGAGCTTGCGCTTCACTGTCTCTTCGAGGTTACGGACGATTACCTGAGCCACATCAATTCTCCTTCTTGGCTCCGTCCCGATCGAAACGAGCGGACTTGGTGGTGTACCCGCGCAGCTCCTGAATAGGTTCAGCTCGTCCTATTCCTCGGCACAGCTTGATAGCTCTGTGCCAAAGCCGCCGCGACCAGCGGTGCGTCCTTGACCGCGTCCCGCAAAATCACTTCCCCGCCGTGGAACGCCCATGCCGAGCTGCGCGCTCCCTCAAGCATGCGCTTGACGATTCCTTCGGGTTGCGGACAATGACTCGAGCCACGTCAATACTACACTGCTATCATGATAGCACCGGCAAGGTGCAATTCAAGGGTGCCCGGCCGAGCGACACGCCAGGTGAGGAAAAGTCGAATGGACATCAAAGTCGGAAGGCAGGCGATCGCCGAGGCGAGCAAGAAGCTCAGCAACTGGGGCCGCTGGGGCAAGGACGATCAGATCGGCACGCTCAATAACGTCACCCCGCAGGACGTCGTCAAAGCCGCGAGCCTCATCCGCACGGGCAAGGTGTTCTCCCTGGGCATCCCGCTTGACGGCAACGGCCCGCAGACCGGCCTGTTCGGAGGGCGGTTCAATCCTATCCACCAGATGCTCGCCACCGGGACGGACGCCGTAGCCGGCCGGCAGGATTGGAACAAGATCCGCTATGCCGACGATACGCTCAACCTGTGTGTGCAAGGAGCGACGCATTGGGACGCGCTGGGTCACATCTTCTATGAGGAGAAAGCGTACAACGGCCATGATGCCAAGCTCATAGATTCGCGCGGACTGGGCGTGCTCGGGATCGAGCATTCGAGGAGCAGGATGGTGGGCCGCGGCGTGCTGCTCGACATCGCCCGCTTCCGGAAGGTCGATTGGCTCAAGGACGGCGAGGGCATCTCCAATGACGAGCTCGACAGATGCGCCAAGGACCAGAATGTCGAAATCCGGCGAGGTGATTTCGTCATCATCCGCACCGGGCAGATGGAGCGTTGCCTCGCCGAGAAGCAATGGGGCGAATATGCCGGCGGCGACGCGCCGGGCGTCAAGTTTGAGAACTGCTACTGGTGCCACACCAAGGAAATAGCGGCGATCTGCTCGGACACCTGGGGCGTCGAGGTTCGCCCGAACGAGACCACCGAGGCAAACCAGCCCTGGCACTGGGTGGTCATCCCGGCCATGGGTCTGTGCATGGGCGAAATCTTCTACCTCGAGGAGCTCGCCAAGGACTGCGCCGAGGATGGCATCTACGAATTCTTCTTTTGCGGCCCGCCGCTCATCATCACCGGCGGGACCGGCTCACCGATCAATCCACAGGCGATCAAGTAGATCGGGGGCGGCGCCGAGAAGCCGGTGGAGCGGGCTTTCGGCGCCGTCGGAGATTCACGCAGAAGTCGGCGTGCCGGACGTGAGCTGCTGTTATTTCTGCAAAGTATGAGTCCAGTACCACAGGGTGCCGTTTAGCACCATCGCACCCAGGATATTGCCGATGGTGACCGGGATCTGATTCCACACCCACCAGTCGTAGAAGCTCACGTTGGCACCCGAGAAGATAGCGCACGGGAAGAGCCACATGTTGACCACGGTGTGCTCGAAGCCCAGCGCAAAGAACATCCCTATCGGTATCCACATGAGCAGCAACCGGCCTACGGTGCTGCGGGTCGCTTTCGACATGACGGACCCTAGGCTCACTAGCCAGTTACAAAGGATACCCATGCCGATGGCGGCGACCCAGCCGGCGGCGCCGTGCTGGCTATACGCGACCTTTTTCTCGGCGATGCCGGCGATGACCTTGAGCATGGGGTTGGGATCGACGGTCCCGCCGTAGGTGAAAGAGTACCAAAGCAGGTACGCGAAACAAACGCCCCCGATCAGGTTGCCCGTCAGGGTCCAAAACCAGTTGCGAACCAACTCGTACGGCGTGACCGTTCCCGCGTACATGCCGACGGCCATCGTCGCGAAGCTGCCGGTCACCATCTCCAGGCCGAGGAAGCTCAGCGTCACGTAGCCCGCCGGAAACATAAATCCGGCCGCGCCGAGGGGTATGCCAGCGGCGACCATGGCGAATACCATAGAGGCTCCGTAGGCCAGAAAGGGCGTGCACAAACCACCACGAATGAGTAGGTGACTGGCGGGGAATTTGGCTTTCTGGCCGGCATCCGCGGCCAGCGCAACTCCCATTTCCGCTGGCGCAACTGTTTGTTGTGGGGCCAGCGCAGGTCCGGATGGCGGTGCTGTTACAGCTCCCGCTGGGGGCGGTGATTTGAGCGAAATCGAGGGATTCGCATATTCGGCCATTTGTCCTCCCTTTTTCCTGGACGTGCCGAGGTGTTGGCCCCAGCTCGAAGAGCGCGGTTGATGCGGCTTAAGCAATATACGCCACTTTTACATGTTTCGACAACAGAATCATCGTTTGCCCCGACCGGCATCTTCCGCAATGCCGGCGGCCATTTCCCAGGGGGTGGGTTCCGGAAAAGCCGGGCGATATCAGCGTTTGCCGCTCGGTCGAGCCCGATTTTCGGCGAACTCACGATTTCCGGTATGTGCCGATTGCCGACATTTCCCATCGGGCGAAGGGCGTTCTTGAAATAGCAGAACGTTCCTTGTACTTACTAAGGCGCCCAGCCTGAAGGGGATGGGGTTCCCCTAAACCGCTCCCAAGAGCTGATGACCCCTACCGCGCTACGCCAATGCGGTAGGCCCTCTCGTGACCCGCTGCATTGCGCGAGTTGCCCACGGGTGAGAGGACATCGGCCATGGAAAATATCTGGCTTCAATCCGCGTTGTGGATGGTGCTCGCGTTATTGGCAGCCATCAGCTCGCTTTTTATCACTATTTCAGCCGCGCTCTTTGAGATTGTCATTGGCGCAATTGCGGGCAACACCGTGGGCCTGCCATTAACTCCGTGGATTAATTACATTGCCAGCTTTGGGGCGATTGTCCTGACCTTTCTCGCGGGCACAGACATTGACCCGCACGTAGTGAAGCGAAATTTCGGCTCCAGCGTCACTATCGGATTGATGGGCTTCTTTGCGCCTTATCTGGGCTGCTTGCTGCTAGCTCGTTACGCTCTCGGCTGGCCCTGGCCCGAAGCACAGATTGCAGGTATCGCGCTCTCAACGACGTCTGTAGCCGTCGTTTATGCCGTAATGGTCGAGACCGGTTATAACCGGACAGAACTCGGCAAGATTATACTAGCGGCATGTTTCATCAACGACATTGGCACGGTGCTTGCGCTTGGACTCGTATTCGCCAACTATAACCTTTATTTGCTTGTCTTCGTCGTCGCGACAATCGTAGTCGTCGCTTCACTCCCATGGATTGTGCCTTGGATTTTCGCCCGGATCGGAGGGCGAGCGAGCGAGCCAGAGATTAAGTTTCTTTTCCTGGTCTTGTTCGCGCTTGGGGGCCTCGCGAACCTAGGAAAGAGCGAAGCTGTCTTGCCTGCCTATCTCGTAGGAATGGCGTTGGCTCCATTCTTCATGAAGCAAAAGGAGCTTCAGCTTCGGATGCGAGCGATCTGCTTTGCGTTCCTGACACCGTTTTACTTTCTCAAGGCTGGCTCGCTGATCGAAGCCCATGCTTTGGTCGCGGGGGCCGGTTTGATCGCATTGTTTCTTGCCGTGAAGATGACCACTAAGTTTGCGGGAATACTGCCCCTGACGCGGCATTTCAATTTCGAGCCGCGCGAAGGCATGTATACGACCCTGATGATGTCAACCGGTCTGACCTTCGGATCAATTTCCGCGCTATTTGGTCTGACCAATCATATTATCAATCAAGAGCAATACACGGTCCTCCTAACGGCAGTTATCGGCAGCGCCGTTGTACCCACTCTGATTGCGCAGATTTGGTTTCAGCCGCATTTCGAGTCACTAGAAGAAGACGCTTAGGTGCAGGGCGAAAGCCGATGAAGAGCCTCGCGCGGCCTTCGTTCTTTCGGTTGTTTGATCTGCTCCAAGCTAGGAGCAATCCTGGTCTGAAGCTTGCGCGCTGGACGCATGATGGCGTCGAGTTCGAGCGGCAACGGCAGAGCTTCACCAATCCCATGTATGGCCTCGTCACCGAAATCGTCATCTTGAGCCGCACAGGACGGCGGGCCTGGAGCCTGATGGTTACCAAACAATATTGGTGGGCCGGCAGCGACGGCAAACCGTTTAAGAATATGCGGTGGGCTCGACCCTTGAGCGGCCACCGTTCAGACCTCATCGTATGGCTAAAGGAACAGGAGAAGCTCTTAGACGAAACCTATCAGTAACCGGCGCAAGGTGCTGCTCGTAATTTGGCTGGTCCAGAGACGACCGCTTCGGGGTCACAACCGGCGCTTACCGCATCGCAACATAGACGGCCGGTTCTCCTCCTTAAACAGACATCCTGTCTATAGTTGGGAGCTTTGGTTGGCAGCGGCGTTCATCCTGTTGGAGATGATGCCGCCTCTGTGCGACCTCTCGGAGCTCATGCTGCTCTTCCGGCCTTGTACTGCGCGTAGTCCTTGTAAAAGACGCCCCGCTCGATTTCGTCCGGTGTAGCCACCTTTTCCACTCCGCGCTCAAGGTCAACGACGCGCACGACTTCCTCCCCATTCTCGATATGCTTGCGGAGCCAAGGGGCGGGATACTTACTCTCAATCGGGGCGGCCAATTCGTTAAATTTTGCTTCGTCCTGCATTCCGGTTTCGAACCGCAGTTCAGTGCGTCCAGCTTCGACGGCGTTTTCCGCTATCGCAATCGCCTCCTCCAACTGAGCAATCTCAGTGATTTCCGGGCCATGTTGAGCTTGGAGTGCATTTTCCATGAGCAGGTCATGGCGGGATTTCGGAACGCCGCTGAACTCGGGCGGCAGCTCTGATATAGCCATAGCAACCTCCCTGGGTATATTCCCGCCTAGAGAGGCGAAATATTTCGCCTGCGCTTCGGGGTTCATCTCGCGCAAGAAGGTCCGAATTTCCATTCGCCGGAATGCTCCGGCTATGTCCGTTTTATCTGGCCCGCCAACCTTGAGCTTTGATTTCCGCTCGGCAATTTCAGCCTTGGCCTTTTTGATCGTCAACCGCGCCTTGTGGAGAGCCGGTACAAGCTCGTTCAGTGCGAATTTGAGAACATCGTCCTTCACCCCCGCAGCCGTGAATTTGCCGGTCGAGGCGCTGGTTCGGGTGCGTTGCTCTACACGGTCCACCGCATCGAGAGCGCTGAAATACGCCTGCTCCAATTGAGCAAAAATGGTGTTCGGTTCAGGATCGAAGGTCCACAGCTTGATGGGCCGTGACGTCGGGCCGTGGATCCCAGTGAGGGAGCCGCCCTTACGGATGGTGGTCCGGCCCTTCGGCGTCCCCCGGCCAATATGCGTTGTACCCATCTGTTTCTCCTTTTGCTCTTTCGGGACGCTCACCACAGACGTGGCGGCCCCAGAACCCGCCTTACTCCTTCCGGGAGTGGCGTTTCAGGGTCAAACCGCAATGTGCAGGGGCTGCTACCAGCAGCGACGTTCAGGGCTGCTTGTAACTCGGCGCGCTTCTGTTCGCGGATTGCACGCGGGATCATATTGTCCCAGCTTGCCTGCATTGGAGCTACGGCCCGAAGGGTGCGTGCAATAAGGTCGCACGCGCCAGCAACAGCGTTGCTAACGTCATCGTGGCCGCCCGGAGCGTGGTCGATTGAGTCACGGCCACCACGGCTCACCCTGCGTTCCAGCCCGGTGAGTTGATCGACAAGGCGCTGAGACTTTGGGAGCGAAATCAGTTTCGCATTCAGCAGCGGTAGGCAGTCACGGTAAAGATCGCTCTTGGTCTTATCGCCAACACGATACCTCACCCCACGCTTCTTGAACTGCTCTCGCGGCCATTCGCCTGCGTAGCGGTCGCCGGTGACAGTCAGGACGCGATACGATTTAAGCAGCGCGGAGAAACCCTCCACGACACTCTCAGGGCTGAAAGGCGGTTTCGTTTCCCTGATTGCGTCGATGATGACGTGGTCGCGCTCGCGGTGAGCTATGGCGAGGGTCATACTGTCAGCAGAACCGCCGGACGGATCGCAGAAGGCGAAATATTTCAAGGATTGCGACGGTGGGATTTCAAGATGATCGCCTAGGCAGGCTTCAACAATCTCGATACTGACAAATGCCTCGATATCAGATCGGAACTGGCCGCCATATTCAGCAGCAGCACTTGCGGGGTCGCGCCCATACTCGCGATCAACAACGGCCTGGCGTAGGGAAGGATTGAAGCGCCTACTTGCGCCCTGGGCGACTAGGATCAGCGGATCGCCTTCCGGGCCATAGCTACGCTTAAACGAATTCCACACTACGCCACGGCGGGCATAGGGCGACGAAGCAATGATGAGTGGTCCCCGAGTTGTAGCTAGTCCCGGACGGACAGCGTTGAGGATTTCTACATCGGCATTGCTGGAATATTCCTCCGTGTACCAGAACGCCGCTTCATCCGCGAGCACACAGATGAAAGTATTTCCACGTAGCCGCCGAAAGGAGGCAGCACGCGTACAAATCTCAATCCGGTTGCGCAGCGCGATACTGTCGGAGGTACGGTTGATGACGAGTTGTTTGAGGATAGGGGAGCTTTCGAGTGCGGCTGCTGCGTATTCGAGACAGATCGAGGCTTGGCGCTGATCGGGACCAATCAGCAACACTACCCCGGTCTCGCCAGCAGTTAGGGATGGATGCTCGTTGAGGGCCGCAATCCAGACCGCGAGAGTAGCCAGCGCCTTCGACTTGCCGCCGCGCCGTCCAACGATGGCGACTAGCTCCTCAACGGGCTTAAGCGGCTCTGACTGTCGATCAGTTAGCTGCCGGAATAGACCGCGCTCCTTCGGATTGAGACGCTCGCCCATAGCCGCAATTAGCAGCACCCGCCAAGCATTCCAGCTTGAGCCGCTAAGGGCTGAGCCGAGCAGCTGTTCGTCGGCTAGGGCCTGCCTGATTGAAACCTTGGGCTTCACTGGCGGGCCGTCCTACCGAGATACTCAGTGAGGCTTGGCGTAATGTTGCGTGGAACGCGTTGTAGGCCCACGGCCTCAAGAATGCGCTTCTGGGTATTGGCGGCAGCGAGGTATTCTTCCACCTTGATGTTGCCGCCGCTGATCCATCTCGCCTCGATGTCTTCGACATAAGCGGCGATCACGGCAGCGCGGGTTATCAGCTGGCGCATTCCTTCGGTGATGTTGTCGTTGCCGCCCGCATCCGCGACTAAGTGCGCGATCAAGTCGCGAGCGCGCCTAGCAGCAGCAGTCCGGCCGTCAAGCTCATCAAGCGACCGAAGCTTGATCCGTCCCCATCGCGTGCGGGCGCGGCGCTCATCCTCGTTGGGTTCGGGACGCGGTTCTTCGGTAACCGGCCGCTTGTTTCCTTTGGCGACTTTCATTAGGTGATATTACCTAGAGCGTCGCCTACGGGCAACCGCTACTGAGAAAACCGCTGCAAATACGAAGCTTCTAGTATCACAGGCGCTTATTGTAGATAAGCGGTTCTGCTAATTGGGCCTATTCAGCGCGACGGTCGTTCTTTTTACGGACTAGGATTGTGGCGCTGGGTTCCCTTCATTTGTCGTAATCCCAACAGAGGAACGATATAGCCGCTACCAGAATTCCTCCGTACTTGCTCTACGGGGTGACGACTATGCCGCGCTATTTCTTCCACGTCCACGACGGAGCGGCTTGGCTTGATGCCGAAGGAACCGAGCTCCCCTCCCTAGAGACCGCCCGCGAGGAAGCCATTCGAGCCTTGGGGGAGATGATCCGCGATATTCCGCCCGCAATCAGCAAAGGTGAGCGGTTTCAGCTATGGGTAACCGATCAACCGCGAGGGGAAGGCAGCAAGCTATTCGTTCTGACCGTAGCTGCTGAGAGCGGATAAACTCTATTTTGTCGGCCCAGGGAGCCTCACCCGTTCGTTATTCTGGCCGGGGGTAAGTAGGGGTAGCCCTCCGGCCCTCAAAGCCTTGTAGCCGCCCATTCTGTTGGCGGCGGGGACCACTCCCTTCGAAGCCGCTCGATCTGCTTTGGGCTCATGGCGCGATAATAGCTGTTTCGTCCACCATTAAATCTTACAAGTCTTTTTCTAGGTACCGCCCCTGGTTTTTCGCAGCTGACTGATATGAGTTTCAATTACGCTCGGGGGAAGCTTCAGCGCTCTCAGCCTTTTTTCAATCTGAGCGATACTCTGTGAATATTCTTTCTGGTGATGTTCGTCATCGTCGGCGAAGGTAGCACGGGTCCTCTTGCTCCATGATGCTCCTATCGTCATTCATATTCCTTCACGTTTCCGTACAAAAGGAAAGGTAATAGCGGAAGCGACATCGATTTCAAATAACGGTACGAAGGCAACAGAAACTGTTAGAGCGATCAGGAGGGGGAATTCGAGGAGGGGTATTCTCGGTACTTAATACTGTAAAGAGTATTCAGGCCCACTTTAGAGTGCGAGGCAGTCCGAGGCTGTCGGTTATGTTGGTGTATGCGCCCTCAGGCCTATGAACGGCACGCATCATCAGCGCGCAGTGTTTGTCGAGCCGATAGAGAGCGGGCCGCACCCATTCCTCGCCATACGTCGCCTCAACTTCCCGCGCAACCTTCTCAAGATAGGACGAACGATAGTTGACGACTTTCGCGCAACGGCGGAACAGCTCAGAGGGATCAAGATCGATGATTAGGAGCGGATCATCCAGTCCGGCTCGGCGACAAGCTTCTGCGTTCTCGAACCGTAGCTCAACGCGAACGGTGTTGTCGCCCTTGAGGTAAATTACTGGCGCGCGGCCAGGGCGACGTTTAGCTGCAAAGTTGCGGACATAGTAGCCATCCTCGATTTCGAGCGCATGGTTCGGGCTCCATTTGAAGATGCAGCGTGTTGGTAGCCAGTCCTTGAACTGCATCGCGCTCGACCTGTCGGAGAAGATAAAATCAAAAGCCATATGTACGCGGTGAGTACGACAGCCACCAACGTCGCGGTTCCAAAGATCGCCAAGTATTTCGTTCTCAGCAAGCGTCGGTCGGTTGATGCCTGCCTTGATACCATAACGTGTTCGTTTGATTCGAAGCCGCGGGAGCAGCTTCACTACACGACGGTACACGTGCGGGGGAAGCTTATCAGGAAACCAAAGCTCAAGCGTATCAATCGAGGCGGAAATCGCGTCGGGCTTTACCCGCGGCCCGTCTGGCGGTATGTTTAACACGGAAGCATTGATCCTTTCCTTCTTGGCGGTTGGTTGGGTTAGTCTTCCTTCCCCTGACTACTCCTTTGGCCCCGCCGATTTTGTCCCGGTCGGCGGGGCCATTTCTTTGCCTTTAACGCGGATCGTTGGTTTTACAAATAGCCCGGGTTTTATTTCACGCTGAAACCGTGTAAGTTCGGCCCTGTAAGCGTGGTAGCGTGCCCTCGCTGGGCTTGCGGTTGGCGGCTCGGCGAGGGCCTTTTCAAGCAGACCGGCTCGAAAGCTCCCTCACAATTGCCGACGGCGCATCGGTACTGCTAACTGTGATCGTCCGTATGCCGGCCGCGATCATCTTTTCTTTCAGTCCCGCGATAGTCGCAAACTTTTGTCTCAGTCCCGTTTCGAACGGCTTGGTTGTGCGATGGCGGCTAACGCTGCGGCGGGCTTCAACCCGTTCGATGCAGACCTCGACCGGAGTATCAAGGAACACAATGAGGGACCGGTCGCGCCAGCGTTCAAGCGACGACCCAACCTTGCCGTAGTAGGTACTGACTACCATTCCCTCAAAGATGACGTGGCCGATCTGCTGATACTTTTTTATCAGGTCCAGCAGCACGTCGGTGTTTTCGATCCGATCACAGCCAGGCGTGGTCCCTTCGTACGGGCCGATCACGAAAACGGGATCAGCCACGGTCGGGATTTTGAATTGGTATGCCTCTGGGTTGCTTCGTCCCAATGCCCCATAAAGCGGAGTGGCGCCGTACCTCCGGATGAGGGTCCGGACGACGGTGCTCTTGCCCGATCCATTCGTCCCACGGACGTTGACGACGAGCTTTTTTGTCGCTGCCTGCGGCGGCCACTCGGGGAATTGTCTGACTAGCAAGTCGGGCGGGATCGACTGCTTCCCGGCCATTTGTTTCATAAAGAAGGGGATGCCCGCCTCCCGGCATTGGTCGCGCACCGCTCGGGTCCAGTCGGGGTCCATAGGACGCCAGTTCGGACCTTGCTCGCCGTAACACAGGCACCACGTCCGCTTGCCGAGAGCGAGGAAATCATCCGGTAGCCTCACTGGTCCCAACATCGGCGCGATGCTAACAAACGTGAACCAGCCTTCCGCCGCCAGCTTCTTCATAGGCGGCCAGCGCTTGTCGAAACATCGCTGATCCTCAGCGGAGAAGCCCAGCCAAAGCCGGCAACTTTCCAAAGCCTTGACAACGATTGGCCGTCGGTCCGCGAGAAAATATTCGCTCATGCGCTGGGTGCGCTTCGTCAAAATTAGTCCGATGTGATCCGAGGCGGCGACCGTAGCCACGACCTTATCGATGATCGACTTGGGCCGGTTCTCTTCAAACAGATCGCACATATCGGCAACGAAGAGGATGCTCGGCTTGCCGACGCCCAACAACGGGTTATCTGCGCCTTTCCATTTGAGCGGAAACAACCAGTCCCGGTGCCCGGGTGGTCTGGCGGTCAGATGGCCGTTGAAGCGGTGCCTACCCCGGAACCACTCGGTGACGTTGAAATAGATCGATGTGCGGCGGGACTTTTGAAGCGGTATCAAGCCCTGCGCGAAACAGTTCTCACACCCCGCCGACGCGTGGGAGCACCCACCAATCGGGTTCCAAGCGGGAGGGTCCCAAAACGTGTCGGCGGCTTGCATCGCTTTATTCGGCAGCAATCCGGACCGGCTCGAAAAGCCCGTCCACATACGCGTCCAGATCGAGAACCGCCCGCACCAGTTCTTTGAGTTTGTCGCGGGCGGGTTGGTCGATCAGATCGCGATAGCGCTCCCAATTGCCGCCTCGTATCTGCACCGCTCCCAACGCGTGGTCCCAGCGCGAATACGCTCCGGCGACCCACTTTCGCCCGTCGTTCTCTGGTTGGGCGGGACCGCAGTCGCATTCGGTGCTGGAGGAGTCTCCGCGCTCCTTCTTAAGCTTGTTCGCTTCGCGGCTGGTGATGTTCGGATTGCTGCGAAAAATCTCAACGCGGTCATCGAGGGCCTGTAGCTCTTTCGCCACGGCAAAAAGCGGCCGCGCGGCCTCTTTCGGCCAAGCCCGCGCTACCGAACGGCGACGCTCGACCGTACAGAGCGCAGTTCCGATGTCCTCCGCAAACTGTTTGAGTTTGCTTTCGCCATAACGCTTCTCCACCTGATCGGCCAGGTCACCAATTCGCCACGGGATATCGTTATCGGCGCTCGCGAGAAGCCGTTTCGCCTCGTGGACCGCATCGTCGTAATCCATTTGTGCGACGGCGCGCATTCGACGCTCCACCATCTCGACCATCACACGCCCCCTTCGCCGTTCGCCAGCGCGTCCACCTCAGAGGCGCGGTAGAAAACATCCCGGCCGCCGAGACGAACCGGCGTCAGCCGCCCTTCCCGCTCCAGCTTCTTCAGCATGGTGACCGATGTGTCGAGGATCATCGCAGCGGTGGCGCGTCGGTAGAGCTGCCGTCCTGGCGTCGTCGCCTTCTTGTCGTTCATCGCGAACGCTCCCGTGAGTTGTGCGGGGCGGCACTAAGCCGCGCCGTACAAAGCCATACTGAGCGTCCGGCTCGAACCGGCTCGAAACCGTACCTAAGCATTACCTACGGACCGAAATCGGTCTCGGGTCGCCGGGAGCGTTTAGCCGTTAACTATCGGATATTTCGGGGATTTTTTGGTGGGCGCACAAGGACTCGAACCTTGGACCCGCTGATTAAGAGTCAGCTGCTCTACCAACTGAGCTATGCGCCCGACCGAGATGATGATCAGGTATTCTCACCACGGGGGCCAGAGATAAGGCATTGCAGGCGA
>DATBHG010000129.1:0-157334 GCA_036557665.1 Xanthobacteraceae bacterium | reverse complement strand
TCGAGAAGGAGCCGTTTGCCGGCGGCATCTCGATCTGCGCGGGCGGCGGCGCGCGCATCGCCGACGATGCCGGCAAGGCATTCGCCTATCTTGCGGCCAGCAACGCAGGCACCACGCCCGACTCCGTCCTGATGGCGCTCGCCCGCGGCATGACCGAGCTCGAAGGCTATGTGCGCAAGCTGGGCGAGCCCTTGGGCGCCGTGGTGAGCACGAGCCCGGTGCGAGGCAATTACGCGCTGCCTGGCTACGAGACCTGGGGTTACGCGCGGGTCGAGGAGATCCCGGGCTTCGATCCTGTCGCCGCGTATCCGCATGTGCGCGCCGAGGGCGAGATCGAAGGCCGCAACATGTTCAGGATCGCAGAGGCGCAGGTGGCGCGCCGCCACATCGCCGTACGCCTGGGCACGCCGGTCGAGCGGCTCCTCCATGCGGACGGCGAGGTCGCCGGCGTGGTCTGCGGCGACGAGATCGCGGCGCGCCGTGCCGTGATCCTGGCCTGCGGCGGGTTCGAATCCTCGGTGGAGCTGCAGCGGCAGTTCTGGTCGACGCCGCCGGTGCGCCCGGTCGCGACGTTCGGCAATACCGGCGACGGCATCCGCATGGCACAGGCGGTGGGCGCCGGACTCTGGCACATGTGGCACTACCACGGGGTCTATGGATTCCATCATCCCGATCCCGCTTTCCGGCTCGGCATCCGCATCCGGCGCATGCGCAACTGGACGCCGGGGGTGACCGCCAGGCACAACAACCCCATGAGCTGGATCATCGTCGATCAGCGCGGCCAGCGCTTCATGAACGAATACGACCCGTACATGCAGGACACCAATCACCGGCCGATGGCGCTCTACGATCCCATCACCCAGAGCTACCCCAGGATCCCGGCGGTGCTCGTCGTCGATGCCGCCGGACGGGAGCGCTATACGCTGTGCGAGCCGATTTACAGCGACCCCGCCACGGCGGCGCGGTTCGGCAAATTGAGCCTGAAGGAATTCGATGAGCAGGTGTTGACGACGCGGCCGACGCTCGGCGGGATTGCGGATGCGTTCGGGCTTCCGCGCGACACTTTCAACGCATCGGTTGGCGCGTGGAATGCGGCCTGCGCGGCCGGCCTCGACCGCGCATTCGGCCGCCCGCCGGGCAGCATGCTGCCCATCCGCGAGCCGCCATTCTCGGCAGCGCAGGTGTGGCCGATCGTCTCCAACACGCAGGGCGGGCTGCCCCACGACGACGACCAGCGCGTGCTCGATTCCTTCGGGCAGCCGATCCGCCGGCTGTTCGTCGCGGGCGAGCTCGGCAGCGTGTTCGGGCACCTCTATCTCTCGGGGGGAAACTATTCCGAGTGCCTGGTGGCCGGGCGCATCGCCGGCGCCAGGGCAGCCGCGCTGCCGCCGCGGCGTTCCGCGGACGAGGACACGGGCGCGGCTGCGGCGGCGCGGCGCGTTGCCGGGCGCGCATGAATCGACAAGCCGCCATGAGGTGCGAGCCGCGCAGCCCGGATCGCGCGCTTGCGCGATCCGGGACCGCCGTTCCCCGGATTGCAGGGCACCCCAAAAAACGCGGAGCGTTTTTTGGGGACCCCGCCCAAGTGCAATCCGGGCTACGATGCTGGAGCAACTGTCGTGGGTCGGGCGCGGGCACCGCAGGATGACAGCTCAGAGGGTGGCGCGATTGATGTTGGCTGTGGCGCTGCTGCTGTCCGCGGCAGCCGGGGCGCAGGCGCAGGACTACCCGTCGCGGCCGATCCGGTTCATCGTCCCGTTTCTCGCGGGCGGCGGCGTCGACGTTGCCGCCCGCATCCTCGGACAGAAGCTCAGCGAATCTTTCGGCCAGCAGATCGTCATCGAGGACCGCCCCGGCGCAGGCGGCGTGGTCGGCGCCAACGCGGCGGCCAAGGCAGCGCCGGACGGCTACACCTTTCTGTTCGGCCCCGGCGATTTCGTGACCCGGCCCTCGCTGATGCCGCAGATGACCTTCGACCCGCACAAGGACCTCGTGCCGGTCGCGATGGTCAGCAGCAATCCCATGCTGGTGGTCGCGAATGCGAAGGCGCCGTTCAACAACGTGAAGGAGCTCGTCGCCGCGGCCAAAGCGCAACCGAACGGCATCAGCTATGGCAGCCCCGGCACCGCCACCCTCAATCACGTCGCGGGGGAGTGGATGGCGGCGGAGGCGGGCATCAAGCTGGTGCACATCCCCTACCGGGGCGGCGCCGAAGCGGCGAACGGCATCGCCGGCGGCGACGTGCCGCTGGGGGTCGTCTCGCCCCCGGTGGTGCAGTCGTTGATCGACGCGGGGCAGGTGAAGGTCATCGCGCTGACCGGCAAGGAGCGGCCGCCGTCGGTGCCGGCGAGCTGGCCGACGCTCGCGGAGAACGGCCTCGACATCGATGCCGTGTTCTGGGTCGGGCTGTTCGCGCCGGCCGGAACACCCGGCGCCGTCGTTGCAAGGCTCGACCGCGCAACCGCCGGCGCCCTGAAGGACGAGGCTGTCCGCAGACGCATGGTCGCTGCCGGCCTCGACCCGACATATGTGGGCCACCAGGCCTTTGTTGAACGCATCAGCTCCGAGGAGGCGCGCTACGACAGGATCCTCCAGAAGACCGGCATCAGGATCGAGCATTGAGAGCGGGTCGCAAATGATTGCCTGCATCATGTGAGCAATGAAGAAATGACAAGCACGTCCCGGTGAGGTTGACGCAGATGCGTGCACCACGACGGGTATGCTCCCTCCCCCCTTGTGGGGTCCTTGTGGGGGAGGGCTATCGAATATGGTTGTCGTCCCGGCCAAGCGAGCCCGGCTTCGCCTGCCCCCGCGTACGCGGGGGCAGGACCCAGTAAACGAGACCTTCATGAAAGAACCGACCGCTCGTGTACTGGATTCCGGCTCTCGCGCGCCGGGCAAACGCCCGGCGCACTCGGCCGGAATGACAGCGGGGTGCTATGGCATCAGACGGCAGGTCAATCGTGACAGCCATATGCGATTGCCCTGTTCCTTGCGCCGCAGTCTCCGGAGCTGCACGTAGCCCTGGTCAGGAGCTCAGGAATGATCGAAAACATCGACCTTGATCGCTGTACAGGCTGTGGCATCTGCGATTTCGTCTGCCCCGCCGACGTCATTCACATGACCGAGGTCCTGGTGCCGTCCGGCGTGCCGGGTCTGGACGAGCGGAAATCCCTGCCGATCATAAAATTTCGCGAGCACTGCATTACCTGTTTCAGTTGCGAGATCTTTTGTCCCGAACAGATTGTCGACGTACATCCGACAGTCAAAAACCGGCCTCGGCCCTGGTAGCACGCCATGAGCGATCTCGGAGCGCTCACCGTTACCGACATCCTGGTGGTCGGCGGCGGCGCCGGAGGCCTGGTTGCCGCGCTCAGCGCCAAGCGCCACGCAAAACCGGGAACGCGCGTCACCATTGTCGACAGCTGGGCCATCGGAAGGACCGGTCATGCCGCGTTCTCGAATGCCGACATGGTCGTCGTGGAGCCGGATGACGATCTCGAGGCTGTCACCAGAGAGATCATTGCCGGAAACGATTGGATTGCCGACCAGCTGCTGGTGCGCGATGTCCTCGGGATGTCTTATGACCGGCTGCGCGACCTCGAGGCTCTGGAGATCGCCTTCCCAAAGGACGCGACCGGCCGCAACATCCGCAGGCCGACCCGCGGCCTCGATGCGGCCCGACTGGTCCTTCCCGTGGGCGGCGGTCTGGAAATGTGCTGGCGGTTGCGGCGGGCGCTCGAAGCTGCCGGTGTCCAGGTTCTCGACCGGATCTTCATCACCGGTCTGATGCGAGGGCGTGGGGAGAGTGTGCTCGGCGCCGTAGGCATTCATTCCCGGACCGGCGCCTTCCACGTTCTCAAAGCGCGCGCCACCATCATCTGCACGAACGCCATCACCTTCCGCTCGGGGTTCGCCAGAGACATCACCGGGACCGGAACGCTGCTCGCCTACAAGGCCGGCGCCGTGCTGAGAAATGCCGAATTCAGCTACACGAGGCCGGGCACGCCGAAGTTCTATTTCGAGGGGATCACCTACGCAATTCAGGAAGGTGCGCGGTTCGTCAACCGCAAGGGCGAGCGGTTCATGCCGCGCCATGACCCACAGTGGGGCGACGAGGCGGACGTTCCCCGCATTGCGCGTGCCATGGCAATCGAGCGCCGGCACGGCAATGACCCGTTTTTTCTGGATATGTCACGCGTTCCCGATCAGGCGCGCGAGTATTTCATCCGGGGCAAGGTCAAATGGATGTCGTACTTCTACAACAAGCTGGGATCGGAAACCAGGACGGACATGTTCAGCAAGACACCCTATTACCCCATGAACCAGATGACGAAGATGGGCATTCGGACAGACCATACCTGCCGCTCCGACGTACCCGGCTTGCTGGTTGCCGGGCTCGCCCAGGCGGGATGCGCAAATCATTTTGCCGGATTTCACATAGGGATGTGCATCGGCACCGGCTGGATAGCAGGCCGCAGCGCAGTCGAGGACCTCGATGCCCGCGCAGAGCCGACGCTGGACGGCACCGAAGTCCGCGCGTTGCACGACGAAACCTTTGCCTCGCAAAAAGACGCCGCGGTTGCGGACAGCGATCGGCTTCTTCGCTCCCTGCAGACGATCATGTTCGCGTGTGACGTGATGGTCTGGAAGCATGCAGACCGGCTGACGCTCGCTTTGAACGCCATCGACGACCTGAAACAAGAAATGACCGAGCTAGCTGCGCCGCACGTCCATGAGCTGGTCCGTGTCAAGGAAACGGAAGCTATGCTGCTTGCATCCGAGATCATCCTGAAAGCATCGCTCATGCGCAATGAATCCCGATTGAGCCATTTTCGCGAGGACCATGATTTCCGCGATGACGAGAATTGGCTCTGCTGGGTGGACACCAGATCGCACCCGGCGGGTCCGCTATCGATCAAAACTTCCATCCCGACTCCGCTTTGCCAGGTTGGAAAAGCGAGCAAAGGTCCGGTTCAACGCACCGTCAGAGGAGCGATGGGGTGACCGCCCGCCCGATCTCGTCACCCAATCTTGTCAGGGCTCAGTTCACGGTAAAGCCGATGGCCTTTATGATCTTTGCCCACTTAGCGACCTCGCTTTTCACGAATGCGGATCCCTCCGCCGGCGAGCCCGGGTGCAGCTCGTAGCCGATCGCGGCCAAACGCTCCTGGACGGGGCGTTTCTCGAGGGCGTTCACGACCGCGCCGTTCAGGGTGTCTATGACCGTCCGAGGCACCCCCGCGGGTGCAAACAATGCGACCCATGACGCGCTGTCCAAACCCGGAAAGCCGATCTCCCCCGCCGTAGGTACATCCGGCAACATGGCGATCCGCTTCGGACTGGTGACCGCGAGCACTCCCAAGTTGCCATCATCCTTGATGAACGACAGCGCCGCGGGAGGGGTGGTGACGGCCATGTCGACATGGCCCCCCAGCACCGCGTTGATGATCTCGCTGCCGCTCGCGTACGGTACATGCGTGGCATTGAGGCCGGGAACGGATCTGAACAAGTATTCCGCGGTCAGATGATCGACCGTGCCCGGCCCGGATGTTGCAAACGTGAGCTGACCATTCTTCTTGCTGCGCACGAATTCCATCAAGCTCACGGGCGGTGTGGAGCGCTTTGCCACAAAGATCGTAGGAGCGCTCGCGATGACCGCGATCGTCGCAAGCTCGCTGCGCGGATCGACGGCTCCCGCCGCGGCGATGGCATTCACCGCTATCGCCGAGCTGGTGACCAGCACGGTGTAGCCGTTCGCCTCGGCGGTGCTGACCATCTTCGAGGCTATGTTGCCCGCGGCACCGCCCCGATTCTCAATCACCACCGACTGTCCGAGCTGCTCGGACAGCTTCTCGCCGATGAGGCGGGTGACGATGTCCACCATGCCGCCTGCCGAAAAACCTACTACCATTCGAATCGGCTTGCCGGGGTAAGCGGCTTGCGCCCACGCGGGTACTTGCCAACCGCAGACAATCGCAAGACAAAGCGCGACGGAAAGCGCCGCCCGACGAGAGCTATTCATACGGGTCCGGCGGCGAGAGGCTGGAGGGACAGGAGAGCTGCTCATGCGATCTCAGAATTCGGGTGGTGGCCGCCGTGAACCGGGCGCCGGAGGATCATAGCGACTCCCGACTTGCAGGAAGCAAGTCTCAGATTGCAGGAAGCAAGTCTCAGATTGCAGGAAGAAAGTCTCAGATTGCAGGAAGCAAGTCCGGAGCGATATCGCGGCCCCGCTCCTCGAGCGACAGTACATGGCTAAATTTCCATTCCGAGGCAAGTGACCACATGAAGATCGGTGTCCAGCTCAATCCCCAAGTGTCGATCGAGAAGCCCGGTGCCTCGCTGATGCCGACCCTGGTCGAGCAGGTAAGGGTCGCAGACCAGGCCGGCTTCCATGGCTTCTCCATGGGCGAGCACTACAACATCCCCGGGCTTCAGCGCCTGCATCAAGTCCCGGCGTTGGCCCGCCTGTGCGCCGAGGTGAAACACTGCGAGGTGGGAACCGCAGTTACCCTGCTCGGGCTGCGCAACCCCGTGACCGTCGCCGCAGAGCTTGCGAGCCTGGACGTAATCAACGGCGGCAAATCCTTCGCCGCCTTCGGCCTGGGTTATCGCGACGAGGAGCTCAATGCATTCGGATTGACCAGGCAACAACGCCTTCGGCGATTCACCGAGGGTATCGAAGTGGTAAAGCGACTGTTTACCGAGGATCATGTGACCTACCACGGCAAGGAAATCCGGATCGAGGACGTCAGCGTCGATCCGAAGCCGTTGCAGAAGCCGCGACCGCCGATCTGGGTGGCGGCCAATTCCGATATCGCAGCGGAGCGTGCGGCCAGGATCGGCGACGGCTGGATGATAGGGCCGCATTCGGCGATCGAGGAGCTGGAGCGACAGGTGAAGCTGTTCAGGCAGGCCTGGACTGCCGCCGGGAAGTCCGGGAAGCCCGATCTCCCCATCATCCGCGAAACTTTCGTCGCCGGCAGTCGTGCCGAGGCCGTGGCCAAGGCCCGCCCCTGCCTGGAGCAGCTTTACCGCTCGATCTACATCAAATGGAAACAGAACGAGGCGATGAGCGACCCGAGTGAATTGAGCTGGAATTTCGATCGGCTCGCAAAGAACAGATTCGTGCTCGGATCACCGGAAGAATGCGTCGACCAGATAAAAGAATATGAAAGCCGTCTCCAAGCCACCTATATGCTCGTGCGCTTCGACTGGACGCCGGGACTGGCGCAAGAGGAAATTCTCAAATCCATGCGACTGTTCGGCGAGCGGGTCATTCAGAAACTCTAGAGCGCATCCCGGTCATGTCGATAGACACACATCGCCACATAACGGCTGTGCTCCCCTGCCCCTTGTGGCAGGGCCTATCGCATATGGTTGTCGTCCCGGCCAAGCGAGCCCGGCTTCGCCGGGATCGCGCGAGCCGGGACCCAGTAAACGAGACGTTCGTGAAAGAACCGACCGCTCGTTTACTGGATTCCGGCTCTCGCGCGCCGGGCAAGCGCCGGCGCACTCGGCCGGAATGACAGCGGGAGAATGTCCAAGTCCGAGTCCGGCGTTCCTGCAGCAATGAGATCGGTGAGCCGGCTCGAGGATCCGCCCCTCGTCAGAGGCCGAGGCCGCTTCGCCGCAAGCATTTCATTCCCACATCAGCTTTACATGCGGCTGGTGCGATCTCCGTATGCGCACGGCAAAATCGTCTCGATCGATACGACGAAAGCGCTTGCTTGCCGCGGATGCTTCGCGATCTGGACATTCGCGGATGTGGCGGAAATCCCGCCCATCGAGTATCGGGCAACCGACATAAAAGGTCTCGAGCCGTACCGACAGCCGATTCTCGCAAACACAGTGGTCCGCTACGTCGGCGAGCCGGTAGTCGCCGTCTTCGCCGAGGATTCGTATCAGGCAGAGGATGCCGCCGACCTGGTCGTAATGCATATCGAGGAGAGGGCACCTCTCCTGTCGGCCGACGAGCCGCCTCGCGAGTTTGCGCCGGATCGCCATACCGAGCCTGCGATCATCAAAAAAGGTTACGGCGACGTCGACGGCGCGTTTCGTGCCGCGCACATGGTGGTCGAGCTGGATTTATCGATCGGCCGACATTCAGGAGTGCCGCTGGAGACGCGGGGCGCCATCGCCCGATACGACAGTGCGAGGGATGTCCTGGAGCTGCACGCCGCCACCAAGCGGGTGCATCCCGGCCGCGATCTGCTTGCGAGGATGCTCGGCCGCAGTCCGCTCTCGGTTCAGCTGTACGAATGTCATGTCGGCGGCGGGTTCGGCATCCGCGGCGAGATTTACCCCGAGGACGTCCTGGTATGCGCGGCCGCCTTGCGGCTCGGCCGACCGGTAAAATGGATCGAGGACCGGCGCGAGCACCTCATTGCCGCCAACCATTCGCGACAGCAACACCATTGTATCCGCGCCGCCGTCGACGGCGAGGGCCGGGTCCTGGCGCTCGACGACGAGCTCTTTCACGATCAGGGCGCTTACGTGCGCACGGCCGGCGCCCGGGTTCCGGAATGGACGGCCAGCATGCTGCCCGGCCCATACAGGATACCCGCGTACCGGGTCGCGGGCCATTTTCGCCTGACCAACAAGACGCCGGCAGGCACCTACCGCTCGCCCGGGCGATTCGAGGCGACCTTCGTCTGCGAGCAGGTCATGGATGCCGTCGCCGCCAGGCTCGGCCTAGAGCGTGCGGAGGTCCGCCGACGCAACCTGATCTCGAGGTCCGAGATGCCCTACAGGCGGCAGTTGGCCGGGAACGAGGCCGAGATGATCCTCGACTCCGGAGACTACCCGGGCCTGCTCGATAAAGTTCTCGATTACGTCGATTGGACCAATCTGAATGCCGAGGCTCGCCGGCGCCGGGCACGCGGGGAGGCCGTCGGTACCGGCCTTGCCTTCTTCCTGGAGAAAAGCGGGCTGGGGCCCGTCGATTGCGTCCGGGTCAGAGTGGATCCAACCGGGGCAGTCGAGGTCGTAACGAGCTCCGCATCGCTCGGGCAAGGGGTCGAAACGGTGATGGCGCAAATCTGCGGCAATGCGCTGGGCGTCGATTATCGGCGCGTGCGGGTAGCGCATGGCCGGACCGATCTCCTCGAGTACGGGTTCGGCGCTCACGCGAGCCGGGCAACAGTCATGACCGGCTCCGCTACGCATATTGCAGCACTGAAGGTGCGGGCAAAGGCGATCGAGACGGCCGCCGCCTTGCTGCAAGAGGCCAACCCGCAAGCTCTCCACATCGTCGAGGGCAGAGTTGCGCGCAAGGATCAGCCTCATGGTCCTTCCATCAGCCTCGGCGAGATCGCGAGCGTCCTTGCGCCTGCAGCGGCTGTTGCCAAAGGCCTCGAGCCCGGTCTGGCGGCTGACGGTGTATTCGCCGCCGACCACATGACCTATCCATACGGGGCGCATGTTGCCGTCGTTAAGGTCGACCCCGAGACCGGGAGCGTCAAGATAGAGCGGTATGTGGCGGCCTACGACGTGGGCGTTGCAATCAATCCCATGCTCGTCGAAGGCCAGATCGCCGGCAGCATGGTGCAAGGGCTGGGCGGAGCGCTGCTGGAAGAGTTCAGCTATGACGATGCCGGCACGCCGTTGTCGGTTACTTTCGCAGATTACCTGATGCCGACCGCACGCGAGGTGCCCGACATCGAGGTCTTGATCCTCGAGGACGCTCCAAGCCCGCTCAATCCATTGGGTGTCAAAGGTGCCGGCGAAAGCGGCATTACCGGAGCAGGTGCGGCCATAGCTTCCGCCATAAACGATGCGATCGAAATGCCCGGGGCGGTGACAAGGCTGCCGATCACTCCGCGGCGGCTCAGAAAGATATTGGCTCATTCAGGTCGGTCCTGATCGGAGTCGACGTCCTGCTTTGCGCCAGCTTCAAACTGAGGAATCATTACAGTAGCCTCGTTGTGACGACAGCGGTTCTCGCTGCGAGGTCTCAATGCCTGCGGAGCCATTTCTCATGAGGTGTTTCAAGAGCCTTTTGGCCGCTGTCCTCCTGCTGACCTCGTGCGGCGCATATCGGTCCGCATTTTCCGCAGATGAGGGCGCAGTCCTGCGGTTCGCCACCTATGGCGGGGGGCTGCTCGAAGGACAGAAGAGCTATCTGGGCGAGCCTTTCGAATATCTCACCGGCGCCAAGATCCAGTGGACGCCCGCGAACGAGGAAATCTTCGCGGAAAAGCTCCTGATAGCAGGGGGAAGGTCGGCTCCATTCGATCTCGTTCTCTTGGACGACCCCTGGTACAGCCTGGTGCGAGCTCGCGGGCTGCTCGAGCCCCTCGACGAACGCGAGGTGCCCAACCTTGCGCGCGTGCGCAAGGAATTTCGTCTCCCGCAAGACATGGGGGTGTGCTGGGGCGGGATCCTGCTGGGCATCGTCTACAGCAAGGCCAAGTACAGCGAGCTGGGGCTTCCCGCTCCGGCAAAATGGCAGGATCTCGCCGATCCGAAGCTGAGCGGTCATGTGGGAACCCAGACGCTTGCCGGCACGGCGCCGAAGTTTCTGCTCGCGGCCTACGCGATGCAGCTTGGAGACCCGCCCACGAAGTGGGATCGCGCGATCGATGAGGTCGCCAAGATCAAATTTCATTCGTTCTCGAAGGGCGTTGCCGATCTGATGGCGAAGGTGGAGGCCGGCGACGTATGGGCAGCGCCGATGGTCGCCGGCCGCGCCTATTCGATGATCCGCAAAGGTCTCCCGCTTGCGTTCGTTCTTCCCGACAATGGGAACGGGTCAAAAGGCGGCATCTCCTGCGGCACCATCAGCATTCCAAAAAACGGTCGAAACCGGCCGCTCGCGGAAAAATTGATCTCGCTCTATCTCAGCCCCGGGGTGCAGTTGATGGAGGCGACTGCCGATACGCCCTATGGTCCGGTCATATCCGGTCTCGACCCGATCCTGCAGAAGGCGCCGCTCATCGGCGACCTCATTCCCTGGGGCGCAACGGTCACCAACGGGTTTCGTCTGCCCTGGAGCGACGCGGACCTCGATCGGTTCTCGGCGTATGTCGACGCCTGGAACCGGAAGGTGCAGCGGTAAAAGACCTTGCGATGGAAGCCGACCTGGTTCTGGACGAGGTGACCAAGGCCTATCCGGGAGCAGCTTCCATCGTAGCCGTGAACAACGTCTCTCTTTCCGTCGGCCAGGGCGAGTTTCTGACCCTGCTCGGGCCGAGCGGGTGCGGCAAAACGACATTGCTTCGCCTGATCGGCGGCTTTCTCACCCCCTCGCACGGACGCATCCTGGTGCGGGGCAGGAATGTCACCGCCGTCCCGCCGCAGAAGCGGCCGACAGCCATGGTGTTTCAGAGCTACGCGCTGTTTCCGCACATGACGGCGGCGGAGAATATCGGCTTCGGGCTGCGGGTGCGGCGCCTGCCCAAGGCGGAAATCGCCGCGCGCGTGAACAAGGCCTTGGCCGTCGTCAATCTGGCCCAAGCCGGGGACCGCTATCCCAGCCAATTGAGCGGAGGACAGCAGCAGCGTGTCGCGGTCGCGCGCGCACTGGTCGTGGACCCTCCCGTTCTTCTGATGGACGAGCCATTGGGCGCTCTCGATGCAAAGCTGCGCGACGAGATGCAGGTCGAGCTCTCCGCGATCCAGAAAAGGCTGGGCATCACCACCGTCTATGTCACCCATGACCAGGAGGAAGCGTTCGGAATGTCCGACCGGGTTGCGGTGATGTACCAGGGCAGGATTCTGCAGCTGGGAGCGCCTGACGACATCTATCGGAAGCCGGCGAGCACGTTCGTGGCCGATTTCATCGGACGCAGCAACCTGCTGCGCGGCCGCGTGAGCGCCGAGCCGGACAGGATCGAAGGAATCGATGGTTTGAAATACGTGGCGAGCGTGCCCGCCGGTCTCGCACCCGGCACCGAGGTGACCCTGGTCCTCAGACCTGAGGACGTCGCGCTCGGCGGGTCGGCGGAGGCGGACAATCTGTTCGAAGGCACCATCGCGCGCCGGCGATTCACCGGCGGCACACATCTTTATTATGTGCGCGTCGCTCCCGAGCTCACGATCATTGCCGAGGACAAAGCTCGGGTTCATGCTGCTCCAGGGCAGCGCGTGAAAGTCTCCTGGCAAAGCAGCCGATGCCTGGTCCTGCCGGCAACCGGCAGCGACGGCGGCCAAGAATCCACGCATGTATCCACGCCCACCACCAAGGAAACGAGTTGATGCCCCTGTTTCTCGACAATAGCGAGCAAGAGCAGTCGATCACGCCGGCGCAGGCGATCGCGGCCCTGGAGCACGGGCTGGCGCAGTTCTCCCGCCGGGATGCGATCCGCCGTCCGAGGATCGACAACCTGCTGCCGTCCGCTAACCCGGACGAGTATTTCTGTTTCAGCTCCATGGAGGGGGGCATCCGCGATCCCGGTTATTACGCATTGCGCATCAAGCCGGATATCTATTCCTGGCCTACCGTGCTCGGGAACAAGCGCGAGGCGACGTATTCGTACCAGCCCGGACTCTTCGGCGGCGTCGTGTTCCTGTACAGCACCAAGAACGCCGAGTTCCTGGCGATCATGAACGACGGCTATGTGCAGCACCTGCGCGTTGCAACGACGGCGGCGCTCGGGATCAAGTACCTCGCGCGGAAGGACGCCTGTGTGATGGGTGTCTACGGCACCGGTGGGATGGCGAGGTTTTTTCCGCTCACCGCCGCGGTGGTCCGGCCGCTGCGGCGCCTGCAGGTCTACAGCCCCAATCGCAGCCGCCTGAAAAAATATTGCGAGGACATGGCGGCAAAGCTCGATTGCGAGATCGTCCCGGCGGACAAGCCCGAGGACGCGGCCAAGAGCGCCGATATCGTCGTGTGCTGTACGACCTCGATGGAGCCGGTCGTGCAGCCGGACTGGATCCGCCCGGGAATGCATTTGAGCAACGTGACGCACTGGGAGCTGGGCGATGAAACCTGCGCAAAGGTCGAGGCGGTCGGTCTCCTCGCCCGCCGCTCGCCGGTGCGCGTGAGAGGCTACATCGACGACGACTTCGAGATCCGGCTGAACGTGATGAGCTACATCGGCGGCCAAGCTGAGGAGCGCGCCAAAGTGCCGGCGGGAAAGCTGAGCAAGGAGCGATACCCGAACGCACGGATCGTCGATTGCTGCAACTGGGAAACCGGTGCGCCCTATGCACGGCCGGATGCGGAGATCACCATCCTGGCCAATTGCTCCTACGGGACGCTCGAGGGCGACGTGGGAAACAGCGCCGGCATCCAGGGCATCCAGTTCGCCTCCATTGCCGGGCAGATCTACGAAGGAGCCAGGGCGCGCGGACTGGGCAAGGAGCTGCCGCGAGAGATGTTTCTGCAGGACATCCCGACCTAGAGCGCGTTCCCAGATGGCGACGCACAGTGCTTGCACAGGGCAATCGCAAGACTCCGGCGCACCTAATCGCGCGCCATGCCGCAAGATGCATGCCCGTCATTCCGGCCGAGCAAGCCGGGCTTCGCCCGGCGAGCGAGAGCCGGAATCCAGTAATCAACGCCGTTCGTACATTCACACCGGCCGCGATGAGGTCCCCAAAGGGTGCGCAGCATTTTTTGCGGTGCCCCGATTACTGGATCCCGGCTCGCGCTCGCCCGGCAAAGCCGGGCTCGCTTGGCCGGGATGACACCAACGTTGGCGAGTCGACCCACCGGAATGCGCTCTGAACCGGTTGCCGTGAGGGTCGCACATGGCAGGTGGGGTCTCCTCGTCATCCCGTCGCTGCTGGCTCTCGGCGTATTGTTCGTCGCTCCCCAGCTGTTTCTGGTGGCGCAAAGCCTGCATCCCAACCTTGGCGCCGCCCGCGTGGGCACCGGCTGGACGCTCGCCAACTACACGAAGATTTTCACCGACAGCTATTATTTCGACACTCTGCTGCGCACGGTCTGGCTGTCTGCCCTCGGCACGTTCTTTTGCCTGCTGCTGGGCTACCCGCTTGCCTATTTTCTCGCCCGCACCGAGAGCCGGGCACGGGGGTGGCTCACGCTCCTGGTGCTTGCGCCGCTTCTGATCACCGTCGTGGTCCGCTCCCTGGGGTGGATCATCATGCTCTCGGACAACGGACCGGTGAACTTTCTGCTGCTGCTGACCGGCATCACCGATGCTCCCGTCCGGTTCATCTACAACGAGCTCGGCGTCATCATCGGTCTGGTGCACGCATTCCTGCCGATGATGGTCGTGATCCTGCTCGGAGTGATTCGAAGAATAGACCCCTCGCTCGAGCATGCCGCCGCGGACCTCGGAGCCGGGCGCGTGCAAACGCTTGCACGCGTCGTGATTCCTTTGAGCCTTCCCGGAATTGCCGCAGGCTGCATCCTCATTTTCGGTGTGATGGGCAGCACCTACACCACGACGGCGATGCTCGGGGGCGGAAAGGTCCTGACCACTCCGATCCAGATAGCCCAGGAATTCCAGATGACGCTGAACTTCCCCGTGGCAGCCGCTTTGTCCGTCGTGATCGCAGGCGTTACATTCGGGCTGGCGTTCATCGGCCTGAAGGTGTCACGCGCCAGATATCTGGACACGGCGCTATAGGCTCGGGCGCGTCATGGCGCGGACGATCGGTTTTGCATTCCTGGCGGTGCTTTACGCATTCCTGCTCGCTCCATTGCTCTACATCGTCATCGGCTCGTTCAATCCGGCCACCTTGGCGTTTCCACCGCGTGCCTGGAGCCTGCACTCCTACGCGGCAATTCCGACGGAGTTTCTCGCGGCACTGGGGGTCAGCCTGATCGTGGCTGCCGCAAGCGCCTGCCTGGCGATTCCTCTCGGGGTGAGCGCCGCGCTCGGGGTCGTCCGCGGACGATTTGCGGGACGGGACCTCGTCAACAGCTTTCTGTTGTCGCCATTGCTGTTTCCCATGCTGGTGCTCGGTGCGAGTCTCTATCGGTTGTATTACGAGGTCGATCAGAGCCTCGGAACAGCGCTTTCCGGATCCCTGACGGGTCTCATACTCGGGCATACGAGCTTCTGCATTCCGTATGTCGCGCGAAGCCTGGTGCCGGCGCTCATGCAGATGCCGGCGTCGCTGGAGGAGGCAGCATACGACCTCGGTGCCGGCCGCTGGTTCACGTTCACACGGGTGACGCTCCCGCTGATGCGAACCGGACTGGTCGGGGGAATCGCATTCGCCTTCCTGACGTCCTTCGACAATTTTCCGATGTCCCTCTTCCTGGCCGAGGGCGAGAACGCGACGCTGCCGGTCGTCATGTTTCAGTTCATCGAGTTCGACCTGACCCCGGTCATACTGTCGATGTCGACGTTGGTGATCCTGGGCTCTCTCGCTGTCATGCTCGTGGTGGAGAAGGCGGTCGGAATGGCTGCCCTCGTCGGACTGCCCGAACATTAACGCGCGCGTGGGAGATGCCCCCGGCGACCGCTGTCCGCACAAGAATTCTCCGGCACGGATAAGCCGATGAGACCGATCGCGTAGCCCGATCCCGGATCGCGCGAGCCCGCCTGAAGCGGGCTCGCTTGGCCGGGATGACCACCCATAGGGGACTGCCCCGTCCCATCCAACGTCATCCCGCATCGTAGGGAGCGCCCCACACGCGGCGGACCATCACCTCCAGAAGCGCCACGGCTCCATAGACGCCGATCCCGATGACGCACAGGAAGGCGATAGACCCGAGCACGACCGCAGTCTCGGTGCGTGCCATCGCGAACAGGATCAGATAGCCCAGCCCGGATTGAGAGGTAATGAACTCCGCCACGATCACGCCGATGAACGCCATGGTCACCCCGATCTTCAGACCGGCGAAGATGGCCGGCAGCGCAAACGGCACGCGAACATGCTTGAATGTCTGCCAGTCGGTGGCGGTGAGACCGCGACAGAAGCGGACATAGATGGGATCAATCGAGGCCAATCCGACCGCCGTCGAGATGGCGATCGGGAAAAATGTGATGAAGATCGTGAAGGTAAGCCGCGATTCGATGCCGATCCCGAGCCAGATGACAAAGAGCGGAGCCAGAGCGACCTTGGGAATAAGCTGGAAGAAAACCAGGTTCGGATAAACGGCGGCGCGAAAATATTTCGAATAGGCCAGCGCAGATCCGAGCGCGATCCCCACGGCCGCTGCCAGCAGCAGGCCGAGCACCGCTTCTCCCCCGGTCTGAATCGAATTGCTGACAAAAAGCGGGAGGACCGTGACGACCTTCTGATAAACCTGGCTCGGCGAGGGCAGAATCACCGGCGATATCTTGAGGCCGCGCACGATCGCTTCCCAAAATATCAGAACCCCGGCCGCCGTGGCGATCGGAAGAGCTGTGATGATGATGCGCCCGCGCAGCTGCCTTCGGACTCTCGCCGCAGGACCTTTTGCGGCAAGCGCAGACGGTCGAGCGGGCGCGGCGGACGTCATGGCAGCAGTACTCCCGTTCCAGCTCGCTCCCGGCTGCCGGGTCGCAGCGGGGGCTCATGCTTCGAGACGCTCGAAGCGCATCCTCGAGGCTCGCGCGCAACCGCGCAAGCGCCTCAGGATAAGGCGCTGCGATGCTCCGCAGCCTCGGGCGTCGCGCAGGCGCCCAAGGCTTCGTCGATCTTGCGCCGGAGCGTGCTGCAAATCGCATTGAACTCGGCCGTCTCCTCGATGGAAAGAGGACGCGGCCGCGGAAACGGAATGCGCTCGGTCCAGAACACGGTCGAGGGGCGCTTGCCCATGACCAGGATCCGGTCGGACAGGTAGACCGCCTCGCGGATCGAGTGGGTCACGAACAAGGCCGACTTGCGGACCTCCTCCCACAGCGTCATCAGCAGCACAGTCATCTGCTCGCGCGTGATCGTATCGAGGGCGGAAAACGGCTCGTCCATCAGGAGCACGGCGGGGTCGTTGATCAGCGCCCTGCAGATGGCGACGCGCTGACGCATGCCGCCGGATAATTCGTGGGGCTTTTTCTCCAGGAATGCCCCGAGCCCTACGGAGCCCAGCAGGGCTCGCGCCTGGTCGAGGCGATCGGCCCTGGAGAGCCTCTGGATCTGGAGAGGGAAAAGCACGTTCTGCAGAACCGTCTTCCAGGGAAGCAGCACCGGCTCCTGATAGACGATGCCGACGTCGCGGCGCGGGCGCGACACCGGGATGCCGTCGATGACGATCGAGCCTGCCGTCGCGGGCTCGAGCCCCGCTACCATCATCAGCAGCGTGCTCTTGCCGCAGCCGGAAGGACCGAGCAGGGAGACGAACTCCCCGGCCGATATCGCGAAATCCGCCGAGCCGATGGCCTCGACTGCTCCGGAGGGGGTGTCGAAGACCTTGCGCAGGCCGGTCGCAGCTATCAGCGGCCGGGCACCCGGATCAGCGGCCGGCATCTGCGCAGATTGCCGCACTCGAGCTGGAGTATGTTCCAGTGGTGTCGGCGCACAAACACTCGTGCGCCTGCGGTGAGTTGTCATCCCGGCCAAGTGAGCCCGGCCGTGCCGGGCGAGCGCGAGCCGGGATCCAAGCCTCGACAGCCGGCGCAAATGCACCAACAAAGCCGATAACTGGATTCCGCCCCCGCGTACGCGGGGGCCGGCTCGCTCGGCCAAACTGACGGGGGAGGAGAGCACGTAGGGTCTGCCGCTAGCTGCATTGCGGGTTCGCAGACATCGACACCGATTGCCGCAATACCCTTTCCAGGTTCTGGCGCGCAGCTTCCTTCAATTCCTCGACGGGATCGGTGCCCGGTGTGCGCGGAGCCTGGATGACCGTCTCATTCGAGTAGGTGGGGATCCTGCCGCTCCTGCCGCGGAAAATGCCTTTGGGATCCTCGCCGCGGGCCACGGCGGCAATGCCCGCCCGCAGGTCGCGCCTGAACATGGCGACACCCTTGTCGGTCCCGGTGAGATGCTCGAGGGCATGGCGGGAAATCGTCCGCTGGCTCACTTGCGCGTCGAAGTCGCCGGGGGTGCGCTGGCGATCCTCGAAGTCGCGATCGCCGTAATTCGTCCTGTAGGCGATCACCTGGTTGTCGATGTAGGGATTGATCTCTCCCTCTCTCATGCGAACAAAGCCGAACTCGATGGTGCGCTCGTCATCGACCGGCACGCGCCAGCGCGTCAGCAGCGGAACGTAGCTGAGCTCCTTCGTCCCGTTGAAGTCGGGCGGAAATACCGGCATGCGACAGACCTGCGCGATGTTCGGGTAAATGCAGTCGATCGACCGAACCCAGATGGTATCACCCACGCGGCGGACCTCCTGGGTGACGATGCCGAGCGGCGTCTCCGCGAAGATGATCTCGCCAAGATCCTCCGCTTCCGCGACCGGCCGTCCGTTTTTGTCGAAGAACTGACAGCCGCTGATGGACGTGTGGAGGAAGGGCTCGTGCGCCGGGTCGACCACGTTGTCCATGATGTTCATCCAGTTGCACGGCTTGATGTTCGCCACGCCGGGCGGCTCGGCCGGCTCCAGATGATAACCCGGCACCTCGAACGTGTCGTAGACGGGGAAATCCGGCTTGCGTTCCGGCGGCCCCATATAGGCAAACACCAGACCGCCGTATTCGTGGACTGGGTAAGCACCCTGAAACAACCGGTCCTTGAGCGGATTCCTGTTCCTCTCGTTCGGCATGTCGAGGATGCGGCCGTCCACGTCGAATTGCCAACCGTGGTAGCAGCAACGGATACCGTTCTCCTCGATCTTGCCGAACTCCAGCGATGCACCGCGATGGCAGCAGTGTCTCTGCAGAAGACCGGCGCGGCCCTTCTTGTCGCGGAACAGGACGAGATCCTCACCCATGATCCGGATCGGCACCGGAAGGGCCTTCAATGCGGACGAATGGCCGACCGGATTCCAGAACCTGCGCAGATATTCGCCGCAGGGAGTGTCGGGGCCGGTGTGGGTGAGCAACGCGTCCTCATCAGGCACCTTGCGGTAGTAGTAGGCGCTGAACGGCTGGCTCAATGACGGAAGTCTTTCGGACATCTTCCTACCTTTGCAGACGGGACCGGTGCAGGGCCCTTGCCGGCCGACCCCGCCCGACAGAGCGAAGGCGTTTCGATCGCATCGAGACCCGCGCTAGCTCGACGAGCTGGCGACGGCGGCAATGCCCTTCGAATAGTCTTGCGCCGCCTTCCATTGCGCGGGGGTGAGCCGATAGCGACCGGCAAAATCGGTATGGAAAACCTTCTCGCGGACAGGACGGACGGCATTGGGCGGCGCCTGATATTTCAGGATGAGATCGATCATGCCGTCTACCTTGGCGGGGTCGATCCAGCCAAGGCCGTGCTCCGCGACCCCCGGCTCGCTGAGCACGCTGTAGATGAAGATGGCAATCCCGATGCGGGCAAAGTCCTCGGCCGTTGCACTCATGGCCATTTCCTTCACCTCCTGAAGGTAGATCTTGAGCGTCTCCTCGGGCCGGGTCACGTGAAACAACACGCCTTCGTGCAGCCCCTCGACGAACGCCTCGCACACCCGCGGATTGTCGCGGAAGAAATCCGGCCGCACGATCGCCGAGTCCTGGTAAAGCTTGATGCCGAAATTGTTGTACAGAAAATATCTGGTCTTGTGGCCGGCGGCGTCGGATGCCGGCAGGATGCTGTTCAAGAATCCGGTAATGGCATCGACCTTGCGCTCCCAGAGGGTGCGGGTGCGCACGTTCGCATCCAGGCTCACGAGGTTTACCTTGGCACGATCGACCTTGGTCAAATCGCAAAACACCGGAAAGAACGCCGCATCGCTCGACGAGACGGTTTGTCCGACGGTCTTGCCTTCCAGGTCCCTGGGCGCACGGATCGGCGAATCATCCAAGACGGCGACGCCCATCGTGGCGTTGTAGTCCATCATGCCGAGCGACAACAAATCCAGGCCGCGCGACACCAGGAGGATGGTCGCGGCGATGGGAACAACGCCGGCATCGAACTGGCCGGAGTGCACCGCCTGAGCCGCGGTGAGGGAGCCGTTGCCGCGCGAGATCTCCACCTGCAACCCGCGCTTGCTCCAGAAGCCCTGATTCTTTGCCACGTACACGTAGGAATAGGCCGAGTCGGGCAGCCACGGCAGTGTCATCCTGAGCTTCGTCTCCGCGCGCGCGGACGAGGAGAATACGGTCAAGCCGGAGAAGCTGCCGATCGCTGCCGCGCCCGCACCCTTCAAGGCCGATCGGCGCGACGGCGAGAAACGTCTGTGTCCACTCTTTTTCATTCGATGTCCCCAAATCGGACCCCCGACGCCCGATTACGCAAGCAGAAAATCTAGACCGACGACGCACGCATTCGCAAGCCGTTTCCGGCCCGGCTCAAGGGAGCCGACTGGGAACCATCGTGTTGGCTCCGTGTGCACTGCGCTCACGCTTACAGTGCTTAATTCAAAGAGATTTTCGGCAGGTAGTCCATCGAATACAAATCGTCTGCACGGATTGCCGGGTCGATATCCTGATATGTCCTCGTCAGCTGCAAGGTGCCGCCCATCCTCGCAGGCTCGATCCAGCCCAGACCATGCTTGCGGGTTCGCTCGGTAACCATGTGACCGAGCGTTATTCTCCATTGCGCGAGCATCAGGTCCCGGCTGCTCTCCGGGACACTTCGCGCAAACGCGTCCGCCGCTTCCTCCGGGTGTTCAATCGACCACGCATAGCCCTGCATCGTCGCTCCTACGAGACGCCTGAGCAGGTCCGGCCGCGCGGCGAGCATCTCGTCGCTGCCGATGAGACCGATCGAGTAGTAGTCGATACCGTAGTCGCTGAACCGGAAACGCTTGACGTTCGAGCCGGTCTTCTGCGCGGCATTCTGGATCGCAGGCTCCTCCACCGTCGAGCCGACGATGGCATCGACCGTCCTGGCGGCCAGGCTCGCGTATTTCGCCGACGGAGACAGATTCAGGATGGCAATCCTCTTGGCATCGATGCCGGCGTTGGCCGCAAAGATCGGCAGAATGTTCACCGTCGTCTCCCCGGCCGTCGCGCCGAGGGTGCGCCCCTCGAGGTCCTTCGGCATCGTTATGCCGTTTCGCTCCAGGAAGAAAATGCAGTCGAAGGGAGAGTCGAATATGGACGCAATCTGCTTGACCTTCATTCCCTTGCTTCGGCCGATGATGACGGATGCCGCATCGGCAATTCCGATATCGGCATTGCCGGTAGCAACGCGCTTGAGCGTATCGCCCGAGCCGTAGCCCCGCTGGATATCGACATCGAGATCGGCGTCACGATAGAAGCCCCGGTCCCTGGCGACAAATACGCCGAAATGATTCCCGCTCGGAATCCAATTCAACGCAAACGTCACCTTGTCCTGGGCCGCGGCAGTATCGAGCGCGATCCCCACTGCCAAGACAGCGAGAAGACAACGCCATGGCCTGTTCATCAGTCCTCTCCCTTCCTGGAGCTGTCGCATATAGCTCAAAAGCATGCGATCGCGCCGGACGGCGCACCCTCCATGCTCGTCACTCCGGCCGACCCCGGGACGGGACATCCCGCCGGCCAGATCGGCAGGGACCCCGTTAATCCGGGGGGACGGCCGAAATCAACGATCGCCCTATCGGTTCATTCGTGGACCCCGATTACCGGATCGCGGCTCTGCCAGCCCCGGGATGATGCCATACAGTCCCGCCCTCGTTCCATGCATGCACGGAGCTCCGGCGATCGTTGCCTGGCAACAGCACCGCGATGGTCTCCAGCAGGAACGCGCGATCTTTTCGCGGCGAGCTTTCTCGCGACGGGATGTGCCGGGCTTCGCCCGGCACGCGAGCGCCGGAATGACGATGAGCGATGCGGCGGGGCTCGCCTGGCCGGGAGGCCAGGGTATACATTTTGCGGTGGGTTATGCCGCACAGGCCGGCTGGGAGCCGCCGATCTGTGCCGCTGACCTATCTGGGATTAAATTTGGGCGTATGAGCGGATCGCGCGAGTACCCGGACATCACGGATATCCTTGCGCAGAAGGCACGGGGTCGCCGCGAACGTGCGTCCCTGAGCTTTGCAGAGAAGCTGGCAATTCTCGACAAGCTCAGGGCGGATCTGGCGCCAATCGTTCAAGCCAGGCAGGCACGCGCTCGGGAACATGCCACTCCGGAGGCGGGCGCGCCGCCGGGCGAGGCAACGAAGCCTTCCCGGAGCAGCGGGGCAGCATCAAAAAGACGGGACGGCTGACGGCGCATTGGCGCCGCGGTGACGTCCGAGGCACCGCCGTCGCAGGGACGACAGTGATATGCAATCGACCCGCGGTCCGCAGAGCTGAAGCGGACACCCGCGCGGGTTGTCGTCCCGGCCAAGCGAGGCCGGCTGTGCCGGGCGAGCGCGAGCCGGGACCCCTGTACGCGACGGCCCGGGTGAATGAAGCGCGTGGCGCCCGGATTCCGGCTCTCGTGCACCGGGCAAGTGCCCGGCGCGCTCGGCCGGAATGGCGAGCATGGAGGGTGCGCCGTTGCAATAGCCTACGCTTCTGCGTCGCGTTGCGGGCTGTACTGCGCTTCCTCGACCTCGATGATCGTCTCTTCCGGCTCTTTCGCAATCAGCTCGCCCGCATGGTCATGCGCCGCTTCGGGCGTCTGCGCGATCACCGCAAGCGCATCCCGCGTGGTTTCGCTTTGCATCCCCAGCACATCGACCAGCCGGTCTGCGTGCTTGGCGAGGACTACCGCGGCGGCATCCGTATCGCCGAGCGCCGCCAGCCGCCTCGCCAGCTCGACCATCTGAGCGGGGCGGTCCGAGATCCAGTCTTCGATGCCCGCATGCCGTTCAAAGTATTGGTCGAAGCGCTCCAACGCCGCGCGAAGAGCTTTTTTGGCAGCCCCCTTTCGCCCTTCGGCAAGCAGTCTTTCCGTCTGCTCGAGAACCTCGCGCAGGGACGGGAGGCCTACGGGCAAATAGGACGACGCGGGAGGAGCCGATCGTTCCGCAAGACCGAGGTGAGCCAGGTCATAGGCCGAGGGCCGCAGCGCCCGGCGCAGCTCGACATCCGGCGCCATGAGGTCGTCCGGCTCGCCGGCAAGCTCGTCCCATTCCCTGATCCTGACCGCCCATACGCCTATCCGCTTTTTCACCTGCTCGATGCGGTGCGACCAGCGGGCGTGGCGGATGAATTTGTCGGCGATCTTCTGATCGCGCGAGGTGCGGTTCAATATCTCCGTGAACCATCTGAAACAGTCGAGAGCCACCAGGCCGTTCATGAGATCATAGGCGGGGATGCCCTTTATGGCCCCCGTCGCCAGCGCCTCGCTGAAATGCGCAGGCGTTCCGAGAAATGCCAGATCGCTGTTCGACCCGTACGAGCTCCACCTCTCGGTATTGAACAAGAACCAGGACAGCCGGAGGTCACGCCGGATGATATTGCTCAATTGGAGATACGAGGCGAACGCGTAGAAGAAATCGTCGTCGATCGAGGCGGCACGATAGTCCTGCCGCTCCAGCCGCCCGCGGAGCTCACGCACCAGGGCAAGATCGGTCGGGTAGGCCTGCCTCGATGCTTCCGCTTGCTCGAAACCCTCGAGTGCCGCCGCGAAGGCAGTCAGCCCGTCCCATTCACCGAGGTCGACGTAGCCGACGCTGGCCGCAAGCTCGATGAGCCCCGCGAGCTCGTAGAGCTGCCGCCGCGCAACCGTGGTCCGGCTGGTGATCGCAAAGTAGAGGTCCTCGCGCTCCAGGCCGGCTTGCGCCTCCGCGTGCGGGTCGCCGCTCTCCGGCGGCATGTCGGCATAGGACTGAATAATGGAGGTGGACGTCACGCCGGCGGGGCTCAAACTCCACACGCATCGCGACATGCGCTCGATCGCGGCCGCCGTGAACCATCCCGGCGGTGCGGGCGCAGGAGGCGGTCTCCCGCCGCGTCTAGCGGCCGAGGATGGCACGGAGCGCCTCGAACGGCTCGCGGTACTCGGCATTCGGCTTGCAGATGCTGCGGTGGTTTTGATCCATCACCGGACGGAACGGCGGGTCCTGGTCAAACCCGTTCTGGCTCACCACCCGATCGTTGTGCGCATGATAGACGATTGCGCGCAGGTGACCGATCGACCCGCCGCGGCCGGTCCGGGCCTCGCGTGTCTGCTTGTTGTCCTGCGCCAGTTTCGCAAGGAACGCGCTCCCCTCCTCGAGGTCGCGCAGCGACTGGAACCAGAGCCTGGCCAATGCGCCGATCAGCTTGGCGCCAGGAAGAAAATCAAGACCCAGCCCGGAGCCGATCAGCAACGGGATCGCCGATCCGCAATGCGCCGGTGCAAAGAACAGGAAAGCAAACCTTCCAAGCTCGTCGTCGGTAAGACCGTCAGGCGGCGGCAGATCGAGATCGAGGAGCGCGCGCCGCGCGATGACGGCGCCCATCGAATGAGCGATGACGACGATGCGGCGATAGCGCATGGCCCGCGTCCGCCGGGGAGCGGTCGCCGGAAGCGACGAGTTGATGATGGTATCCGCCGGTGCGCGCACGAGATCCATCAGGAAGCTGCGCAGCTGCGCGGCGCAGAACGGCACCTGGGATTCCAGACTGGGGTAATCGAGGAAAAAGATATCCGCTCCGGATGCCTCGGACATGGTGGCCGCGAGCTGGGGAAAGCTTTCCCAGGTGCCGCCGGCATTGCCGCCCCAGCCATGAATGAACAGGATCGCATCCGCCGGATCAGGGTCGTACAACAGCAGCGCTTCGCTGCCGGGCATCCAGGTCGGCGCGCTGACCCATTGCACCGGCGCTTGCGGGTAATGCTTGATACGGCCGTGGAGCGCAGCCGCTTGCGCGCGTAACGGCACCGCACCGGATGGCCGCGCCATCCTGGAGGAGGATCTCCGGGCCATCATTTCCCCCTGAAGCCCCGAGCCTACAACTTCACCGTGTTTGCGCCAAGCGAAGTCTGTTTGTCGTCCCGGCCAAGCGAGCCCGGCTCCGCCGGGCGAGCGCGAGCCGGGACCCTGGGCGACGGTCGGTGTGATACGGACCGCCCCGCTTACTAGATTCCGGCTCTCGCGCGCCGGGCAAAAGTCCGGCGCGCTCGGCCGGAATGACAGCGAGGATGTGCCGGCGGCGGGGCGGCTTCCGTTGCCGGGAGGCCCGTGACAAGGTGGCCCGGCATGAGCGGGCAGAAATCCCGGGTGGCGGTGGTCGGCGAGGTGGTGGTCGAGCTCGCGCGCGAGGAGGACGGCCGCTTCCGGCTGGACCATGCGGGCGACACCTTCAACGTCGCCGTCTATCTCGCGCGCGCCGGGATCGCGACGAGCTTCGTCACCGCGCTCGGGGAGGATGCGTATTCCGACGCGATCGCCTCGCTTGCGGCGGCCGAGGGGATCGCCGGGGAGCTGATGCTGCGCATCCGCGGGCGGCTGCCGGGGCTGGTCCTGGCCGCGGCCGATGCCTCCGGCGCGCGGCACGCCGACGAATGGCGGGGCGAGGCGCCGGTGCGCGAGCTGTTCGAGCTGCCCCAGTGGGGCCGCCTCGCCGAAGGCTTGGCCGCGGCCAACCTCGTCTATTTCTCCGGCATCACACTCTCGCTCTATTCCAACGTCGGGCTCGGGCGGTTTCTCGCGACCCTGGAGGCGATCCGCGGCAGGGGCGCCAAGATCGCGTTCGACGGCAATTTCCGCGCGCGCGGCTGGCGCGGCGACCTCTCGCGCGCCCGTACGGTGTTCATCGAGACGCTCAAGCGCGTCGACATCGCGCTGCCGGCCTACGACGACGAGGCGGTGCTGTGGGGCGACCCGAGCCCGGAAGCAACCGTGGCGCGCCTGCAGGCGTTCGGCATCGGCGAGATCGTGGTGAAGAACGGCCCGGGCAGCGCGCTGATCGCGGCGGGCGGCAAGGCCGAGCTGGTGCCGGTGCCGCGGGTGCTGGTGCCGGTCGACGCGACCGCCGCCGGCGACGGCTTCAACGCCGCCTACATCGCGGCGCGGCTTTCGGGCGAACGCCCGGCACTGGCAGCCGCCGCCGCGCATCGGCTCGCCGGCGAGGTGATCCGCCACCGCGGCGCACTCATCCCGCGCACCGCCGTGGCGCTACATTGAGATGACCGTCGTCCCGGCCAAGCGAGCCCAGCGCGCTCGGCCGGAATGACAGCGAGAGATGTAGCGCTGGCGCTGGCTCAGGCCCCGGCGCGGCCGGAATGACACCGAGGGATGTGCCGGGCGAAGCCCGGCGCTCCCGGCCGCAATGACCGCAGGTCAATAGACCGGGCGGAAGCGCCAGCGCGCGTAGGCGGCGGCGGCGCGCGGATCGATCGCCGGCTTGGCCGCAGCCGTGCCGCGCCTGTCGTCGCGTTTGCGGACGTCGCGTTTGGCGGTGTCGGACTTGGCGATTTCGGGCTTGGCGATGCCGGGCTTGGCGGTCTCGCGGGCGGCGAGCTGCGGCTTTCCGGCGGCGTTCCTGCTCACCTGCGCCTCGGCAAAGACCGGCTTGGGCGCCGGCAGCGGCATGCGGCGGCCGGCCGCGATCATGTCGAGCTCGCGCGGAAGGAGCATGACGAACCGGCCGGCATGGTGGATCCGGCCGGCGACCCGGCCGGCCTCGCCGCCGCTGCCCCAGTAGAGATCGGCGCGCGCCGGGCCGACGATTGCCGAGCCGGTATCCTGCGCCACCATCAGCCGCCGGAACGGCGAAGCCGGCTTGTCGCTATCGAGCGGCAGGTCGGCCGCGATGAAGAACGGCGTCCCGTAATCATGCAGCCGGTCGACGGCGATCGAGCGGCCCGGCGTCAACGGCACGCCCTGCGCCCCGACCGGCTCGCCCTCGCTCGACAGCCCGGTGATGCGGAAGAACATGTAGGAGCGGTTGGCGGCGCGCAGCTCCTCCGCCTCCTCGGGGTGCGCGGCCAGCCATTCACGCACGCGCTCTGTGGAAATTTCGCGGGGCGCGATGCGATGGCTCTCGACCAGCGCATGACTGAGCGAGGTGAAGGGATAGCCGTTGTGCGAGTCGTAGTTGATGCGCAGCGGCGTCCCGTCCTCCAGCATGATGCGCGCCGAGCCCTCGATCTGGATCGCCAGCAGGTCGGCCGGATCCCTGAGCCAGCAGATTTCGAGCTTCCGGCCGTCGAGCGCGCCGGCCTCGATGGCGGCACGGTCGTAGTACGGGACCAGCTCGCCCTGGGCATTGCGGCGGCCGATGCGCACACCCTTGTTCGGGAACGCCTGCGAGCCCGGCTTGTGGCCGGCGGCGACGAGGTCGGGCGGCCGGCGGTAGACCGGGATGTGGAACTCGGGACTGGGAAACCGCGAGCCGGCAACCACCGGCTCGAAATAGCTGGTGACCAATCCCTCGGCCTCGCCCAGGCGCGCGATCCGCACCGGCTCGAAATTTTCCTCGAAGAAGCGGCGCGCGGCGGTAGCATCCCGCGGCGCGAGCTCCACGGCCCTGCGGCAGACCGTGCGCAAGGCGCCGCGGACCGGCCTCTGCTCGTCGCCCGGCGCGCCGTTGCGCAGCACGCGGCAGCTCGCCCGATAGGCGGCAAAAGCCGCGAGGTGATCGTCGGCGGTCCAGCCGGAGAGCTGCGACCATGCGACCGGCTCGAGCTGCGTGCCGGGAAGCTTCAACGGCTCGTCGGCCGCCGCCGCGCCGATCATCGCAACGATGACCGCGGCGAGGAGGCCGACGCCGCGCACCGCGGACCGCAGCGGCGCAGGACGCCGGTAGCGAAGTACCGCGCTGCGGCCGCTTTTGTCGTCTGGTTGCGATGAAAAAACGGGCATGACCAAGCGAATTCCGATGCGGTGCGATCCGAGCGGGAGAAGGCCCCCCGCTCATTCGTCGCCGCACCGGTGCAATGGTTCAACCCGCGCCGGGTGCAGTTATCAGATCGGTGCGATGCTACTTGTTGTTGCGCAAGCGCCCCCGCCGCGACGCTGTCGAGCTCACCGCATGTAGGGGCGGGTTTGAAACCCGCCCCTACAACCCGCAGGCGCAGGGTCAGAGTCAACCAACGAAGGGCGGCGGGCTACCGCATTCCGCCCGGCCGCAATGACAACCGGCTAGGCGCTGAGCGCCTTGGGTCTGTTGGGCCGCGCGGGGCGGATGAAATGACGCCGGCTGAACTCGCGATAGACGTCGTAGCTCGGGTTCGCGTCCCAGATGAAGCGGACGATCTCGATGAACAGCTCGCTGTTTCTTCGCAGCTTCGGGTTGCTGGCCTCGAGGAGGGTGAAGGCGGCACGGCGCACGCGCGCGTCGTCAGAGGCGAGCATGCGATAGACGTGAGGACGGGAGAGCGCGCCGTGCTTGACCATGATGTCTCTCGTGCGCGAGCGCCGAGCGAGCGGTGAGCCGCGGGAGTTGCTGCAAGCACTGGAGAAGCGGCGGCCCGGCCAGCAGGGAAGCCACATGGCAGCCGGGTCGCCGTCCCCCATGGGTGCTTTGCAGCGCCCCAACGCGCACGAGCCTGCGCCGCAATGCTGAACGAAATTGGAATCCGCAGCGATAAAGCCCGGACGTTGGTTAACCCGGGATCGCAGGCGGGTAACATATTGCCGGCAAGAAGGAACAAACAAACAAAGCGGTATCAGACGGCCGCAAGTGCGCCGGCAGCAGACGAGCTCTGCGCGCAATTTTGTGGAAAACGCAGCCGCGCGACTCGCCTGTCAAACAAAGGCGCCTAACGTCGGGATGATTGCGCCATGGACGAACCACTCCCCTTGCGCCGGAGCATGGCCATGTTCAGAGATGCCGCCGAGGTGGAACGCGCGGAGCGCGATCAGGAGGCCGACTTCGCGCGCATCGCCGCCGCGGTCGAGACGGCGCAAAAGGCCATTGCCGCGCTTGCCGCCCGGCCGCTCGGCCCCGATACGACACGCAAGGAATGGGCCGCCATTCGCGACCGGACGATTCTCGGCATCCGCGACGTGCGCCACAATGTCATCAAGCGCGCCAGGCTCGCCAGAGAGACCGAGCGGTGGATGGTGGAGAAATGGCTGCGCGAGATCAACGACGGCCGCATCCTGCGGGAGCTCGCCGCCGAGCTGCAGAGAATGCCGACCGCGGGCCTGCTCGATTATCTCCGCTACCTGATCGGGTTCGCCGACATCGCCCGCATCCAGAGCGTCAGCGCGGTGTTTACCGCGCGCGCGGACAAGCAAGGCTACGAAGCCGCCTTCGACGCAATGCTGAGACAATTCACATTGTCGCAATGTGGAGCTCTGGGAGCGCGCATCGCCCGGATCCACGAGCTGTCGGAGATGGTCGACGCCAGGATATTCAACCTGTTTTCCGCTCCGTGCACGAGCAGGCAGCCGTCGCCGGCGGTGCCGCAGCGGCTTCCCCGGATCGAAGGCCCGGGCATCGGCGCGATCGCGGTCGATCCCGGCCTCGCCGGTGCGCCGCGCGAGGCGCTCGCGCTGCTGCAGAAACCTTCCGGCCACGAGCCGAGCCCCCCGAGCCCCCTGGCCAGCACGGTTGCGCCTCCCGCCCTTCTCATCGCGGACTGCAGGGCGGGTTAGATTACTTGTAGCAGGATCGGCGGGTTACGCAGCAAGCCGGCTGAAGCCGGCTCGCTTGCTAACCCGCCCTACTGCTCGGACGAATCCGATGAGGGGGGCGGACGAAAGCTGTCCCAGGCGCGGTTGAACTGCGCGCGCCGCTCGGTCTCGACGGCGCGCTGCTTGAAGGTGTTGAGCTTGTCCAGCGCTTTTGCCCAGACGGTCGTCGGCGAGGGCGGCACGGCCGGGCTCTCGATCGCGGGTTCCGCGGGCACCGGTTGAGACGTGTCGAGCGGCGCCATGGGTTGGGCCAACGTGGCTTGCGGCACGGTGGCTTGCGCGGGCGCGAGCGACGTCGGCTCCACCGCGACGGCCTGCGCCGGCTCGACCGGCACGGTTTGCGGGGACGCCACCGCAGGGGGCAGCGGAGCTGGCCCGGGAGCCTGCTGCGCCGGCGGCGCCGGTGCAGGCGCGAGCGGCGGAGGCGCAGGCTCTTTCTCGGGCTTGGGCTCGGGCTTGGGCTTCGGCGCGGTGTCGCGCGCGCGACCGTGCTTGGCGAATACCAGGCGTTCCTCCCGGTCGTCGCACTGCGGGCATCTGAAGGTCTGGCGCTCAAAGCCGGGGACCGGCATCGTGTCGTCCACGACCGCCCCGATCAGGATCATTTCCGCTCCGCACGCCATACACAGCATCGCATCCGCTCCCGGTCAGCTTTCGAGAGTCTGCTCTCGTGGGTCTGCGCGCGCAGTATAGACGCTGGTCCGGGCCATGCTGCGGTAAAAGCTTACGCTATGGATAACGGGCGCCGCATCACGTCCCTGTCATTCCGGCCGACGAGCCGTTCCGTGTGCCTCCATCGTAGGGGCGGGTTTCAACCCCCCCTACATGCGGTGATCATGCGGGGTGTTCTCCAGCGCCTCCACCCTGAGGCGGGCTCGCTCGGCCGGGACGACGGCGTTTATCAAGCCGTTTATCAAGCCGTGCATCAAGCCATCGGGGTGAGGCCGAGCCTCGCGAAGAGGCGGCGGTCGCGGTCGTGCGCGGGGTTGGGGGTGGTGAGCAGCTTCTCCCCGCAGAAGATCGAGTTGGCGCCGGCGAGGAAGCACAGCGCCTGGGTCTCCTCGCTCATCTCCTCGCGGCCGGCGGAGAGGCGCACGACCGCGCGCGGCATGGCGATGCGCGCGGCCGCGATGGTGCGCACAAGCTCAAGCGGGTCGCTCTCGAGCGGGTCGGTTTCCATCGCCTGGGTCTCTATCGAGTCGGTTTCCATCGAGGGGATCTTGGGCGCGCGCGCGAGCGGCGTGCCTTCCACCCGCACCAGGGCGTTGATCGGCACGCTCTCGGGATGGACGGGCAGGCTTGCCAGCGTTGCGATCAGGCCGGCGCGGTCGTCGACGCTTTCGCCCATGCCGACGATGCCGCCGCAGCACACGCGCATCCCGGCCGCGCGCACGTGCGCGAGGGTGTCGAGGCGGTCCTGATAGGTGCGCGTGGTGATGATCGCGCCGTAATACTCGGGAGAGGTGTCGAGGTTGTGGTTGTAGTAGTCGAGGCCCGCGGCCTTGAGCCGCTGCGCCTGCCCCGGCGTGAGCATGCCCAGCGTCGCGCAGGTCTCCAGCCCCAGCGCCTTGACCTCGCCGACCATGGCACAGACGGATTCGAGATCGCGGTCCTTCGGCTCTCTCCAGGCCGCGCCCATGCAGAAGCGGCTCGCGCCGGCGTCCTTTGCGGCGCGCGCGGCGGCGACGACCTCATCGACGCCCATGAGCTTCTCCGCCTTCACGCCGGTCGCGTAGCGCGCGCTCTGGGGACAGTAGGCGCAGTCCTCCGGGCAGCCGCCGGTCTTGATCGACAGGAGCGTCGAGACCTGGACCTCGCACGGGTCGAAGTGCGCCCGGTGAACGCTCTGAGCGCGAAACATCAGCTCGGGGAAGGGCAGCGCAAACAGCGCGCGCACTTCTGCGCGCGTCCAGTCGTGGCGCACGGCGCCGGGATGGTCGGGCGCAAGCGCGCCGGCCGACGAAGGCTGCGTTCGCGGCATCAGCAAGTCGGGACAGGCATGCGGCACCTCGGGCCCACTGCATACCGCGCCGGCCAAGGAAGCGCCACAGATGCGCTCCGCGCGCAGCAAGCTCCGCAATACCTCCCCCTTTCAGGGAGAGGCATTGCGCGCGCGGACAAGGAGGGGGAGCGCATACCAGAGCCCGATCAGCGCCGCCAATCCGGCCAGCGCGACCGCGGCGCCCAGAGTGCTGGATTCGGCCGCCTCGGCGCTGGCGACGTAAAGATCGCCGGCGATCCCGAGCGCCAGCGGGACAGTCGCAGCGACCACGAGCCAGGAGCCGAGGTCGAACATCGCCTCGGTGTCCTCCCCGGCAAACGAGATGCGGTGCAGCGCCGGCGGCGTCATCAGCAGGATGACCGACAAGGCGACCGCGCACAGCGCGCCGACATGAATGAGCCGCGAGCTGGCGGGGAGCTGCGAAAAGGCGCGCGTGAGCGTCACCGTGAGCTGAAACCCGAGCAGCGCCTGCGCCCCCGGAATGATCACGCGTGCCTCCGTGAGCAGCTGCTCAATCCTGGTGGACAGCGGCGTCGGCTTCTCTTCTTCCTTCGGCATGCGGCCGCTTGCGTACCGCCGTTTCACCACAAGCTCCAGCCCATACCAGCAGCCAAAAGCGAGGACGCAGAAAATCGCGCCGGCGGCGAGCCCCGTCACCGCGCCGAACAGGTGATCGAGCACGATGTAGATGCTCAAGGCGAGACTCACGCCGAAGGGGAGCAGGGCCAGGCCGGCAAACCGGGTGGCCACCGCAAGGATGCGGTTGGTATCCTGCCCGCCCTCGACCAGGCGGTGCTGCATCGCAGGCGCAATGAGCAGGGCGATGGAGACCGCCATCAGCAGCTGGCCCGCGCAGGTGAGCTGGCGCGAGCTCGGCGAGAGCTCGGCGAAAGCTTCCTGAAACACGCCGTTGAGCTGGAACCCGAACAGCACCTGGGCGCCGAGGATCAGCAGCCGGGTCTCGTCGAGCGCAGTCTTGACCTTCCTGCGCAGATCCGTGGGCTGTGCGCTCGCCATCGGCGATCCCTTGTGCCTTCGTGGCGGGTTACGCGGCAGAAGCCGGCTGCCAGCAGCCGGTTTCTACCCCTACGAAACACGCAATGACCCGCCCCTGCAAAGCCTGGCCGGCGCCTTGTTCGCGTTCCTGCATTCGTCTAACGACACCGACATGCGACTTGATCCGCTGGTGAAGCCGCGCTCCGTCGCCATCGTCGGGGCGACCGACCGCCCCAGTCCCGCGCGCTCGGTGATCGAATCGCTCGGCGCGCTGGGCTTTCCCGGCGCCGTCTATCCGGTCAATCCCAAATATCAGAGCGTGCTCAACCACGTCTGCTATCCGAGCCTTGCCGAGCTGCCGGCAGCGCCTGACGTGGTCGTGCTCAGCGTGCGAAAGCCGCTCATTCCCGAGCAGGTGCGGCTTGCGGCAGAGCGCGGCGCGCGCGCCGCGGTGATCTACGACAGCGGCTTCGCCGAGCTCGGCCCCGACGGCGCGCGGCTGCAGGGCGAGATCGCCGGGCTCTGCCGCGAAGCGGGCATGCCGGTGTGCGGTCCTAACTGCATGGGCATCCTCAATCCCTCGGCGCGCGCGACCACGTACAAACAAACCGTGATGAAGCCGGAGCGGCTTGCCGGGAACGTCGGCCTCGTCTCCCAAAGCGGCTCGGTCTGCATTGCCGTCCTTTCCGACCTGCGCCGCTTCGGCATCAGCCTGTCGGTATCCGCGGGCAACGAGGCGGTCACCCGCACCGTCGATTACATCGAGTATCTCATCGACGACCCCGCAACGGCAGTCATAGCGACCTTCACCGAGACGGTGCGCGAGCCGGAGCGCTATGTCGCCGCGCTCGATCGCGCCGCTGACGCGGGCAAGCCGGTGGTCGTGCTCAAGGTCGGGCGCAGCGAGCGCACCCGGCGCGCCATCACCAGCCATACCGGCGGGCTCGCGGGCTCCTCGCGCGTGTTCTCGGAGCTGCTGCGTGCGCACCGCGCCGTCGAGGTGAGCGATCTCGACGAGATGACCGAGGTGCTCGCGGTGTGCCAGGGCAGGCGCTGGCCGCGGGGACGGGGCATTTCCGTCATCAGCGGCTCGGGCGGCCTCGCCGAGCTCATTCTCGACAACGCCACCGCTGCCGGCCTGGAGCTGCCGCCGCTCTCACCGGCGGAACGGGCGCAAGCGGAGAGCGTGATCGGCCGGATCAGCGGCGACGGCAATCCGTTCGACGCCTGGGGGAACGGCAACCATGCCGTCAACCTGCCGCACGCCATGTCGGTGGTGGATGCAAGCGAGCGCATCGATGCCATCGTCTATTGCGCGGATACCAGCAACGACAGTGACATCGGCCATCCCGGCCGCGTGCTCGACAATGTGAGGATGCTGGCTGCTGCGGCCGACAAGTCGAGCAAGCCGTATTATCTGATGAGCTCGCGCCCCGGCGTGATGAACGAGCAGCAGGTCAAGGCGCTGCGCGAGTGCGGGCTGGTTGCGATCGGCGGCACGCGCCAGGGATTGGGCGCGATCGATCGCGTCGGGCGTTACCTGATGCAGCGGCCGCCCTTGCTTCTACCGGCGATGAAGATGAAACGCTCCCCGGCGCTGCGCGAGCTGCTCGCTGCAAAGGACGGCCGGCGGATGCTCAACGAGCTCGATGCCAAACGGGTGCTCGCTGCGCATGGTCTGCCCGTCGCGCGCGAGCAGCGCGCCACCACGCTTGCCGAGGCTGCCGCGGCCGCACGCAGCATCGGCTATCCGGTCGCGCTCAAAGGCATCTGCGAGGAGATTGCGCACAAGACGGAGCTCGGGCTTGTCGCTGTCGCGCTTGCCGACGAGGGGGCCCTCGCCGACGCATTTGCCAAGCTGCGCGAGCGCATGGCGCGAATCGAGCCGCCGCCGCGCGATGCGGCATTCCTGGTGCAGGAGCACGTGAGCGACGGCATCGAGGTATTTGCCGGGGTCTCGCGCGACCCCGATTTCGGGCTGACACTGGCTTTCGGCATGGGAGGAACCGGGATCGAGGTCACCCGCGATTTTGCGCTGCGCATGCTGCCGCTGCGGGAGGGAGATGCGCAAGCCATGATCGCGCAGACGCGGGGCGCCGCGCTGCTCGGCGCCATCCGCGGCCGGCCCGCTGCAGACGTCGCAAGCCTCGCCCGCTGCCTCACGGCGCTCGCGGAGTTTGCCCACGAGAATGCCGAGCTCATCGACGAGATCGATCTCAATCCCATCATGGCGCTGCCGCAGGGGCGGGGCTGCACCATTGTGGATGCGCTCATCGTCACCCGCGCTCGCAGCCAGCCGACTTGTACCGCGTAACCCACCGCGATACGGAGAGGCATGTGAGGTTAGGCGGCGGGCTACGCCACGGAAGCCGGCAGCCGGCTTCCATGGCCGACCCGCCCTACGTTCAAACCACACAAAATTTCGAGGAGCGCCCGCATGGCCGTTGCCGAGCAGAGCACGCTGCAGCAGGGCTCGTATCAGCCCGTCACCTGGAACTTCAAGCTGATCGCCCAGCATGCGCTCGATGGATTCGGCGGCATGGGCGAAGGCATGTCGATCCAGATCGCGCCCGACGGCCGGCGCATTCTCTGGCTCGCGCACGAGAGCGCACCGAAGAATTTCACGGCGGTGGACGTGTCCGATCCGCGCAAGCCGAAGGTGGTGGCGCAGACGGCTCTGCCGCATGCCCAGATGCGCTCGAACTCGCTCGAGACCTGCGGCAACCTGATGGCGGTCGCCTATCAGACACAGAAGAAGGGCGCGCAGCCGGCGGGATTCGAGCTGTTCGACATTTCCGTGCCGGAGAAGCCGAGGTCGATCTCGCTGTTCGACTGCTCGGGGCCCACCTCGCGCGGCGTGCATCAGCTCTGGTTCTGCGACGGCGAGTACGTGCACACCGCTTCCGGCGCACCGGACTTCACCCCGACCCATCCGCTCGACGACCAGTTCTATCGCTGCGTCGACGTGCGCAACCCGTCGAAGCCGGTCGAGGTCGGCCGCTGGTGGATGCCCGGCACGCGGCAGGGCGACAACGTGCGGCCGCCGCCGCGCCACCCCCTGGACAAGGGCCATCGCGCGCACAACACCAACGTCTATCCGCAGCGGCCGGATCGCTGCTATCTCGGTTACATCGACGGCGGGATGTTCGTCCTCGACATCGCGGACAAGGCCAACCCGAAGCAGGTATCGCAGTGGACCAACTCGCCGCCCTATACCGGTTTCATGCATACGGTCGTGCCGTTGTTCGATCGCGGCCTCATGCTGGTCACCGACGAATCGACGGAAAACAACGCCAAGGATTGGCCGAAGCTCGTCTGGGTGCTCGACGCGCGCGAGGAGAGCAACCTGGTTCCGATCGCCACCTGCCCCATGCCCGATTACAAGCCCTTCGCCGCCGCCGGCCGTTTCGGCGCGCACAACATTCATGAGAACGTGCCGCTGCCGACCGCGTGGCACTCGGACCAGATCGTGCTCGGCACCTTCTTCAACGGCGGCTTGCGCGCCTACGACATCTCCAATGCCTACCAGCCCAAGGAGATCGGCGTGTTCGTTCCGCCGGCCCCGCCCATGGCGCCGACCGGCACCATCCAGCTCAACGACGTGTTCGTGGACGAGCGCGAGATCGTCTACACCGTCGATCGTCACATCGGCGGATTGTACATCCTGGAGATGGATTTTTGATCGCCCACGGGATGCGCGGTTGAAGTGGAACCGGTGGTCGCAGCAAGCTCGGTAATACCTCCCCCTGAAAGGGGAAGGTCGGCGAGCCCGACCTTGTCGGGGCGAGCCGGGTGGGGGTCGCTGTGAACACGGCGGTCGCGGGTGTCCGGGCCAAGCGTTGGACCCCCACCCGACAGCATTTGCTTCGAAACGAAGCAAATGCTGCCGACCTCCTCCTTGCAGGGGGAGGTATAGGCGGCATCAGCTGATGCTCGACATCTTTCCTTCGCGCGAGGCGGGGCGGTTCGGACGAAGGCTCAAGCGCGCACGCGGCGCACGCATTCCGGTGACCATCGTCACCGGGTTCCTGGGCGCGGGCAAGACGACGCTGGTGCGGCGCTTCCTGGGCGGGCCGGAAGGCGCGGGCACCGCGGTCGTGATCAACGAATTCGGCAGCGCCGGCATAGACGACGCGCTCCTGCGCGCGAGCCACGATCAGGTCACGCTGCTCGGCAACGGCTGCCTGTGCTGCAACACCCGCTCCGATCTGCAGGTCGCGTTGCGCGGGCTCGTCGCCGAGCGCGAGCAGGGACGCGTGCCGCCGTTTGCGCGCATCCTGATCGAGACCAGCGGGCTCGCCGACCCAGGCCCCATCCTGCAGACGTTCGCGACCGATCGCGCGCTCGGCGGCGAGTTTCACGTCGAAGTGCTGCTGGCCCTGGTCGACGCAATGGCCGGTCTCGATACGCTTGCATGGTCGGCGGAGGCGAGAAAGCAGGTCATCCTCGCCGATCGCGTGGTGGTATCGAAGGCGGATCTTGCCTCCTCAGGAGCGGTCGACCTGTTAATAGAACGCCTGCGCCAGCTCAACGCGCGCGCGCCGATCGATGTCGCCGTCGCCGGCGATCTCGATCCGCGCTGCCTGGTCGAGCCGGATGCCGGCGCCCCGGCCGCCCGCTCCGGCTTTGTCGCGGAGGCGGACCACAGCGACGGCATCGCCAGCTTCGTCATCAGCGATGCCGCACCGATGGCGTGGGACGTTTTTGCCTGCGCGATGGAAACACTCATCGCGCTGCGCGGTGCCGATCTCCTGCGGGTGAAAGGCTTTCTGAATGTCGAGGGCTGTCGCGGGCCGGTGCTGGTCCAGGTCGTGCAGCACCTCGCGCATCCCCCGGTCGAGCTCACGGCATGGCCCGACGGCGAGCGTGCGAGCCGGCTCGTCTTCATCACCCGCAATGTCAAAGAGAGCGAGGTACGCAGCCTTTTTGATTCGGTGCGTGCGTTGGCGTGCCGCCGGGGAGTTTCATAAGGGCGACGCATCCGCGTCCCCATCCATCCCCGCGATCGCGCTTGGCGATTGCAAATTCGCCGCCGGTCTTCCCCGCCGGATGCCGTTGGATTACTGTTGCTCACACACAAATAATGGGCGGGTCTGACGGAGAGCAGCTGCCATGGCGCGCATGAATTTGGACGTGAACGGGAGGATGCACGTAATCGATGCCGATCCCGACATGCCGTTGCTCTATGCCTTGCGCAACGATATCGGCCTCAACAACCCGCATTTCGGCTGTGGCCTGGCCCAGTGCGGCGCCTGCACCGTCCATGTCGACGGGCAGCCGGTGCGATCCTGCGTCACCCCGGTCTCGGCACTGGGCAACGGCAAGGTGGTGACGCTTGCCGGGCTCGGCACACCCGACAAACCACATCCCATCCAGCAGGCCTATGTCGAGGAGCAGGTGCCGCAATGCGGCTACTGCATCAACGGCTGGATCATGACGGCGGCCGCATTCCTCAATCAGAAGAAAAAGCCGACAGAGGCCGAGATCAAGGACGCGCTCAGCGGCCTCAAATGCCGCTGCGGCACCCATATGGGCATCCTGCGCGCGGTCAGACGCGCCGCCGAGATGATGGGCTGAGCGATGCGGGCCATGAGCACAATGGAAAACGCCGCCGGTTTTTGCCGCCGCGCGATGCTCAAGGCCGGCGGCGCGCTCGTCGTCTCCGTCGGGATGCCGATCGCGTTCGATGCCGTGCTCGGCATCGGCGATGCATACGCACAAGGAGCAAGGCCGCGGCTCGCCCCGGACCAGCTCTCCTCCTACATCGCCATCAATGCCGACGGCAGCGTATCGGCGTTCCTGGGCAAGATCGATATGGGGCAGGGCGTCTTCGTCGCGATCGGGCAGATGGTTGCGGAAGAGCTCGACGTGCCGTTCGACTCGGTCAAAGTGATCATGGGCGACACCGCCACCAGCGTAAATCTGGGCGGAGCCACCGGGTCCACCGGAGTCCAGATTGGAGGCAGGCAGATGCGCATGGCCGCCGCCGAAGCGCGCCGTGTGCTGATCGAGATGGCGGCCGAGAAGCTCGCCGTTGCCGCTGATACGCTGACCGTCACCCAGGGCATCGTGCGCGCCAAGGCCGACGCCGCCAAAAAGCTCTCCTACGCGGAGCTCATCGGCGGGCGCTATTTCAACGTCCAGCTCGACTGGAATAAGGAGATCGGCCGCTCGCTCTACGCTCCCGGCAAGGCCAAGCCGAAAGACCCGAAAGCTCACACCATCGTCGGCAAGCCGATTGCGCGCGCCGACATCGCGCCCAAGGTTTTCGCGCAGGAAGACTTCTGCACCGACGTCAAGCTGCCCGGGATGGTGCACGGCCGGATGATCCGTCCGCCGGTCGCAGGCGCTTCTCCCGTGAAAGTCGACGAGAGCTCGATCGCCGGCATCCCCGGAGCAAAGGTGGTCTGGGACAAGGGCTTCCTCGGCGTCGTCGCCGACAAGGAGTGGGATGCGATCAAGGCGGCGCAAGCTCTCAAGGTGGAGTGGTCCGACGCAAAGCCGCCGTTCCCCAATGCCGGGGCGCTCTACGAGCACATCCGCAATGCGCCGGCGCGCAAGCGCCAGGTCGGCAAGGAAACCGGCAACGTCGATGACGCTTTCAAGAGCGCTGCGCGCGTGATCGAGGCCGAGTACGAATGGCCGTTCCAGTCGCACGCCTGCATGGGCCCTGCCTGCGCAACGGTCGAAATCGAGGACGGCAAGCTCACCTGCTGGACCGGCTCGCAGAAACCGCATTTCCTTCAGAAAGGAATTGCGCTCACACTCGACATGCCGCCGGAGAACGTGCATTGCATGTGGGTGATCGGGCCCGGCTCCTATGGGCGCAGCGATGCGGACGACGCTGCGATGGATGCCGCCGTCCTGGCAAAAGCCGTCGGCAAGCCGGTGCGCGTCCAGTACACGCGCGAGCAGGCAACGGGATGGGACCCGAAGGGCCCGGCTTCTATCCACCGCGCCCGCGCGGCGATCGATGCATCGGGCAATGTCGTCGCCTACGAGTTCAACAGCAAAGGCTTCTCGCGCATCGACGTGAACAGCAACGGTAGTGCGCCCAAGGACACGCTGGCAGGACACTTGCGCGGCGTTGCGCTCAAGTCAGGCGACGGCTTCAACGTGCCGGCGGAATCCTACGAGTTCGCCAACAAGCGCCTGGCGTGGGAGACGGTAGCTCCGCTGCTCGATCGGGGCTCGCCGCTGCGCAGCTCGCACCTGCGCGACCCGGTCGGCCCACAGATCCATTTCGCCAGCGAGTCGTTCATGGACGAGGTGGCAGCCGCGATCAACCTCGACCCGGTGGAATTTCGCCTGCGGCACGTGAAGGACGCGCGCGATATTGCGGTCATCAAGGGGGCCGCGGAGAAAGCCGGCTGGCAATCGCGGCCCTCGCCGCGTCGCGACCAGACCGGCGCGAAGGTGAGCGGTCGCGGCATCGCCTATGCCCAACGCAGCGGGACGCGCGTTGCCGTCGTCGCCGAGGTCGATGTCGACCGCACGACGGGCAAGATCTGGGGGCGCAAGTTCACCGTCGCTCACGACTGCGGGCAGATCATCAACCCGGATGGGCTCAAGCACACGATCGAAGGCAACATCGTTCAGGGCGTGAGCCGGACCTTGTGGGAGGAGGTCAAGTTCAATGCCAAGAACGTGACCAGCATCGATTGGATGACCTATCCCATCCTCGACATCACCGAGACTCCGGAGACGATCGACATCGTGCTGATCAATCATCCCGAGATCGCGCCGAGCGGCGCCGGCGAGCCGTCGATCCGGCCGGTGGCTGCGGCCATTGCCAACGCCGTCTTCGATGCCACGGGCGCGCGCATTCGCCGCATTCCCTTCTCGCCGGATCGGGTGCGGCAGTCGCTGTCGTGAGCCGATGATCGTCCGCAGCCTCGATGATGCGCTCCCCCCCATCAGGGATGGCTGCATGCTCGCTGTTGCGCGCGAGCAATCGGGCGTCGCCATGGCCGCCACACGCGCGCTCATGCGCCGCGGCGTCAAGCGCCTGCATCTTGTAGCGCTGCCCACATCGAGCTTGCAGGCCGATCTCCTGATCGGGGCAGGCGCGATCGACACGATCGAGACGTCGGCGGTGAGCCTCGGCGAATTCGGGCCGGCGCCGCGCTTTGTCGCCGCGGTGCGGGCGGGCAGCATCCGGCTGAAGGACGCGACCTGCCCGGCGCTGCATGCCGCCTTCCAGGCGGCGGAAAAAGGCGTTCCCTTCATGCCGCTGCGCGGGCTGATCGGTTCCGACCTGCTCGTCCATCGGCCGGACTGGAAGGTCATCGACAATCCCTTCGGGAGCGACGACCCGATCGTGCTGCTTCCCGCCATCAGGCCTGACGTCGCGCTGTTTCACGCGCCATTCGCTGATCGCGAGGGCAATATCTGGATCGGGCGCGATCGCGAGCTCGCGGTAATGACGCATGCCGCGGCGACGACGGTCGTCACCGTGGAAAAGATCCAGGACAAAAACCTGTTTGAGGATCCTTGGCTGGCGGCCGGAGCGCTCGGCGCGTTCTATGTCGAGCGGGTCGCGCTTGCGCCGCGCGGCGCCTGGCCGCTTGGGCTCGCCGATCATTACCCGGCGGACGCGGGACATCTCGCGGACTATGCGCGGCTGGCGCAAACCCCGGAGGGGTTTGCAGCTTACCTCGATCGCCATGTGCGTGCGCAGCGCGCGGCGTAAGCCGTCATTTTCGCGCGATTATAGGGGCGGGTTTAAAACCCGCCCCTATAGTGCAACGAGCACAGTCGTGGCCGAATGAGCATGTCTGAGCTGAGGTACCGGCCGGAGGAGTTGCTCGCCAATGCCATTGCCGGACTGATCGGCCGCGCGCAGCATGTAGCGGTCGGTGCGGCTTCGCCCATTCCCGCCGCAGCAGCGCTGCTCGCGCGGGAGCGGGGCAGCGGAGTGCCTCGGGTTTCCCTGCTCGGAAGCCGGCGGCAGTCGTTTTTTACGGACGGGGGGCGCGAGCTTTTCGATTGCGCCGGCCAGGGTCGGATCGACGTGTTCTTTCTCTCTGGCGGCCAGATCGACGGGAAGGGGAACATAAACCTCGTCGCGACCGGCGACTACGAGAAGCCACAGGCTCGCTTTCCCGGCTCGTTCGGCTCCGCGTACCTCTACTACGTCGTCCCCAAGGTGATCCTGTTCCGGCTCGAGCACACCCGCCGCACCCTGGTCGACAAGGTCGATTTCATCAGCGCGCCGGGCACGAGCGCGGACAACGTGTATCGCCCGGGCGGCCCGATTGCGCTCGTCACCAATCGTTGCCTGTTCATCTTCGACCGATCGCGTCGGCGATTTCGGCTTGCAAGCGTCCATCCCGGACACACACAGGCGGAGGTCGCCGAGAATACCGGGTTTGGGTTCGACGGCGCGGAGGATGTGCCGCAAACGCAACCTCCCTCCGCCGAGACATTGCATATTCTCAGAACCGTCGTTGCGCCGCAGCTGGTCGAGGTCTACCCGCGCTTCGCGGCCGAGGTATTCGGCCTGGCGCAGGACGCAGCGCCCGTCCCCTTGCAAAATAGCTAGGACCTAGCTATTTTTATCGAATGGGCAGACATAGCGTTGTCGAGGCCAAAAACCAGCTTTCCGAGCTGATCGACCGCGCCCTCAAGGGCGAAGGGGTTGTGATTACTCGCCACGGCCGACCTGTCGTCGAGTTGAAGCCTATCCGACCAGCAACGAAGCGAATTACACAGGAAACCATTGACTGGTTGGCCCAGAGACGTGTCGGGCGGCGCGCCCCACGCGAGGACGCTGCGACAACCTTGCGACGGATGCGCGACGAGTGGGACCGGTGAGCGCCTATCTCGATGCCAATGTTATAATCCCACTGTTTGCGGTCGATACGCTCACCGGCAGAGCCGAGACGGCGATCCGCTCCGCTCAGGATGAGCTCATCATGAGCGATTTCTCTACGGCCGAGTTTTCATCGGTAATAGCACGACGTGTCCGAACGCGCGCCTTACACACGGACGAAGCGCAGGCGGCTTTCTCGAGCTTCGACATCTGGTGCGCCCGTTACGTCACATTGGTCAAGCTCGAAAACCTCGATATTATGGATGCAACTGCATTGATGCGTCGCTTGGATCTCGCCCTGCGTACTCCCGATGCGATTCACATCGCAATGGTCCAAAGAATCGGCTGCAGGCTCCTGACGTTTGACAGGGCCATGGCCGGCGTGGCGCGCACGCTTGGAATCGAGCTGGTAAGGAACTGATGGGCAGAGCTGCAGAAGGCCGATTTGGGTCGTAGCGCGGCCCTGCCACATCCCTTACTGACGAAAATCTTCAAGGAGCACAGAGTGGAACAGGTCGAAGTCGCAGTGATCGGCACGGGGTGGTGCGGCGGCATCCGGGCGGAGACCCTGTCGCGCTCTGCGCTCGTCGACAGGCTGCACATCTGCGAGATCCGGCCCGACCGGCTGGCGGAGGTCAAGGCGCTGACCCGGCCCGCCTCGGCCACCCTCGATCATCGGGACATCGTCAGGAACCCGAGCATCTCCGTCGTCTATGTCTGCACCACGCCCGAGCAGAACCACTATCCCATCACGCGCGATTGCCTGCGCGCCGGCAAGCACGTGTTGTTGGAGAAGCCGATTGCGCTGCAGCTGTGGGAAGCGGACGAGCTGATCGCCCTCGCCCGGCGCGGACACCTCAAGTTCAGTATCGGCTACTCGCAGCGCTTCAATCCCAAATTCGCCTACGCAAAGAAGAAGATCGTGGACGGCACGCTGGGGAAGGTGGTTTCCGTCATGGTCAGCCGGCATTTGAGCCGCGGTCTGGGCGCCAAGATCGCCAAGCGGGTGAAGCTCTCGCCGGTCGTGATGGAGTCCACCCATGACCTCGACTTCGTATTCTGGCTGCTGGAGCCTGCCAAGCCGGTCCGCGTCTACGCGCAGGGCGCCTACGGTTACATGCAGAGCATCAACGGCTCGTTCGACTGCATGTGGTCGATCGTGACAATGGACAACGGCACGCTGGTGACCATCGGCGGCGGCTGGAACCTGCCGCCGAGCTATCCCAACTACTGCTCCACCTGGGTCGAGATCACCGGGACCGAGGGGACGCTCATTCTCGACGATACTCACCGCGACAACTGGCTCAACACCGTGGCCGAGGGCACGCGCTTCCCCATGTCCACGATGCCCGGCGAGCAGGTGGACCATGTCTTTGCCGGCCAGATGGGCCCTGAGACCATCCATTTCCTGGAAGCCTGTATCAGGGATCGGCCCGTCATGGTCACGCCGGAAAGCGCGCGGCGGGTGATGGAAGCCTACACCGCCGCGGATCTCTCCGCCGAGCGCAACGCCCCAGTCGATCTGCCGCTGTCGAACGAGTCGCTTTCGGCAGTGGCCGAGATGGCGGAAGCCACCGCATGAGGCGCCAGGCGAAAGGCGTCGGGCTTGCCATCGTCGGTGCGGGACGGGTCGGCCTGTTTCGCGGCGAGGTCGCGACGCGCCATCCGGCCGTGCAATGGATCGGGATCGCGGAGAAGAATCACAATCGCGGCCTTTACGTCGCCGAGAGGATCGGCGCCGATTTTGTCACGCAGGATCATCGCGAGCTGCTGCGCCGCCCGGAAGTCACATGCGCCATCATCGCCACCGACGAGCATCTCCATGTCGCGCCGATCCTGGCGGCGGTCGAGCGCGGCGTGCCGATGCTGATCGAAAAGCCGCTTGCGACCGACCTCGCCGAATCCGAGCGGGTGCTCAAGGCGATCACCGATGCAAAGCTCGATGCGGTGGTCGGTTATACTCAGCGGTTTCGCCGCAAGTGGCTCGCGGGCAAGGAGAAGGTGCGCGCCGGCGCGCTCGGCGATGTCACCTTGGTGAGCTCGCGCGCCTTCATGAACCGGCTGGTCGCCATCGACAACTACAAGCGCACCGACGACCCGAGGACGATTTCGCCAATGGTGATCTCGGGCACGCACGCGCTCGACATCGTCATGTGGTACCTGGAGGAAAAAACGCCGATCGAATGCTTCGCCCGTTCCGTCGACAAGGTGCTGGGGCCGACCTATCAGGGCATCGATGCCACGGCGGGAATGATCATGCTCGCGGACGGCAGCGTCTATCACCTCAATATCTCCTGGGCACTGCCGGTGACCTGGCCGGGCGCCGTCTACAGCCTGGAAATCGGCATCAACGGTACCCACGGCGTGCTCACGATCGACGACACCCATCGCGACATGGTGCTGGCGGTCTCGGCGCCGCAGAACGAAGGCTATGCACCGGACGAGCGCCGGCTGGTGGATTTCATGGGGAGCTATCCTCCCGGAGACATGGCGCTGGGCGAGCTGCGCGGGCCGATGCGCGAGGAAACCGATTCCTGGCTCAACCGGGTCGCGCTCGGCCTGCCGACCCAGGCCGCGACTGCCGCCGAGGCTCATAACCGGCTGATGTTGACCAAGGCCCTCGATCTGTCCGCCCGGCTGCGGGCGCCGGTGAAACTGCCGCTCGAGCCCGATGCGGAACGCAGGGCGGCGTGAGCGTTCCACGCTGCAAAAGCGTAGAATCTTTCTCCAACTTTTCCTCGGAATCCCACATGGATACCAGCACCACTGAGACACGCGCGATGTATCAGCCCCGCCTGGAGGACGAGCCTCTGGTGCGCGGGCTTGGCCATTATGCCGCAGACGTGCCGATGAGCGGGCAAGCCTATGCCTATTTCGTCCGCTGCCCCCACGCCTTCGCCGACATCCGGTCGATCGAGACAAACGCGGCACGCGCAGCACCCGGGGTGCTCGCCGTGCTTACCAGTGCCGACATGGATGGGATCGGCAACGTATCACAGCATCCGCCGCTTGCCGGGCGTGGCGGCGCCAAGCTGATTGTCCCCAGCCGCCCCGCGCTGGCGGGATCGACCGTGCGGCACGTGGGAGAGGCCGTCGCGATGGTGGTCGCCGAGACGGTCGAGGCTGCGCAGGACGGGGCCGAGCTGATCAACGTCGAGTACGAGGAGCGCACTCCGGCCATCGATCTGGGCGAGGCAGTGGGCGCGGGCGCGCCGCAGGTATGGCCGGAGGCTCCCGGCAACATCGCCGTCGACTGGCCGGGCCTTGCTCCTGATCCCGATGCGAACGCCCTGGAGGTCGAGCGGGCGATTGCCTCGGCAAAGCATGTGGCGCGCGTTTCGGTGGCGCATCAAAGGATCATGGTCGCTTCCATGGAGCCGCGAGGTGCGACCGCGAGCTACGATGCGACGAGCGACAGCTATGTCCTGCGCTGCTGCTCCCAGAGCGCGCGGGCCCTTCGCGATGGACTCGCCCCCATTCTCGGCCTGCCCAAAGAGCGCCTGCGCGTGATCACCGAGGACGTCGGCGGTGCGTTCGGCCTCAAAACCGGACCCTACCCGGAATACGTCGCGGTCATGGTCGCCGCGCGCAAGCTCGGCCGCCCGGTGCATTGGATGTCGAACCGGGCCGAGGCGTTCCTGAGCGACAATCACGCCCGCGATGCGTTCAGCGAGGTCGAGCTCGCGCTGGACGAACGCGGCAGGTTTCTGGCCCTGCGCATTCGTCACCTCGGCAATATGGGCGCCTATATCGGAGCGGTGGGCGCCAACATCCAGACCGTGAATCTCGCGCGCTGCCTGCCAGGCATGTACGACATCCCCCTCATCGACATCGCGGTTCGCTGCGTATTCACCAATACGACCGCCACCGCACCGTACCGCGGCGCCGGACGGCCGGAAGCAAACTACATGCTCGAACGCGCGGTCGAGGAGGCGGCACGCAGCAGCGGCATTGATCCGGTCAAGCTGCGCCGGCGCAATTTTATCAGACCGTCTGCGATGCCGTACAAGACCGCCGTCGGCACCGCCATCGACAGCGGCGATTTCGGCTCGCTGCTGGACAAGGCGCTCGCGCTTGCGGACCGGGATGGCTTCAAACAGCGCCGGCGGGAAGCGGGCAGGCGGGGAAAATATCGTGGTCTGGGAGTTTCCTGCATGCTGGAGCACGCCGGCGGATTCCCGCTGGAGGCAACGGCGCTGAGCTTCCCCGGCGGCGACAAGCTCATCCTCGGGCTCAATGTGCAATCAACGGGACAGGGGCATGCGACGGTCTTTACGCCCATGCTGGCGCAACGGCTCGAGATTGCGCCCGAGCAGATCGAGCATCGGCATGGTGATTCGGCGATGGAGATCGCGGGCTATGCTTCCGTCGGCTCGCGCTCCGCGATGACGGTCAGCCATGCCCTGATCAAGACGGCGGATGCCATGCTGGCGAAAGGCAAGGCCATTGCCGCGGCGGTCCTGGAGACGGCAGAGGCGGACATCGAGTATCGCGGCGGCCGCTTCGGCGTGGTGGGCACCGACCGCAGCATCTCGCTGCTCGATCTCGCCGCGCGCGCCAGGGAGATGAAAGAGCGCGGCGAGATCGAGCACGATCTCGATACCAGAACCACCGCGGAAACACCGCTCACGTTTCCGAACGGGTGCCACGTTGCCGAGGTCGAGATCGATCCGGCGACAGGCGCGGTGACGCTCGCCGCCTATTGCGCGGTCGATGATTGCGGCAATGCGCTCAACCGGATGATCGTCGAGGGCCAGACCCACGGGTCCATCACCCAGGGGGTAGGTCAGGCCTTGTTGGAGAACGCGGTCTTCGATGCGAGCGGGGGCCAGTTGATCACCGGGTCTTTCATGGATTATGCGCTGCCGCGCGCCGACGACGTGCCTGCGTTCAAGGAGGAGCTTCACCTCGTGCCTGCAACGACGAACCCCCTTGGGGTGAAAGGCGCGGGCGAAGCGGGTACGACGGCAGCCATCGCTGCGGTCATGAACGCCATCGCCGACGCCATCCCCGGCGGTGCCGGCGCCCCTCTCAACATGCCGGCAACCGCGGAAAAGATTTGGCGTGCGTGCCGGGCGTCCGAGCAGCTAGCGGCTTGATTTGATCAACTCGTTTGGCTCTTCTGAACGAAAGGACCGGCTCAAGCGCAGCCTTGTGGCGACCGCAGTCGCGCTCAAGGCATTGCTCCCGTTTCCAGGTCGCTGACGACGACGTCCCGGTATTTACGAGCCGAGCGTCGAGCACCGAAAAGTCGTCGATGGATCTTCGGGTGGACAGAGCACGATACTTGAATTGCGCAGGTCGGATAAATCCGACCTGCGATGGTCAAGCTCGCGGGTGACTGCGGTTAGCCGGTATCCACGCGGATTATTTGTTACGTTTTGCCGATTCGAAAACTATCGTCACCGCCTTATTGAGATCCGGGTTTGATTTCGAGAGATCGAAGCCGATGCTGGAAACCTTCGCCAACAGCGCAGCCTTGTCCGCCTCCGGGAGGCTCGCGAGCTCACCGCCGTGCTCGGTCCAGAGCTGCCGCTGCTTGGCGTAGAATTCCTTGACGAACGGGACGAGCCCCTTGGAGGCGCTGTCAGCGTCATCGCGGACGACTTTCTGCAGATCGGGCGGCAGGCCGTCGAGCCATTTCTTGCTCATTTCGATGACCGAGCTGATGTAGGGTTGATCGACGTCCACCACATATTTTGCCGCGTCCTGATATTGCATGGTCGTATAGACCGGCAGGCTCGAAAGCGCTGCGTCGATCGTGCCCTGCTGGAGCGCGGGCAGCACGTCGGCCAGCGTCATCGCGATCGGCGAGGCATCCATGCGCTTGATCATTTCAAGTTGGAACGGCGAGGCCAAGACCCGGATCTTCGTGCCCTTGAAATCGGTGAGCTGGCGCAGCGGCCGGCGTGCAGCGACTGACGACGGCCCGTAAGGGACAATTCCTATTCCGGCGAGCCCCTTGCTTGCGCCCAGCCCCAGAATCATGTCGTGCACGGCAGGATCAAACATCACGCGCACCGCATGATCGGTGCCGCTGAACAGGCCGGGGGCGCTCAGAACCTCATAACGTGCATCGACGCCGACCAGGAATTCCGGGGGGCCTATCCACGCCTGGATGGAGCCGAACTGCACCCCCTCGATTTGACGCGGTATCGAGCCGAGTTGGCTTGCCGGATAGATCTCACCCTTGATGCGGCCGCCCGAATCTTTTTCCACCGCTGCGGCAAACCGCTTCAGCCACTCATGCTGGGTGTCGTTAATGGTCGCGGTGCTGAGCTTCATCACGAAGGTCTTGCCTGCTTGCGCATGCGCCACAGGGCTCATGGCGATCATGCCGAACGAAAGCGCGGCGCACATTGCGAGCAGCAATGGTTTCCGTCTCAAATGCATCCGTATATCCCCTCCTTGGTGGTGCTGGTTGTTGTTGTCCCGGTGCCGGCACCGAGGCCAATTCCGGCTGCCGTCAGTGCCAAAGCATGACACAGGACCGTGATCGCAGCCAGCACTAAAATTCAGTACACACTCATGCCCAGGGCGCCGAAACGAGCGCGCGGCGCGAAAACGGCGATGCCCTGGCGCCAAGCCGACTTCACTGACTGCTACAATCTGTCACAATGGCAACACCCGACATGGCGCCTCGGAGATATTGCCCGTTTCAGGCTCGGTGACAGAGGCGCCGAGGCGTTGCATCGATTTGCAGCTCACGTGCGGGATCGTCCTGGCAATTCCACTGCTACGACTGCTGTCGCTGCTCAGCAGAAATCAAGGACCGCAGCACCCGGCGCGCCTGCAACTGCGCTGCGTCCGCGGTCACGTGAATAAGTCCGTCGAGAGAGCCGCCCTGGCGATTGGTTTGCACAGCTTCGAGGATATCGGCATCCTCGAGGAAGGTGGCCTTCGACCCTTCGTAAAGCAGCTTGGACGTCTGTTCGTCCTCTATTCTGAAATTCCGCGCGTAGCAGAACATGTAGTGGCTGGTCTCCCCGGTCTCAGGGGTGACGAGATGGCTCGACCAGATGGAAATTCCCTGGCTGCGGTCACCCTGAGGCGCACCTGTCCCGGCGCGCGCACAACCCACATCGAGAAAAACCGTCGACGGCGGAGTCCAAGTCGCGAACTGCCAGCGATCGACATTGCCGTCAAAATTGCCAGCGCGCGCAAACAACGGCGGCGGGACGAAGTCCAACATCCAACGGCCGACGCGCACGCCGTTCGGCAGCTGCTCGGTCTTGGTCGCTGTAGTCGCCTCGCGCGGATCGCCGGCCAGCGTGCCCTTGTGGACGTATGCCACATGCGTGAGGTCCAGAAGGTTGTCGAGGATGAACTGGTAATTGGTCTTGACATAGATTGTGCCAGGAGTGGTCGCCCATTTGGGGTCGCTGAGCCATGGCAGCTCCGGTACCTTGCTTATGTCGGCCCTTTCGGAATTACCCATCCAAATCCAGACCACGTTCCATTTCTCGTGAACGGGGTAGCTGCGAACCTTGGCGCCGGGCGGAACATGGCTCTGGCCCGGCACCAGCACGCACTGTCCGTCGCTGTTGAACTGAAGGCCATGGTACCCGCATGCAAGGTGCTCGCCGCTTACCTCACCGCGCGACAGCGGCGCGGCGCGGTGGCAGCACTTGTCCTCGAGCGCCGCTGGTTTGCCGCTCGCAGAGCGGAACAGCACCACTCGCTCGTTGAGGAACGTCCGCGGGAGCGGCTTGTCCTTCAGGTCCTTGGACCAGATCGCGGCGTACCAACCATTACGAAGAAACATCGGTTGCCGTCCTCACTTCAAGGGGTATTACCGGCGCTACCGCATCACGTAGCCGCCATCAACCGTCAGTGTCTGTCCGGTCATGAAGTCGCTCGCCGGACCCGCGAGATACACGAGCGTGCCGGTGAGATCCTCCGGAATTTGCTCCCGCTTGAGCGCCCGCGAGGCCATGGCAACCTTGGCAAAGGGCTCCAGGATCTCACGCTGAGCAATCAGCGCCTCGCTCATGGTGAGGCCGGGCGCGATGCCATTCACCAAAATTCCGTGCGGCGCAACCTCGCGCGCCAGCGCGCGGGTGAACGCGAGCACGGCACCCTTCGACGTTACGTAGTGAAGCATGCCAGGCGTGCCGGCAAAGACCGTCGTCGACGAGACGTTTATGATCTTGCCGTACTTCTGCCGCTTCATCTCTGGCAGCACGGCCTTTACGGCGTTGAATGGGCCACGGACATTCACCGCCATGACCCTGTCCCACTCGTCTGTCGAAAGCTGCTCAAAGGGCTTGCGCTGAATCGCCGCGAACATCGCGGCGTTGTTGACGAGTATGTCGATGCGGCCAAAGGCCTTCATCCCTGCCGCGACCATCCGCTCGCACGAGTCGTAGTCGGCCACGTCGCACGTCACCCCGATGGCTCCGGCTCCGATCTTCTGCAGGGCTTCGACGGCGCGAGCGGTATCGAGAATGTCGGAAATGACAACCGCGGCACCCTCTTTCGCCAGAGCCAAGGCATAGGCCGCCCCGATCCCCCGTGCCCCTCCCGTGACCAGTGCGCACCGACCGGCAAGCGTTGCCACGTCATGTCTTCCAAAATGCAAGTGCACTTTTACATATTGAAAACATCAGGACGCTGTCAAGCAAACGCCATGTGGCGAGACGGATACGAGCGCGCATGTCGATCACAATGATGTTCATGCATCAGAACGGCGCATTCATCTGCGGTAATCGACCGTTAACGCGCTCGGAAGCAGTCGATGAAAAGGCAGTGATCGCGCGCAATCGTCCTGCTGCTCGTGGACCGTTGAGATAGTTGCGGGCTTACCGGCCCGGCATCATGATCCGCACCGCGGTAGGGTGTTTCGAAGAATGCAACCCGCACTTGCCTAGTGAGTACACGAGGAGCCAAGCGGAACCTGGCGAACGGGTGAGCCCTGAACGAAGGCCGTTGGGTGATACCTTGCCTCGTCGGCGGACCAAGCCACTCCGGATATGTCCGGCAGCTGCGCCATCTCTGCTGCCATCTCCTCGGTCACGAATACATTCGGCTGCTCGCCGTTCTCCTCGACGGTGTAGGCGATGTCGGAGCCGAATGTCTTCAGGAATACCGGGATGCTGCATTGTTTGCCGATTTGCTGAGCGATACGCGATTCCGGGTCAAGCACGCCGGCTTGGTCCAATCTTGCGTTCTCGTTGATCTGATAAAGGGGCGGTGCGTCGAGCAATTTCTGCTCCAGTGCCTGCCTGAACGCTTTCGGATTGTTCTTGGCGACGTATCCCACCTTCCGGGCCTTGGATATCAGTCCGCTGCGTTGAGCAGCCTTCACAGCCCTCAGGAGCTCGTTGAAGACCTGAGCAATACCGTGCGCGTTCAGCCTGTGAACGTTGTCGAGATGCACCCCAACGATAGAGCCTTCGAGGGCGATGTCATCTCCATAGCGCACCATCCTGATCAGATCCTCGACGACGATCTTTCTCGTGACCGCGTCGGTGAGATCGAGCATGCGTTCCGTCTTACCCCATCGATCACCGGTCGGCTCGGACGAAGGGAACCGGTCGCAGTCGCTCCCGATGTAGCAATTGCCTCCAACGTGGTAGAGAATCAGATTGATGCCTCGGCGGATGCTCGGAATGGGATTCTGCCAATCAACATCGAGCCACCCTACGTCGCCCCTGAGAGCTGCCTCGTAAAGGCCCTGGAGCACGCTGTCGTCGACCGCACCAGACAGGCTGGTGGCCCAGTATTGTTTTCTCAGCTCCTGCGCTCTGACCGGAGATGCGGATATCCAGGAGAGCATGCAGACGAGCGTGAGCGCAGCTCTGATGACGTCGATCATGCCCGTTGTGGATGGATGAACGGTGCCAACCCGGGGGCGGATGCCCGAGACTCGCCGCTGCGTTACGCAGCGAGGTTCAAGTCCCGAGCATTGCGTATCCTGCTCCTTGGCGATCAGATGCTGCACTACGCCTGGGAAATGAATTTGGTATTCAGATACGCTCCGAGCCCTTCGATGCCGCCCTCGCTGCCGTGACCGGATTCCTTGACGCCGCCGAACGGGGTCTCCGGCGTCGAGACCGCGATCGAGTTGACACCCACCATGCCGGACTCGATCGCGTCACCGATCGCCGCCGCAGTCGCGTTCGAGGTGGTGAAGGCGTAAGCGGCAAGTCCAAACGGCAGGGAGTTCGCTCGCTCGACGACCTCGTCGAAGCTCTTGAAGGTGACGATCGGCGCAATCGGCCCGAACGGCTCCTCGGTCATGACCTTGGAATCGTCCGGGACCTCGGTGACGACCGTCGGCTCGTAGAAGAAGCCCTGGTTGCCGCGCCGCTTGCCCCCGGTCGCGACCGTGCCGCCGCGGCTCTTGGCATCCGCCACGAGGCTCTCCATGGCATCGATGCGGCGCGCATTCGCCATCGGGCCCATGGTGATGCCCCGCTCCAATCCGTCGCCGAGCTTGAGGCCGCTGGCATATTCGGTAAAGCGCGCGAGGAACTTCTTGTAGACGCCTTCCTGCACGTAGAAGCGCGTGGGCGAGATGCAGACCTGCCCGGCGTTGCGATACTTGAACGCGGCGATGGTGTCGGCGGCCTTCTCCGGATCGGCGTCGCCGAAGACCACAACCGGCGAATGGCCGCCCAGCTCCATGGTCGTGCGCTTCATCCCCTTCGCCGCCAGCGCCGCAAGATGCTTGCCGACCGGGATCGAGCCGGTGAAGGAAATCTTCCGCACCGCGGCCTTGGCGAGCAGATGCTCGGAGACTTCCGCCGGCACGCCGAAGACCAGGTTGAGCACGCCCGCGGGCAGTCCCGCATCGACAAAGCAGCGCACCATTTCCACGCATGCGCCGGGCGTCTCCTCGGAAGCTTTGAGGATGAGCGCGCACCCTGCGGCAAGCGCTCCGCCGATCTTGCGCGCCGGCGTGAGCACGGGGAAATTCCACGGCGTGAACGCCGCGACAATGCCGACCGGCTCGCTGACGACCAGCTGCCGGGTGCCCTTGGCCCGCCCCGGTACGATCCGGCCATAGCTGCGCCGGCCCTCCTCGGCATACCAGTCGATGATGTCGGCGGAAGTGATCACCTCGGCGCGGGCCTCGACGTAAACCTTGCCCTGCTCCTGCACGAGGATCTTCGAGATCGCATCGTGGCGCTCGCGCATGAGATCGGCGGCCTTGCGCATGATCTTGGCGCGGTCGTAGGCCGAGGTTGCCCGCCACAGGGCAAAACCCTTCCTCGCCGCCTCGAGCGCCTCATCGAGATCGGCCTTGCTGGCGTGGGGAAGATGCGCCAGCGGCTTCTCGGTCGCGGGATTGAGCACCTCCTCGCCCTTGCGGCCGTTCCCCTTCACCCACTTGCCGTCGATATAGAGCCCGAGATCCGTGTACATGAGCGCCTCACATTCCTGCCTGGTAGATTGGGTGGCAGGGGGATTAGCATCTTTCCGGCTGGAGTTCACGTCCTCGGTAGGCTACGGCAGCCGCCCGATTGCGCTCACAGATATATGCAAAAATTTCGTTGACCTCGTGAAGGGCCGCTTCGGAGTGACGGCAGCGCGCGAGCACCGCTGGCACTGCCTCATCGCTGGGACACTTGCTCGCGCGCATCTCCGAGAGGCTCAACTGGGTATTACAGTCAGCCCAAGAAAGCGCCGCCGTTCACCTGGATGTTCTGACCGGTGATGAAGCTTGCACCGGGGCCGCAGAGAAAGCGCACTGCAGCGGCAATATCGTCAGGCATTCCCCGACGGCCCACGAGCGCACGGATGCGTGAGTGATGCTCCGGTTGGGCCAGTTCCGCAGGCCGGGGCATCGCCATCAGACCCGGCGTGACCGTGTTGACCCTGATGTGGTCGGGGGCGAGCTCATGCGCGAGCGCGCGCGTGAGTCCCAGAAGCCCGGCCTTCGCGGCGACGACATGCGGGCGTCGCGCCGCGCCTGAATGCGCGCTCAGCCCCCCGATATTCACAATCACGCCTCCCCCTGCCCGCCGGAGGTGCGGCAGGCACGCCTGCGCGCAGTTGAATGCGCCATCGAGGATAACCGCGGTCACCGCACGCCACTCCGCGAGCGTCATGCGGTCGAACGCCTGCTCGACGCGCACCGCAGCATTGTTGACCAGAATGTCGATGCGGCCGAATTGCGCGGCAGCGGCGGCGGTCATCTCCCGGACGGCGTCGGGGTTCGTCACATCGGCGGTAAACGGCATGGCTTTGCCGCCAGTCCGCTCGATCTCGCCGGCGACCCCTTCCGCCTCCCTGCGGCTCGCACGCGCGTTGATCACGACGGCGGCGCCGCCTTCGGCGAGCGCAAGCGCAATCGCCCGGCCGATGTTGCGGCCCGCGCCGGTGACGATGGCAGCGCGTCCCGACAACTCGTTCGTCACACTGCTGCTCCCGAGCGCAGTTGCTCGATCATCAGGCATTTCGCAAGCGGGCCTCGCTGAATCCGGGAATGCGGTTGACCGCAACCACCACAGCGAAGGTGATCGCCAGCATGATCAGCCCGAGGACGGAAATGGCGCCGAGGTCGCCGGATTCGTTGAGATCGAAAATGAGCACCGATATGACCTTGGTCTCCGAGGTGAACAGCATGATCGCGGCCGAGAGCTCGCGGATCACACCGACGAAGATGAAGCACCAGGTCGCGATCACGCTGGTTCGCAGCAGGGGCGCGGTAATGTCGCGCAGCGTCCGCAACCGCGTCGATCCCAGAATGCGGCTCGCGTCCTCCAGGTCGGTGTGAACGAACCGGAACGCCGATTGGAGCTGCTGGTAGGCCGCAGGCAGCGCAATGGTGACGAAGGCGAGCAGCAGGATCCATAGCGTGCCGTAGAGGACGAACGGCGGTCGCGTATAGCTCAGGAACAGACCAACGCCGAGTACAATGCCGGGAATTGCAACAGGAGCAGTGGCGAGAAATCCAAGGGTGCGGTAGCCGGCAATCGCGCGGCGGGTGGTGAGATAGGCGATCACCAGCGCGATGAGAGTGCCGACGGTCGCCGATGCAACCCCCAGTATCAGGGTATTCTTCACCGCCAGCTTCGTTGCCGACAAGTCGAAAAAGACAAAGCGAATGTTGTGCAATGTGAACGTATCGAAGGATACGAACGAGGTGGCGACGGGAGAGAAGGCGGCGTTGATGAGCGCGCCGTAGGGAAGGAATACGGGGCAAAGCAGGACCACAAACACGAAGGACAGCGCCGCCCATCGCGCTGCCCCGAGGCGCACCAGCCTGGGATCGCCTTGCTTGCCCCCAATCACCGAATAGCTGCGACGGCCCAGGATGAGATGCTCGGCGCGCAGCAGCAGCACCGTGACCACGAGAAGCGGCACCGACGCTGCCGCGGCCAACTCGGGCTTGGGCGGGTAATTGAACAGGCTCCAGATCTTGGTCGTCATGGTGTGGAAGCCGGCGGGGATCGCCAGGATGGCGGGAGAGCCGAACAGTGTCATCGCCTGCAGGAAGGCGATCAGGGCGCCGGCAACGAGCGCGGGCAGGGCGAGCGGAACGGTTACCCGCCGGGCCGTGGTCCAGGTGCGCCCGCCGAGTATCGAGGAGGCGTCCTCGAGGTCGCCGGGAATGCGGTCGAGCGCATTCGCGAGAAGCACGAAGACGTAGGGAAACGTGTAGCAGGAGATGACGAAGATGAGGCCGCCGAGCGTGTAGATATTGAAGAGATGCTCGTCCTGCGGCGCTCCCGTCATTTGACGGAAGATCTTGTTGAGGAGACCGCTGTTCGGCGCCGCCAGCAGCTCCCATGCGATCGCGCCGAGAAACGGCGGGGTGACGAACGAGGCGGTTACCAGCGCACGCACGGTACGGCGCAGCGGCATATCGGTGCGTGCCACCAGCCAGCTCATGGGAGCCGCGACGGCGCAGCAGATGGCACTCGAGCTGATCGCCAGGATCAGGGTCGTGATCATCGGCTCGACGAAAATGGGATCGGCGATCAGGGTCTTGAAATTGGCGAGTGTAAACGCTCCGGCGCGATCCACCAGGCTGTAATAGAACAACCAGAACATCGGCAGGATGATCAGCACGCACAACAGCGCGGCGAACAGGATCAGGATCGGCCAGGTCAGATCGACTCTGTAGGACCTTGACGAGCTCTGGGCCGGCAAAGCGATCGTCATGTGACAGCGCAATACATCTCCCCGAAAGGGGGAGATGCTCGGCCCCAGACTTGATCGGCGGGAGCCGGATGCGGGTTCAGGCGGAACGGCGACGATGGCCAAAGGCGCACGGGGACGTGCGCCCCCCGCCCGGCAGCATTCGCCTCGCGAGCGAGGCAAATGCCGTCGACCTCCCCCTTGCAGGAGAAGGTACGGGGCCTCCTCCCCGAGCCGCTATGTGCGACAGCCCTGCGCCCCGAACGTGGATCGTACGCGCGCCGTGCCCGAACGGCACGTGCGAGCCGGGGACAGTTTGTGCCCGCCCTGCCGTCCATGGTGTCACACCTTGAACAGCTGCGCGTAGCGGGTCTTGATCTCCTCGCTGGCCTTTTCCACGCCGGCGGGATCGTCCTTCCAGGTCTTGATGTCGGAGAGCTTGCGTGCACCCGGCTTTTCCCGAACCTGCGGATGGACCGAGTGCTGGCGGGCAAAATCCACGAGAAGCTGCTGGGCTTCGAGCGAATGCAACCAGCTCTGAAACAGGCGGGCCGCATTCGGGTTGGGCGCGGATTTGAATATCGCGGTCGGGCCGGTGACGAGCGGCGTGCCCTCGGCCGGATAAACCACCTCGACCGCCTGACCGGCCTCCTTGAGCTGAATGAGGTTGTAGTCGTTGCCATCGGCCATGACGGCGCGTTCGCCAAGGGCGAGCTTCTTCGGCGGGTCGGTTGACGATTGGACCTGCAGCACTTTCTGCCGGGCCAGCTTTTCCAGATAGCCCCAGCCGAGCTCACGCACGATCTGATAGGTTGCCGTCATGATGGTGCCGCTGTAGGCGGGATGCGCCTTGACCATCTTGCCCGTCCATTTCGGATCGAGCAGGTCGGCGAAACTTTTCGGAGCGTCCTGCGCCCGCACCAGACCGGTGTTGTAGCCGAGCGAGGAAAGCCACACGCGCGTCGTCACCCACGATCCACCAGGATCATAGAACTGAGCGGGATAGTGCCGAGCCACCTCCTCGGGAAGATAGGAAACGAGCCAACCGCTGCGCTTCCAGACGATGAAATGCGCGGCATCCGCGCTATTCACCAGGTCGACAGCGTGAATGCCGCTTTCCATCTCCTGTCCGATGCGCTGGAACACCCGTTCCGCTCCGGAGCGTTCCACTCGCACGCCGATGTCGGGGTATTTGGCCTCGAACGCCTTCCCGAGCTTCTCCGCGACCGGGAGGTCCATGGCGGTATAGAAGGCGAGCCGGCCTTCCTTCCTCGCGGCCTCGATCAGTCCCGGCGTAACTGCGGCAGGCTCGATCGTCACCGCTTGCGCGCGGGCAAACCGCATGAAACCGCCCGCAGCGGGCAGGCAGCCGGCAACAATCGCGGCGGCCGTTTGCAGCGCATCGCGCCTGGAAACAGCACCATCATGCCCGCCCCTCGCATTGCGCCGGAGGAATTCAGCCATGATCGGAGCGTTTCTCATCGTTTGTTTCTGATAGAACTCACACGCCGAAAATCCTGCTATAGTGCGCCTTTATCTCTGCGCTCATCTTCTCGACGCCCGCGGGATCATCCTTCATCTTCTTGATTTCCGCGAAGGCCTTGCGTCCCGGCTTCTCTTTCGTGTGTGGATGCAAGGAACGCAGCCCTGCGACATCGATGCAAAGCTGCTGCGCCTCAGGCGAGAAGCAGAAGCTTTGAAACAGACGGGCCGCGTTCGGATTGGGGGCGCTCTTGAACAGCCCGTTCGGCCCCACGATCAGAGGCGAGCCCTCGGTCGCGTATACGATCTCGACCGGACTGCCCTTCTCCTTCTCGATGAACATGTTGTACTCGTTGCCGTCGGCCATTACCGCGCGCTCGCCGAGCGCCAGCTTCTTGGGCGGGTCAGCCGAGGATTGCACCTGCATCACCTTCTGCTTGGCCAGCTTCTCGAAGAACTCCCAGCCGAGGTCCCGCGCCATCTGATAGGTCGCCGTCATGATGGTGCCGCTGTAGCCGGGATGCGCCTTGACGATCTTCCCCGTCCATTTCGGGTCCAAGAGATCGGCGTAGCTTTTTGGAGCTTCCGCCGCCTGCACCATGGTGGTGTTGTATCCGATCACACACAGCCACACGCGGAAGCTTGCGAACATGCCGTCGGGGTCCCTGTGCTCGTCCGGGTAGAATCGGGCGACGTCCTCGGGCACATAAGGTTGGAGCAGCCCATCGCGCTTCCAGGCAATGAAATGCGCCGCATCCGACGAATTGACCACGTCGACGGCATGGATGCCGCTCGCATATTCCTGACCGATTCGCTGGAACACGCGCTCTGCTCCCGTTCGCTCTACCCGCACGGGGATGTCGGGATATTTCGCCTCGAATGCCTTGGCGATGCGCTCGGCAACTGGAAGATCGATGGAGGTGTAAAAGACGATCTTTCCCTCCTTTTTTGCCGCGTCGATGAGCTGCGGGGTGACGGCGCTCGCCGGAGGAGCCGAGGACGCAACCGAGGCAAACATGGCCGAGGCCGCGGCAGCGCCGGATGCTCGGAGCAAGTCTCTTCTGGTCCGTGTTTTCATCTCATGCGTTCTCTCAGTTTGTTTCTGATGTTTTCGTCGCGCACGGCGCAAACGCGTTCCGCTCGAACCGGAGTGTCCCGCCTCATGTGTTTTGCCGTATCGCGGTCGGTCAGGCGGTCCGCCAAGCTAACCCACCCTGCCGCGCGAATCCCATTCGACTTCATCGACGCTCTACCCCATGAGGATGCGGCAGCGCTCGGGTGGAAGAGAGAGCCAGACCGACGTGCCTTGCCCGATGTTGTCGGAAGCCGATGCGACCACCCGCAATCGGGTGCGATCGGCGAGCTCCACCAGGTAGTCCCGGCTCGCTCCCAGAAAGACCTGCCTGACCACCGTGCCGGTAAGCAGGTTCTCCATGCTCTCGGGCTTGCCTACGCTTACGCCTATCGCGTGTTGGCGCACTGCAATGGCGCCCTCCTTCCCGGGAACGAGATTGCCCCCGGTACCGCGCAGCTTCCCGCCGGCGCAGGCCAGGTGCGAGCGATCGAGCGCCGTTCCCTTGACGATATTGCTCGATCCGATGAAGCGGGCCACGAATTCCGAGCGCGGACGCTCGTAGATCTCCTCCGGCGACCCGGCTTGCTCGATCCGGCCTGCATTCATCACGGCAATCACGTCGGCGGTGGTCATCGCTTCCGATTGGTCGTGGGTGACGTAGACGGTAGTGTAGCGGTACTCGTCATGCAGCCGACGCACCTCGAAGCGCATCTCCTCGCGCAGATTCGCATCGAGATTGGATAGCGGCTCGTCCAGCAGCAGCGTCTCGGGCTCAACCACGAGCGCGCGGGCGAGAGCCACCCGCTGCTGCTGTCCCCCTGAAAGCTCGCCCGGATAGCGGTCGGCCAGCTCGGCAAGATGCGTCGTCGCCAGGATGGCGGCGAGCTTGCGCTCGATGGCGGCGCGGTCCATGCGGCGCAGCTTGAGCCCATAGGCCACATTCTCGCGGACCGTCATGTGCGGCCACAACGCATAGCTCTGGAAAATCATCGACATGTTGCGCCGTTCGGGCGGCACGGTTCGCCTGGGGGACGAAACAACCTCCTCGCCGACCCGTATCTCGCCGGCGGAGGGCTCCACGAACCCCGCTATCAGACGCAGCGTCGTCGTCTTGCCGCAGCCCGACGGGCCGAGCAGGCACATCAGACGGCCGTGCTCGATCGTGAGTGAAATGTCATTGACGACCGCGAGCTCTCCGTAGCGCTTGGTCAGACCGCGCAACTCAACCGACGCCACGCCCTTCCTCCCGGGACACTCTTACGGCCTGCCGCGCAGCCTGCATTCATCGATATTGAAACGCCGAAACCTGCTTTGGGCGCCGTGACAGCTTGCCGCTTGGGCTCGCTCCGCGCCACGCCTCCGCGGCAGCGCGGAATTCAGATCCCGGTAAATACCGGCTTGCGTTTTTCCATGAAGGCCCTGCGACCTTCGATGAAGTCCTGGCTGGCGAAGCATTGCTCCACCATCTCGGCGCAGCGCGCGAGATTGCGCTTTGATTCGTCTTTCATGACCTCACCGACGATGTATTTCACCGCCTTCACCGTCAGCGGTGCATTGGCCGCAATGGTCTCGGCGTAGTCTTTTACATAGGCTTCGAGCTCGGCGTCGGGCACTATGCGATTGACGAGGCCCATCAGCCGCGCCTCCTCGGTCCCGAACTGGCGCGCGGTGAAGAATATCTCCCGCGCAAATGCAGGCCCGACGACATCGATCAGCCGCCGCAAGCCCGCATAGGAATAGCCCAGCCCAAGCCTGGCCGCGGGTACGGCGAAGCGCGAATTCTCCGAGCATATGCGCAGATCGCAGCAGACTGCGAGCCCCAGGCCGCCGCCGATGCAATAGCCGCGGATCATCGCAATCGTAGGCTTGGAAAATTCCTGGATTCCCGAATAGGCCTTCTCAACGGTAGCGTTATAGGTCCGCGTGGCGTCGAGCGTTGCGCGCTCGCTCTCGAATTTCGAGATGTCGGCACCGGATACGAATGCCTTGCCGCCGGCGCCGGTCAGAACGACCACCCGCACCTCGTCGTCGTTGGCGTAGTCCTGAAGAATACGGCTGGTTTCCGCCCACATGTCGAGCGACACCGCGTTGTGCCGCTCCGGATTGTTGAACACCACATATCCGACACGCCCATCCTTGCGCCGCAGCATCTTCCCGGTCTTGGTCACGTCATCCATTTGTGCTCCTCCGCGGCCTGTTCATACCGCTTTTGCCTTACGCAGGGCAGAGATTTCATTGGCGGTAAAGCCGAGCTCCCGCAGTACCGCGTCCGTGTGCTCCCCCAGGGCGGGGGGCCGCGCTGCGAGCCGGCTGGGCGTGCGGGAGAGCGACACGGGCTGGCGCGCCATGCGCACTGGTTTCCCCTTCGTCTTCACCGGCTGCGCCATGCCGAGGTGAATGACCTGGGGATCGGCATAGACCTGATCGATGCTGTAGATGGGGCCACAGGGCACGCCTGCCTTGTTGAGCAGCTCGATCCACTCCGCGCTGGTGCGTCTGACGGTGTAGCGCTCGATATCGGCGTTCAACTCGTCGCGATGCTTCGATCGGTCGGCGCCAGTCTGATATTCTGGTTTCTTCGCGAGCTCTTCTGCATCGGCGGCATTGCAGAAGCGCGCCCAGATCCTCGCCCCCGCCGAGGCAATATTAATGTGACCGTCGGCGGTCTTGAACACTCCGGTCGGAATGCTGGTGGGGTGATTGTTGCCGGCTTGCCCGGGCACCTCGCCGCCGATGAGCCAGCGCGCGCCCTGGAAGTCGAGCATGAAGATCTGCGCCTCCAGCAGGGAGGTCGAGACATACTGTCCCTTCTTGGACTTCTCCCGCTCGAGCAGCGCCACCAGGATGCCCATGGCGCAAAACAGGCCGGCACAGAGATCGGCAATCGGGATGCCCACGCGCACCGGTCCCTGTCCGGGCAGGCCGGTGATGGACATCAGCCCGCCCATCCCCTGCGCGATCTGGTCGAAGCCCGGCCGATTGGCATTGGGCCCGGTCTGTCCAAACCCGGAAATGCTGGCATAGACCAGCTTCGGGTTGACCTTGGCGAGCTGCTTGTAATCAATCCCAAGCCGGCGCTTCACGTCGGGGCGAAAATTTTCCACCACGACGTCCGCCTTCCTCACCATGCGTTTGAAAGCAGCCTGCGCCTCCGGCAGTTTCAGATTGAGCGTCATGCTGCGCTTGTTACGGTGAAGATTCTGGAAATCGGGGCCTTCGCGCGGGCCCCCGAGCGGCTCCGGCGCGCCAGGCTCCTCCGGCAGCTCGATCTTGACGACATTGGCACCCCAGTCAGCGAGCTGGCGCACGCAGGTCGGACCGGCGCGCACCCGCGTCAGGTCGAGCACGGTGAATCGTTCGAGCGCGCGCGAGGCTCGGGGAAAGGGCATCAGCTCGGCATCCTCTGTAGCTCTCAGACCAGTCGCTTCCCGTCGCCGGACATTCCCCGATCTGCCGCCCGATGTCCATCGCGCGTTGCCCGCCCGTTCCGACGTCGCAGCGCGAGCCCTGCGATGCTCTCGGCAGGCGGAATCAGGGCTTATTCCGCGAGCCGTTTGAGGCTCCATGGCAATATCGCTATGGTTCAGCCGGACGGAGCGCGCGCCACAGGGGCCAAACAGAGCCGCCGCATCGGCGCTATCAAAAAAGGACGCCATATGGCCTTGCCCAAGCTCGCCGCCATTCGTTTGTTGTTGTCGCTGGCCGTTGCCGGCGCGGCGGCGGCTGCGAGTGCGCAGGAGCGCCCGCAGCACGAGCCCACTCAGCACCAAGAGCAGTCACGGTCGGAGCAGCATCGGGGGGAACAGCGCGAAAGCGTGCTGCGGCTGCTGCCGGGGGATTCGGTCACCGAGCACGCCATCGATCTGCCGGGCGGCAAGCTCGCCTATACCGCGACGGCAGGCACCCTCTCCCTGTACGACCAGTCCGGCGAGCGCTCGGCGGCGATCTATTACACCGCCTATGTCGCGAAGAATGCCGGGAGCACGAGCCGCCCGATCACCTTCGGCTTCAACGGCGGACCCGGTGCAGCATCCGCCTATCTGACTTTGGGGCTCGTCGGTCCGCGCATTGCCGATTTTGTCGGCAACGATCCGACCGCCACCCGGTTGCGGGACAATCCGCATACCTGGCTCGCCTTCACCGATCTCGTGATGATCGATCCGGTCGGAACGGGATGGAGCCGCGCCGCGAAACCGGATGGCGGCGGCCCGTTTTACGGGGTGCGTGGCGATGCGCAGGCGCTCGCAAAGGTGATTGCGCTTTACACTGCGAAGAACGGCCGCGGCAATGCGCTCAAATATCTGCTGGGCGAAAGCTATGGCGGCTTTCGCGCGGCCAAGGTTGCCCAAACGTTGCGCCACGAGCAGGGCATTGCCGTCGCGGGCATCATCATGCTGTCTCCGCTCATCGAGGGCAGTCTCACCTTCGGCAGCAGCCGCTCGGCACTGGCTGCGTCCCTGCAGCTGCCGTCGCTGGCCGCAGCCGAGCTGGAAAGCAAGGGCACGTTCAGCAAGGACGCCTTGCGGGAAGCTGAGCACTTTGCGCTCGGCACCTACCTGAGCACGCTTGCAGGACCGGCACCGAAAGGTGAGGCGGCCAACAATTTTTACGCGCGCGTCGCGCAGATGACCGGCTTGCCCGAGGACACCGTTGCGAAGTCGCGCGGCTTCATCCGCGACGCCTACGTCAAGCACCTGCATGCGCGCGAGGGAAAGATCGTGAGCCGCTACGATGCGACCTTCGCCGTAGCCGATCCGTTTCCCGAGCAGGACGCCGCGCGGGGTCCGGATCCGCTCCTGGACGGGCTTACCCGCGCCTATGGCGGGGCCTATGCGAGCTACGCGCGCGACGAGCTCGGATTCAAGACCGAGATGACCTACATCCTGCTCGCATCCGACGTCTCGGGTAAATGGGATTGGGGCGGCGGACGGGGATCGGCGGGCGTGAGCGACGATTTGCGGGAATTGCTCGCGCTCATTCCCTCGTTCCGCTTGCTCATTGCCCATGGCTACAGCGACATGGTCACACCCTACGCCGCCAGCAGGTACGTGCTCGATCACCTGCCGGCAATCGGCGACCCGTCGCGTGCCCAGCTTGCGCTCTATCGCGGCGGACACATGTTCTACATCGATCCGCCATCGCGAGAGGCTTTCAGCGCGGACGCAAAGACCTTTTATCAGTCTGCGCAATGACGGCAGCAGGCGCGGATGAACGCGCCGCGACGCGCGAGCGCTTCATTCCCGTTCGCAAGGCCGAGCTGCTGGATGCGCTGATCGAGCATGGAGCGCTCGGCAGCGAGGCAGAGCGCGAGCAGTTCCGTCAGATCTGCCGATCTCTAGCCGCCATCTTTCATTACCAATATTTCGAGCAGCTGGAACGGCTGCGTCATGACTATTTCTACTTCGATCCTGAGGTCGAGCCGCATGCGCGGCTGACTGATGCCGCGCTCGCGAGCGCCTATGACGATCTCGTCGAGTCCTTCGAGACCGTTCTCGGCGATGCGAGCTTTTCGGAAATCTCCCATGCGGAGATCGACGAAGCGCACCAAAAGCGCAAAACCATGCGGGTCAAGGTCGCGGCCAGGCTCGACGACTTTCGCGACATACGATTTTTCCATCGCGGACATCACCAGGAGGCCGTGGAGGTCCCCACTTGGCTCGGTTTGCGCCGAGAGAGGCATGACGTCCTTGTCCATGACGATGTCGTTTTATTCGTTGCAGCCAGGCCAGCGGCCGCCATCGCTTCCCAGCGCGAGCGCAAGCTTCTCGTCCGGCGCAGGATCCGCCCAGGGTCCGTCCTGATCAAATATTTCCGCAATGTGTCGAGTACGGACCTCAAGGCCCTGTTCCCGAACGTCCGCGTGGTGATGAGCCTGTTCGACACGCTCGCGCTCGGCATACCGGCGCTCGCCGGCGCGATACCGATTCTCATCAATCTCTCCTCCACTTTGACGGTTTTGTTTCTGGTGATCGGTTTCTACCTCGGGCTCGTCTCGGCGATTGAGCATGACGCGCTCAAGCGCGCGTTTGCAGGCATGAGCGGGCTTGCCGCGCTGATCGGATTCGTGATGCGCCAGTGGCTGCGGTATCAGCGCCAGTCGCTGAAATACCAGCAGGAGCTCACCAACAACGTCTACTTCCGCAACCTCAACAACAACGCAGGTATCTTCGACTACATGATCGGGGAGGCCGAGGATCAGGAATGCAAGGAGGCCTTCCTTGCCTGTTACTTCCTGCACACGGCAGCGACGGCACAGACGCAAACGGAGCTCGAGGGCCGGATAGAGGCCTGGCTGCGCCTCGCGTTCGGAGTGGACATCACTTTCAAGGTCGCCGACGCGCTCCTCAGGCTCGCCCGGCTCGATGTCGTCGCCTGCAGCGGCGACCGGCTCACGGTGCCCGCGCCGGAAGAGGTGCTGGTGCGCTTGCGCCGGACATGGGCCGGCTTGCTCGCGCCCGAAGCGGGGCGGCCGGCTCTGGCGGAGCGGGCGTGAGCTGCGGCTTAACCCGTGAATTCCAGCACGTCGAAGCCGACATGCCGATCCACCACATATATCAATCCGCGCTCATCCAGCGCGACATCGTTGCTTTGCGGGGCGGGCCGGCCGGCCACGGGTTGCGGAACGAAATAGCCGACCTCGCGCGGAGCCTGCGGATCGGCAACATCGATGATGCGCAGCCCGCCGCCGAACCAGACCGCGTGAACGAGGGTCCCCGACATGCGCTCGCAGAACTGATGCGCGCCGAAACGTGCACCGCCGATGCGGCTGAACGGTGAATCAAGCTCGCTGAGCTGATACTGCGCAATCGGCTGGATGTCCGACAGCTCGGTCACATCAAAGACGAGAATGCAGGCATGCGCGCGGCCGCGGCGCGCTTCCTCCTCGGCGGCGCTCTGAGCCTGGTCCTCCTCGTCGACGGCGAGCGCGATGCGGCGACCGCCGATCCTCTCCGGCACAGGCATGACGGTGTGCGTGGGCTCGGGGAAGAGTGGATGGTAGTTGTAGCTGCCGACCGCCCGTGGCCGGCCAAGATCCGATACGTCGACCACCCGAAAGCCTGCGTGCCAGCAGCTCGCCCACATCTCGTCGCCGAAGCGCAGCGCATGATGCAGGCGGTGCCGGCGCCCGGCCCAGGTCGGCTCCTCGCCCCCGGCGACATGCTGCCCCGGCATCCACCAGCGCGAAACCTCTCTCGGCCGCGACGGATCGTTCATATCATAGATGACCAGGATGTTTCCGATGTAGCCTTCCATCTCGGTCGAGAGATAGGCATAACGATCATCCATGTCGAAGCGGTGCACCCCGATCCCGCCCGTCCTCTGATAGCAGATCAGCTTGGGCTCAGTGGGCACTGACACGTCGTAGACCTTGAACCCGCCGTTGGGATAGCCGCGGCGCTCGAGCTCCTCGAGCTGATGCAGGTCGTTCTCGGACACGCTGAGCTTCGCCGCAAGATCGCTCGCACTGGGCTCCCGGCCGAGCTGCGCGCGCAAGGCCCGCTTCGCGCCCGGCAGCTGCTCGGCGCGGCGGCCCATCTTGCTCATATTACGCTCGTGATTGACCAGCATCACGCTGCCGCAAACGCGGACCTTGTGGCTGTGCGATTCGGGATCGTCGATGCGAACCGTAGCGATCACCCGCGGCTTGCGCGGATCGGAAATGTCCAAAATGGAGGTGCCGAGCTGATCCCCATTGGGCAGATGACCCACGAACGCATGTCCATTGCTGATGGTGACCTGTCCCGCTCCGGCCAGATCGAGATGCCCGAGCCGCCGTATTTTGCGCGCCAGCCCGGTCGTTGTCGTTTCGATGTCCATGCAGGCTCCGATTCCCGGCTCACACGAACTGAACGGCAATGCCCCCAAGCGCGCCGAAATCGGCATGCAGCGTATCGCCCTTCCCGGCAAACACCACCCGCGTGAACGAGCCCGCCAGCACGAGATGGCCGGGCTCGAGCGAAACCCCGTGGCTCCCCAGCTTGTTTGCAAGCCAGGCAACCCCGAGCGCGGGATGGCCAAGCACTCCGGCGGCAACGCCGGTCTCCTCGATCTCGGAATTCTTGTACATGATGCCCCCCACCCAGCGCAGGTCGATGTCGAGGGGACCTACCGGCCGGCCGCCGATCACGATGCCTGCTGCCGCCCCGTTGTCCGCCACCGTGTCTACGATCTTGCGGGGATCCTGCAGCCGCGCATCGACGATCTCGATCGCCGGGACGACATATTCGGTCGCGCGCAGCACCTCGGGGAGGCCGATCCCTGGACCTTTGAGCGGTCTACCCATTATGAAGGCCAGCTCGATCTCGACGCGCGGCCGGCAAAATTTCTCGTGCGGGATCTTTGCGCCGTCGGCAATCATCATGCCGTCGAACAGGTGACCGTAATCGGGCTCATCGATCTGAGAGGAACGCTGCATCGCCTTCGAGGTCAGTCCGACCTTGTGCCCGATGAGCTTGGCTCCTGCCGCCATCTTGCGGCGTGCCACCTCCCTCGAGATCGCGTAGGAATCATCGATCGTGAGATCGGGCCAGGTCTTGGACAGCTGGACCGCCTGCTTGCGCTCCGTTTCCGCCGCCATGAGGATATCGGCAGCTTTGTTGCGATCGTTTTCGGCAAGCATGATGGCTCCACTCTGTTTGGACGATCACCGGTCAATTGCGGTCGTTGGGCCTACAGAACAGTGAGCTGAAGATTGACATAGGCCCAGCCATACAACAATGCGAGCTAGGGGCTCTGGCGGTTTGTTGCTTGCGCGGCGAATGCATCCCTTAGTCTGACCTGGGCCATCCCGCGGTCGACCTTGCCTGCGCCGTTCAACGGCAGCGACGGCACTATCGCGATGAAGCGCGGGTGTGAGAAAGCGGGCCCGCGCTCGAGGCAATGGGCCCTGAGCGCGTCCGCGGTGATTTTCGACCCTTCCCGCGCGACGACCATCGCAGCCGGAACGAATCCCTTCACCGTGTGCGGCACCGGCGCGACGACGGCATTCACGACGTCGGGGTGCGCGAACAGCAGGTTCTCGACCTCTTTCGGATAGACATTCTCGCCACCGCAGCTGAACATGTCGTCGACGCGGCTGCGAAAATAGAAAAAACCGTCCCCGTCCTTACAGAAGATATCGCCGGTGCGCAGCCAGCCGTCATGAAGCTTTTGGCGGGTAATTTCCGGCTCGTTGTAATAGCCCAGGCAAACGTAGGGGCACCGCACCAGCAGCTCGCCTTCCTCGGCGTCCCTTCCCTCGCTGTCGACGAGCCTGACCTCGACCTCGGGCGCTGCAACTCCGGGACTGCCGCGCGGGACGGGATGGCCGTCGACCGGCGCGCGCAGCGGACTGCCGCCCTCGGTCAAGCCGTAGCTTTCCGAAACCTTGACGTGAGGCAAGGCGCGCTCGACGGCCTCGACGAGCTCGGGCGCCACTACCGCCGAGCCGATGGTCATGCTGCGCAAGGCGCTCAGATCGAGCGATTCGAGATAGTCGCGATGCTGAAGAAACATCGTGAAGACTGCCGCGACTCCGCGGGAATAAGTGCATCTGTATTTGGCCAGCGCTTCGAGATAGGGACGCGGCTCGTAACCCGGCATCAGCACGAAGGAGCCGCCGGCATAGAGCATGGGTTTCACCGTGCCGCGCAAGGCGTTCTTGTGAAACAGCGGCAGCGCAATGAGCCCGCGATCGGACTCGGCGGCAGGCCAATAGCGCTGGTTGTACGCCACGTACCACAGCATGCCGCGATGGGTCATGATCGCGCCCTTGGGACGTCCGGTGGAGCCGGATGTGTAGGGTTGAAAGGCCTGCGTGTCGGCATCGATCACAGGGGGCTCGATCGCTGCTGCGGGCTTTGCCATCTCGTCCTCGAACGGGAGGAATCCTTCGCTGCTCGAATCGAGCAGCAGCCGTTGCCGCAGCGGCAGGTTGCGCGCGATCGAGAGCGCGTCGCGATGAGCCGCCGGGTCGAAGAGCGCAAGCATACATGCGGCCTCGCGGATGATGTCCGTCAAAGTAGCGGCGGCGAGGCGGATGTTGAGCGGGAGTGGAATCGCACCGGCGCGCATCGACCCGAAGAAAAATTCGAGAAATTCGGTGCGGTTGCCGACCAGCATCGCAACGCGCTCGCCAGGGCGCACCCCGAGCCGCGCAAGCATTCTTGCAATGCAGTCCATGCGCGCATCGAGCCTTCGATAGGTGGAGCAACGCTCCTGTCCACCGAAGAGATCGATGACCGCGACCTTGTCCGGCCCGCGCGCGAGCGCATCATCGAAGAAATAACCTAGATTGCGCTGGCGGTGCTCGCGGCTCATGCGGATGATGCTGTCTGTTGCGATCCCGAGCGTCAACGGCGAGGACGCCGACAAGACCGCAAGAACAGGTCGACCGAGGTCCATTCACCACGCGCCAGCCAGCGGAGACTGTGGCGGAAAAGTGACACGTGCGGCAATTCTGCGGCTGGCGGCAAATTAGAGGTTGGCACGGCCGTCGAAATAAGTAAGTTTACTCCCGCCTACTAATCATGGGCGTTTCCTCCTTCACTTGAGCCCCGCTTGCGCGGGGCTTTTTTTTGCTGGGCGCGCCCGGGCAAATGCTCGCAGCCTCGGATGCAACGACCTGCGAGCTCGTCAGCTCAGGAGGTATCGAGCTCCACTGCTTCGGCGGCAATCTCGACCAGCTTGTCCGGCTGCAACACCGTAACAGCGCCGCGCTGCAAACGAACCCAGCCCTGCTTCGCCCAGATGCGCAATTGCTTGTTCGTGCTCTCGCGCGATCTGCCGATGACCTGGCTGAGCTCGCGTTGCGTAATCGTCAGCTTACTATCGGCGGCAGCTCCTTCATCCTCCCGCACCAGGCGCAGCAGCGCCTTGGCGAGCCGGGTCGGCAGGTCGAGAAAGGTCACGTCCTGGACCTGCTCGGTGGTCGCGCGCAGGCGTGAGCAAAGGATCTCGACGATTTGCATTATCAGATCTGGCTGACTGCGAAGAAATGGAATGAAGTCTCGCCGCTCGATAACCATGAGCTCGCAGTCGGACATCGCCGTTGCGTCGGCTGTGCGCGGCCTCCCGTCGAGCAGCGCGATCTCGCCGAAGATTTCACCGGGGTGAATGATGTTGAGCACGATATCGCGTCCGTCCACCGAGGGTACGGTGATCTTCACCGAGCCGGTAAGGACGCCCATCAGTCCGCTGCCTGGATCGCCCTTGGCGAAGATGGTTTCTCCTCGTGCCAGGGTGCGCTTTCGCATATACGAGCCGAGATGCTCGATCACACGCGGCGGGAGCTGACCAAACAAAGCGTGATTGCGCAGCAGCGCCAGCTTGTCAGGTGGTCCGGGCGCGGCCTGCTTGACGGGTGCAACAGCCATTGCGTCGCCTCTGAGCTCGGTTGGCCGCTCGCAGCGTCGGATAACCCGCTCTTCGCCAATACTATACCCCATTCTCGAGGGCTTTGGGGGCGGCGACGCCAAGCTCCCTTGCGCACGCGAGCAAACGGTCCCAGGTGCCGCGCGGCAGCGGAATACCGCTTCGTTCCCGCTGCCGCAGGATCGCCTCTCCACGCTCGCCAGGAAGAAAGACGCGCTCGGTTCCGGCGGCGTGCGGCAGCGAAAGGATCGCGTCACCCAGCCGGTCCGCCTGCGCGCGGATGGAATCAGGATTGCCGAACATCGCCAGATCAAGCGCGATCGCCACCCCATTGAGGAACGGGTCATCCAGGCGTCCCCCCGCCTCGAGGGCCTTGGCCACGATGGGGTTATGGACAGTCAGGCTGCAGAGACACTCGATCAGGAAGGAGAGTCCCGAGCCCTTCGGACCGGCCATGGGTAAGAGCGTGGCGATCTTGGCCGCATCGGTGGTCTCGCGGCCCTGCGCGTCGATGCCCCAGCCGCGGGGGACCGGGCGCTGGGCATCCCGCGCCGCCATCACCTTGCCCAGGGCGACCGTGGATGTGGACATGTCGAACAGGTACGTCGATCGTTGCGCTGCAGGAAATGCCATGGCCAACGGATTGGTCGACACCCCCGCCACGCGCGCTCCGTGGTAGGCCATGAGCGGCCCCGACGCCGTCATCACGATTCCGGCCATCCCGGCCCGTGCGGCTTGCAGCGCAAAGTAGCCGACCGCCCCGGCATGGGTGATGTTGCGCGCCGCGCACCAGCCGAGATGAGTATCGCGCGCACACGCGATCGCCTCGGTCATGGCGCGCCCCATGGCAATGGCGCCCGGCGCACGATCCGCCTCGAGCACGACCACTGCGCCGGCACGCCGCTCGATGCGCATCTGCGGCGACGGGTTGATCGCCTTGCTGTTCAGCCGGTCGACGTACCCCGGCACGCGCAGCACGCCATGAGAATCGACGCCTCGCAGATTGGCCCAGATGAGCGAGCGGCTCCACTCCGCGGCGAGCGGATGCGCCAGTCCGGCAGCTTCGAAAATCGTCGTTACGAATTGCGCCAGTGCCGGGCTGGCGATGCGGACCTCCAGCTGCGTGCCGCCCACATTATTTCAGCCGCTTCGCTGCCTCCTCGACCATGCCGAGATCGGCATGCTTGTCGACATCGAGAGACGAGCGCACGAATCCGAGATCGCGCGTCATGTCCACATTCTTCTGCAGCGCCACGAGGTCCGGCAGCATGTCGGGATCGTGATAGGCGTCCCGATTGGTGAACAGCCAGTCATAGCGCTCCGGCGGCTGCTTGGTGAGGCGTCCCGCGATCTCCATCGCCTCCCTGTGATTCTTCGGGTCGAGGAACCACCGTGTTATCCGCAGCATGTCTTCAAAGTAATCGACCATGGCGGCCCGGTTCTTGTTGATGAAGGGCCTGCGAGCGGTGAACACGATCATATCGGTGACACCGATGGCATCGCGCTGAACGAATAACGTGCGCGCGATCTTGCGCAGCTCGGGATCGTAGGCAAACGGCACCACCGCCGGGATGAGGTCCACCTTCCTTTCCGACAGCATTGCCCGCATGGTCGGAAACGGTGATTCCAGCACCGTATAGTCGCGTTTGTCCTCCAGCCCATGCTTGCGCAGCATGGCACGCATGGCCACGTCGATGGCGCTGCCGGCGGCGTTGCTCATCACCACCTTGCCCTTGAGGTCCTCGATTTTTTTGATCGGCCCGTCGGCGAGGACCATGTACTCCTGCGAATAATGCCCCTCGACCCCGTCGCGGAATTCGTCGGCGATGACTCGCAGATCATCCATCCCGGCGTTCTCGACAGCGATCGCGAGAGTGGAATAGGCGAGCGTGGCTATTTCAAGCTCGTTGTTGGCAATGGCCGTGATCATCGGCGGCGTCCCGGGGAAATGCATGGGCTCGAGCGTATAAGACTTGCCGAGATGCCGAGCGAGCTCCTTTTTCTCCATGACAATGGAGTCCCAGTTTGTCACGGGAGCAACCCATGACATGCGGATCTTCACCGGCTCTGCGCCTTGTGCGGCGGTTGCACTCCACACCGCCAGCAGAGCCACAAAAAACACACTGGGCATGCGCATGGGTCTTTCTCCTCGAGAATGGGGCCTGCGATGCAGACCGGCGGCAAGTCAGGCCGTTACGGCGAGGCTTCCTCCAGCACGCGTCCCTTGGTTTCAACAGCGAGCAAGCCGGTGATCACAGCCGCACCGGCGGCGACCGCTGCAAAGCCTGATCTGCCACCACGACGTCGGCAGGCCCTCGATGCGCGCGACGATGTCGTCGACCGGCGACAGTGCGGCCATATCGGTCACGACCGGCTACTCGGCAGGTCTACGCCGTCCGAATGCTCGAAACCGGCAGCGCTCATCCGTGCGATCCTCCTCACCATGCCGGCTCGTGTTGTTCGATGCCGCTGTTTTTTGTACGCTGACGGCGCAGATCGTATCAAACCGGTGAGACGGCAAGCAAGCTGCGCTTGCTCGGAAACGAGAGTGCGAGGGTTGCGGTGACAAGAAAAATTCGTGGGGTGACGTTCGAGGAGAATCTGAACAACAGCATGGGACTCGAGTTCTACAACCTGTCCCATCGGTTCGGCTACCAGTCACCGAACTGGCCCTATTTCGAGGATGTGAAGATCGAGCGCATCCACTATCACGCCAAGTCCGGCGTGCTGTCGCAGCGCATCACCACCAGCATGCACAACACCACGCATATCGACGCGCCGGCGCATGTGGTGCAGGGCACGGCGTTCATCGACGAGGTCCCGCTGCCGCATTTCTTCGGCTCCGGCATCGTCGTTTCGATTCCGAAGAAACAGTGGGAATCGATCACCTACGACGACCTGGAAAAAGCCGCCGGCAGCGTGGTGCGCCCGCGCGATGTGGTCATCGTCAATACCGGCTGGCACAAGGTCTACGAGGACAACGAGGACTATTTCTGCCGTGCGCCGGGCTTCGTGCCTTCGGCGGGGGAATGGCTCGTCGAGAGGAAGGTGAAGGTGGTCGGGCATGACACCCAGGCCAACGATCATCCCCTTGCCACTGCCATCGGTCCCCAGCGCAACGGCCCGCTGCACCCGCATCTCGCCGAGGAGTACAAGAAGTGGTCGGGCGGCCGCGACTGGAAAGCGGATTTTCCGGATTGGGAGCCGGTGCATCGCATCTTGTTCAAGAACGGAATTCTCGGCATCGAGAATGTCGGCGGCGACATCGACAAGGTCACCGGCCGGCGCTGCACCTTCGCGTTGTTTCCCTGGAATTGGGAGCGTGGCGACGGCTGCATCATACGGCTTGTTGCCATCATCGATCCCAAAGGGTCCTATCGACTTGAACGCGGGGAGAAGCTCTGATGCAGGTGAAGCATTTGAGCGAAGCGAGGCCCTACGAGGCGCCCAACCATCGCGCCTATTGCTCGCTGCGCCTGTTTGGACTCGATGCCGGCGGCCCGAAGCAGTTCACCGTCGGCCTGTCGCATTTTCTGCCCGGCGGCGGAGCCGGGCCCGACGCTTCGCCCACGGAGAAGGTTTATTACGTGCTTTCGGGTGAGCTCACGCTCATCGCCGGCGGCAAGGAGACTGTGCTGCGAGCCAACGACTCCTGCTTCATCGGGCCGAACGAAAGCCGCGAGATTATCAACCGGGGCAACGACGTCGTGACGATGCTGGTTGCGGTCTCGATGCCGCAACAGTGACGCAGCTTGACGCCACCGGTGAGTAACGGCATGCCCGATCAAGACTTCCTGAAAAATCCGCTGTCGCTGTTCGACATCCGCGGCAAGACCGCAATCATCACCGGAGCGACCGGCGCTTTCGGCGAGCTGGCGGCCAAGGTGCTGGCCGGCGCCGGGGCCAATGTCGTTGTCGCCGCCGGGAATGCGGAGAAGCTCAAGCAGGTCGCCACCCAATGCGAGAAGCTCGGCGCCGAGGTCGAGATGATGGCGAAACGCCCCGGCTCCGAGGCCAATTGCGATGCGATCGTGGATGCCGCAGTGAAAAAGTTCGGACGCGTCGACGTCCTCGTGGTCGCATCCGGACAGAACAAGGTTTCCAAGATCGTCGAGCAGAAGCCGGACGACTTCCTCGACGTGATGGACGCCAATGTCACGCAGTCCTGGCTGATGGCCCGCGCCGCGGGCCGCCAGATGCTCAAGCAGGGCCAGGGCGGCAAGGTGATCCTGATGTCGTCGGCACGCGGGTTGCTCGGTCATCCCGCCGGATATACCGCCTATTGCGCTTCGAAGGCGGCGATTGACGGCATCACCAAGGCGCTCGGCTGCGAGTGGGGCGAAAGCGGCATAACGGTCAATGCCCTTGGGCCCACCGTGTTTCGCTCGCCGCTCACCCAATGGATGTTCGAGGATACCGAGCGGGCGCGGGAGGTACGAAAGGGTTTTCTCACTCGCGTCCCGAAGGGCCGCCTGGGGGAGCCGTCCGATCTCGCCGGGCCGCTCCTCTTTCTCGCGTCCAAGGCGTCGGACTTCTACACCGGGCACATTCTTTATGCCGACGGCGGCTACACGGCGGGATGACGGTGCCACCGAAAGCGCGTGTTGCCGTCATTGGCGCAGGCCTCATGGGACACGGGATCGCGCAGGTATTTGCGCTCGCCGGGCACGACGTGCGCATCCATGACAGCATCATGGCCAATCTCGACAGCGCGAGCTCGCGTATCCTCGCCAATATCAGGGATCTCGGGGAGGACGAGGCGGCAGTCGAGCGGGTGGAAGCGACCCCGCATCTCGCCGCCGCGGTGCGCGATGCGGATTATGTCGTCGAGGCCGTAATCGAGGACCTGCCGGTCAAGCAGAAGCTGTTCACCGAGATCGAGCGGCACGCGCCGCCATCGGCCATCTTGGCGAGCAACACATCGGTGATCCCCATCACGAGGATCGTGGGAGGCTTGCGCGACCGCGCGCGGGCGCTCGGAACACATTGGTGGAATCCGCCCTACCTCGTCCCCTTGGTGGAAGTGATTGGGACGCGATGGACCTCACCAGCAGCGATCGACTGGACCATCTCCCTGCACAAGGCGGCTGGCAAGATGCCCGTTCATGTCAAGAAAGACGTGCCGGGTTTTGTGGGCAATCGCCTCCAGCATGCGCTCTGGCGCGAAGCGATCTCCTTGGTGGAGCGCGGCATCTGCGATGCGGAGACCGTCGACACGGTGATCAAGGCGAGTTTCGGTCGGCGCCTGGCCGTGCTGGGCCCGTTGGAGAATGCGGATCTCGTCGGTACCGATCTCACCCTTGCCATCCACCGCACATTGCTGCCCGACATCGACCGCAGGCGCGCTCCATCTCCCTATCTCGAGATGCTCGTCGACAAGGGCAAGCTGGGCTTCAAGTCAGGCGAAGGCTTCCGGCAATGGAGCGGGGACGAACAAGCTGCGCTGCGGAGAAAAATGCTCCAACATCTCAAGCAAGCGCGTTTGAGTGATGGTTAGAACGCGGCGGTCATGGGCGGGCTCGAGCAAGCTCAACCGAAGCGGCACACGGAGATTTCTATGACGACAAACAGCGCGACTGAGTCGCAAAGCATCTCTCGTCGCGAGGTCATCAGCGCCGGTCTGGGTGCCTTGGCGGCCCCCGCCGTGTTGCAAGCTATCCCGGCACACGCCCAGAGCCGCGTTATCAAGATCGGGCATGTCAGCCCCAAGACCGGCCCGCTCGCCGGGTTCGGGGAGGCGGATGCCTTCATCCTCGAGCAGGTGCGAGGAATCCTCGCCCCCGGTCTGCAGAGCGGCGGGCGCACCTATCAGGTGCAGATCATCAGCAAGGACAGCCAATCGAACGGAAGCCGAGCCGCCGAGGTCGCCTCCGAGCTCATTCTCGGAGACAAGGTCGATCTCATCGTCGCCTCGGCCACGCCGGACACCACCAACCCTGTGGCAGATCAGGCCGAGGTCAACGAGGTTCCCTGCATAACCACCAACTGCCCCTGGCAGCCGTATTTCTTCGGCCGCAAGGGCGACCCGGCCAAGGGGTTCACCTGGACCTATCATTTCTTCTGGGGGCTCGAGGACGTGATCGGCGCTTTCCTCGCGCTGTGGGAGTCGGCCTCCACCAACAAGGTCGTTGGCGGCCTCTTTCCCAACGATGCCGACGGCAACGCCTGGGGCGATCCCCAGCGCGGTTTGCCGCCTGCCCTGGCTAAGGCCGGTTACAAGCTCACCGATCCCGGCCGCTATCAGCTCATGAACAACGACTTCACCTCCCAGATATCGGCGTTCAAATCCGTGGGTGCCGAGATCGTCACCGGCAACATGATCCCGCCTGACTTCGCGACCTTCTGGTCGCAGGCGGCGCAGCAGGGCTTCCGGCCCAAGATCGTGACCATTGGAAAGGCTTTGTTGTTTCCCTCGGTGATCGATTCGCTCGGCGCCCGGGGCAACGGGCTCACCAGCGAGATCTGGTGGACGCCCAGCCATCCGTTCAAGTCCAGCCTCACCGGCCAGAGCGCAGCCGAGCTCACCGCCGCCTACGTGAAGGCCACCAAGCGGCCGTGGACGCAGCCCATCGGCTTCCAGCACGCCCTGTTCGAAGTGGCGATCGACGTGATCAGGCGGACAAAGACGCTCGAGCCGAAAGGCATCCTCGAAGCAATCGTCGCCACCGACTACGCGTCCATCGTGGGGCCGGTGAAATGGACGGGCCAGCCGGTCAAGAACGTCACCAAGACGCCGCTCGTTGCCGGGCAATGGCAGCGCAAGGGCGACAAGCTCGATCTCGTGATCACCACCAACAAGACTGCGCCGATCATTCCCGTGGGCGGGGCATTGCAGCTCCTGTCGTGAATGCCCCGATCCTGGCGTTCGACAAGGTCTGCAAGCGCTTCGGGGCAGTGGTGGTGGCGCATGGCCTTGATCTGGCGCTTTCCCACGGCGAGGCGCTCGGGATCATAGGGCCGAACGGAGCTGGCAAGAGCACCTTGTTCGGGATCGCCAGCGGAACGGTGGCGCCGGACAGCGGACGCGTGCTGATGGAAGGGCACGACATCACGCGCCTGGCACCGGAGCGGAGATGCCGGTTGGGGCTCGGCCGGTCGTTTCAGATTCCACAGCCGTTCCACGGCATGAGCGTGTTCGAGAATCTTGTCGTGGCGGCGGCGTTCGGTAGCGGCCGCAGCGAGGGCGATGTCTATGGCCGCTGCGTCGACCTGCTCGGTAAATGCGCTCTCGCGGACAAGGCCAATCGTAACGCCGGGAGCTTGACGCTGCTCGACCGCAAACGGCTGGAGCTCGCGCGCGCTCTCGCCACCGGTCCGCGCGTCCTCCTTCTCGACGAGGTGGCCGGCGGCCTCGCCGAGCATGAATGCAAGGCGCTGGTCGAGTTGATCCGCGCCATCCGACACGACGGCGTGTCCGTCATCTGGGTCGAGCACGTGGTGCATGCGCTCATTGCGGTGGTCGATCGCCTGCTCGTTCTGCACGGCGGCGCCTTCATTGCGCAAGGCGCACCCGAGACGGTGATCCGCTCTCCTTCGGTGCGCGAAATCTACATGGGAATTCCGGCGGATGCCTGAGGCACTGCTCGAGGTACGCGGTCTCGACGCGTTCTACGGCGATTTCCAGGCGTTGTTCGGGGTCTCTCTTGCGGTAGCTCCGGGCGAGGTGGTCGCCGTCATCGGCGCCAACGGCGCCGGAAAATCGACCCTGCTCAACTGCATTGCCGGCCTTATCAGGTCGCGCCGGGATACGGTCGTTTTCGACGGGGAGCCGACCGGGAGGTTGCCCGCTTACGCCTTGGTCGCGCGCGGGATCGCGCTCGTGCCGGAAGGGCGCCGGCTGTTCCCCTCGCTCTCGCTGGAGGAAAATCTGCTCATCGGCGGCCAGCTGGGACGCCCTGGACCTTGGACGCTCACGCGCGTCTACGACCTGTTCCCCAGGCTGGCGGAGCGCCGCCATATGCCGAGCACCGCGCTTTCGGGCGGCGAGCAGCAGATGGCCGCGATCGGCCGGGCGCTGATGTCGAACCCCAGGCTTCTGCTCTGCGACGAGATCAGCCTTGGGCTCGCTCCGATCGTCGTGCGCGACCTCTACGCCCGGCTGCCCGTGATCGTCGCCGAAGGCACCTCGCTGATCGTCGTGGAGCAGGATATCGTCCAGGCGCTCAAAGCGGCGGACCACGTCTACTGCCTGCAGGAGGGACGCGTTGCGCTCGCCGGGCGTTCCGACTCACTCTCGCACGTATCCATCTCTGCCGCCTATTTCGGCGGATGAGCCCGAAAGCAGAGCAACCGTGTCGACGTTGAGAGGAAGACGACTGGCAAGCGTGAAAAGCGCTGACTAGCGTTATTTGGCGACTCGTAATCGGATGCAGTGGATCAACGTCATTATCCAGGGGGTCCTGATCGGCGGCCTCTATGCGATGTTCGCTGCGGGGCTCGCGCTGATCTTCGGGGTGATGCGGCTCGTCAACATCGCGCACGGCGATCTGATTGTACTTGCGGCCTATGTATCCCTGGTGACAACCGAGACGCTCGGCCTCGATCCGCTGAGCTCCCTTATCATCGTCGCACCGATGATGGCGGCGATCGGCTACGCGCTGCAACGTTTGCTCCTCAACCGCACCCTTGGCGACGATCTGCTGCCACCGCTTCTCGTCACCTTCGGCCTCTCCGTGATCATTCAGAACGGGCTGCTCGAGCTGTTCACCGCGGACAGCCGCAGGCTCAACGCCGGCGCCATCGAGGTCGCGACCTTCCCCCTGGGCGAAGGCGTGTGGATCGGGGTTCTGCCGCTGCTGCAGCTCGTCGCGGCGCTTGCCGTCATCGGCGGCTTGCAGGTGTTGTTCTATCGCACGGCTTTCGGTCGGGCATTTCGGGCGACGTCCGACGATCCTTCGGTCGCGCAGCTCATGGGCCTCGACAACCGGCATGTCTTTGCCCTTGCCATGGCACTTTCGCTCGCGGTGATCGCGGTGGCCGGGGTGTTGCTGGCCATCCGCGCTAATTTCGATCCGGCGATCGGACCCGCGCGTCTGATCTTCGGGTTCGAGGCCGTGATCATCGGCGGTCTAGGCAGCATGTGGGGCACGCTCGCGGGCGGCATCATCCTCGGCGTATCGCAGGCGATCGGCGCCCGCCTCGATCCCGGCTGGCAGGTGCTTGCCGGGCATCTCGCTTTTCTCCTGATTCTTGCCGTGCGCCCCCAAGGCTTGTTTCCGAAGGTGCAAGGCTAGCGCATGTACAGCAAAAGCTTGCCCTCTCGCTCGATCAGAGGTTGGAATCGGTTTTGCAAAAAGGACATGCTGCGACGGAAGGGCCTTCAATGAGCCCGGCCTTTCATGTCGAGCACTGGAGTCGATCGAGCCGGATCGGCGCCACCGCTCTGGTCGTCATCCTGCTTGCACTCGTTGGCGCACCCGGCTTCGCCGGCCGTGACGATCTGCGCCTCATGTCGGACATGTTTGCCTACATCACACTGGCGAGCCTGTGGAATCTGCTCGCTGGATATGCTGGGCTGGTCTCGGTGGGTCAACAGGCCTACGTCGGGCTCGGCGGGTACGTCCTGTTCGCCGCAACCATTGTCGCCGGCCTGCATCCGTTCGCGGCGGTGCCGATCGCAGGGCTGATTGCGGCTGCCATTGCCATGCCGGTTGCGGGATTGATGTTCCGGTTGCGCGGGCATTATTTCGCGATCGGCACCTGGGTCGTGGCGGAAGTGTTTCGCCTGCTTGCATCTCAGGTTTCGACTCTGGGCGGCGGCTCCGGCATCAGCCTGCCGGCCTCGATCGTGATCGCCATGGCGCCGAGCCGGCAGATGCGTGAGCTCGCAATGTACTGGCTTGCGCTGGCGCTCCTCGTCGTTGTCCTTGGCGCCATCGTGTTGCTGTTGCGCTCGCGTTATGGCTTGGCGCTCACCGCCATCCGCGACAACGAGCTTGCCGCGCGCTCCGCCGGCGTCGACGTCTGGCGCATCAAGCTCGCGATCTACATCGCCGTGGCTTTTGCCACCGCCACGATCGGTGCGCTCATTTTCCTGCAGCGGCTGCGCATCTCGCCCGACACCGCGTTCAGCGTGAACGACTGGACCGCCTACGCCATCTTCATCACGGTGATCGGCGGCATCGGCCGCATCGAGGGCCCGATCATCGGCACCTTGGTGTTCTTTCTGCTGCGCCGGACGCTCGCCGATCTCGGTAGCCTCTATTTGCTCATGCTCGGTGCCGTGGCCATTGCGGTGATGCTGCTTGCGCCCAAGGGTATCTGGGGCTTCCTTGCCGAACGCTTCGGTTGGGAGCTCCTGCCGCTGGAGCGGCGCTTGCGCTTTGCCGCCGATGCCCGCACAAGTGAGGTCCTGTAAACAAATCGAGCGAAGCGCCCCGGGAGAAAACAATGGCTGCCAAATCCGACAAGGTCATCATCACCTGTGCGATCACCGGCTCGATCCACACGCCGACGATGTCGGAGGCGCTCCCGGTCACCCCTGACCAGATCGCGGCACAGGCGATCGAGGCGGCGGAAGCGGGCGCCGCGGTGCTGCATCTGCATGCGCGCAATCCGCAGGATGGCCGACCTACCGGTGACCCAGCCGTATTCCGCCAGTTTCTGCCGCGCATCAAGCAGGCGACCGGCGCGGTGGTGAACATCACGACCGGCGGCTCCGTGATCATGACCGTCGAGGAGCGGCTCGCGGCCGCCGCTGAATTCTCGCCTGAAATGTGCTCGCTCAACATGGGATCGATGAATTTTGCGCTCTATCCCATGGCGGCGCGCTACAAGAAATGGAAATACGATTGGGAGGAGCAGTATCTCATCTCCTCGGATGCGAACATTTTTCGCAACACGTTCCGCGACATAGAGAAGATCTCCAAGCTCATGGGCGAGGGGCACGGCACCAAGTTCGAGCACGAGTGCTACGATACCGGGCATCTTTACAATCTTGCCCACTGCGTCGATCGTGGGCTGTTCAAGCCGCCGATCTTTCTCCAGCTGATTTTCGGGATTCTCGGCGGCATCGGCACCGACGTCGAGAACCTCATGTTCATGAAGCGCACCGCCGACAAGCTGTTCGGCAATGATTATCAGTGGTCGGTGCTGGGTGCGGGGCGCTTTCAGATCCCGTTCGCCGTCCAGGCCGTGATGATGGGGGGCAACGTGCGCGTTGGCCTGGAGGACAGCCTCTATATCAGCCGCGGTCAGCTGGCCAAGAGCAACGCCGAGCAGGTCGCCAAGATCCGTCGCATCATCGAGGATCTCGGCTATCAGATCGCGACTCCGATGGAAGCGCGCGACATCCTGGGGCTCAAGGGCGCTGATCGCGTGAAGTTCTGAGTCGCACCATGGCTCAGGAAACGATCGTCGACATCTACTGCCACATCTTCCCGGACGCATTCTTCCAGGAGATGAATCGGATTGCGCCGCGCCTCGGCAACATCGGCGCGCGCCTGCGTGGCGTCAGAAAGCTGTTCGATCTCGACGAGCGCTTTCGCGAGATGGACCAGCTCGGCGATTACCGGGAGGTCATCTCGCTGCCCAACCCGCCGATCGAGGATTTCGCCACCGGCGAGGTCGGGCTCGAGCTCGCGCGCATCGGCAATGACGCCATGGCGGAGCTGTGCGCGCGCCATCCCGCGCGGTTCCCGACCTTCGTCGCCGCTCTGTCCATGACCGACATCGACGGATCGGTCGCCGAGGCACGCCGCGCGGTGAAGGAGCTTGGTGCGGGGGGCGTGCAGATCTTCACCAATATTGCCGGCCGGCCGCTCGACGATCCCGCCTACGAGCCGATCTTCGCCACCATGGCCGAGCTCGATGCGCCGATCTGGCTGCATCCCGCGCGCACCTCCGCCATGTCCGATTACGCCGCGGAGCAGAAATCGCGCTTCGAGATGTGGTGGTGCTTCGGCTGGCCCTATGAGACTTCGGTCGCCATGGTGCGGATGGTGTTCTGCGGGCTGCTCGACCGTTATCCCGCGCTCAAGATCATCACCCATCATCTCGGCGGCATGATCCCGTTCTACGACGGCCGCATCGGGCCGGGGCTGCAGGTGCTGGGAAGCCGCACGCTCGATGAGGACTATTCGAAGGTCCTGCCGTCCCTCAAGCGCCCGCACCTCGATTACTTCCATGAGTTCTACGGCGACACCGCCCTGTTCGGCGGCGGCATCCAGGCGGTGCGCTGCGGCCTTGAATTTTTCGGCACCGAGCATGTGGTCTTCGCGACCGACACTCCGCTCGGGCCGATCGCCCCGACGATTGCACGGATTCGCGAGCTCGATATTTCCGAAGCCGATCGCCGCAAGATCTTCGTGGGAAACGCGGAGCGGCTGCTGAAGAGGAAACTGTCATGACGACGCGCGAAGAGACCTGGAAGGAAACGGCAAGCGCAATCACGTCCGACACTGCTTTTCCGCTTACCAACTACTTGGGTACCAGCGCCGAGCCTCGGATGGGGTATGCGGACGACCTACGACCTGGAGATGCCGCGCGATCGCATAGGCGCCATGCATCGGGTCAAGTCGGCTCCGCTCGCGATCACAGCAGCCGGCCGCCTCCTCGTCGCTCAGCGGGCGTCCGGAAGGCGTGAGCGCATCGACGAAGCGCGGCAGCTCCTGGCTCAGGCCCGAGAGCACATCGTCGCGCTGCATGCCGCTGTAGTCAGCGAGCTGATCGAGGGTGTCGGAGCCGAGCGCGTCGGCAATATCCCTGTGGCCAATCGCCTTGTTCGGGCCGGTGCCGACCCAGGAATTGACCACATCCCCCTGCCCGCTCTGCTGCAGCTGCCGGAGCAGATCGTTGAGGCCACCATTGAGCACCGTCCCCGCGGCTGCGCCGCCGAGAATCCCTCCGAGCGGCCCTCTGAGCAGATCGCCCAATCCCCCGCCGGTACCCGTGCCGCCTGCGCCTGCGCCGCGTAGAAGTCCGCCGAGCGGACCTTTGAGGATGTCGTCCAGCGGGTTGCCTGCGGGGCTTGCGTCTGCGGCAGTCGTGCCGCCGCGACCACCCGCCGGGGATGCCGGTTGGGTGCTCGGCGAGGGCGCCCGGCGGAGGTTCTTGGCGGCGTAGATGGCGAGCAGGGCAAGCAGCATCTTCGCAAGCGGAGACATGCCCTGGCCTGCCTGCGCGCTCGGCGCGGGTGGCGGTGCCGGCACCCGTTGCGCCGGCGCACCGCCTGAAGCGCCAGTTGTCTGCATCGTGTTCAGAATATCTTCGAGCAAGCCCATCGGTGCCTCCTGCTTGCCCCGTCCCAGGGCAACATCGCGCGCGGCCATGCCGGATGCAAGCGGCTCAGGCGCAGTGAGCGGATAACACGGGTGTATCCACGGTAGGGCGCGCCGGAGAGGCTTCGAAGCTGCCGAACGATGGCACCGCGGCGCGTTGATCAGCGCGTCGCGCTCAGCAAATCACCGGGCCGCGGCGACGGCAGTCTTGCCGCGCGTCTTCGACTTGTCGCCCGGTTTGTCGTTGCTCGCGAGGCCGGTGCGACTTTCGCGCAAGGCAACGGCGATCTTGTGAGAATCGCCGCGTTGCTGGATGTGCGCGGGATCGGCCCCGGGCAGCGGACGGTGCAGGCCATACTTGGCGCCGTGGGCATCGATCCAGTGCCACACCTCGCTCTCGTGCCCCTCCGCGCCGGTAATGTCGATCGCGCGCCCATGGCCATAGCCCCCGGTGCGGCGGCTGCCGCCGTGGAGCGAGTTGCCGACGCTGGCCTTGAAGCCGGAGGCGAGGCCCTGGCGGTAATCGTCGCGGAAGGCGCTCAGCATGGACCATTGCAGGCCGGCCGCATCCATTGCCTTGCCGGCGTGATAGAGCTGCTCGCGGAACTCCGGATCCATGCCGAGGATGACGTAGTCCCGCATGGAGAGGCCCGCATGCTTGGCCGCAGCCGGGTCCTTCCAGGTGAAGTCGCCCGTCCCATCCTTCTTGACGGGCACGCGCTGATAGACCTTCCACAGATAGTCGTCGACCTCGTCCGTCAGGGATCCGGCTCGCTTCTGCGGAGCGCCGGCGCCTTTATCCGACTCGACGCCGATGCCGTCCTTCGGCGCGAACGCAACCAAACCGTGGACCTTCACCAGCGCTCGCTGCACCAGGCCCTCTGTCCGCGGCGCAATCGCGCTGGTGGTGACTGGTGCATCGGCGTTGACGAAGCGCAGGGTCTGTACCGCGCGCGGAAAATTCGAGGGAAGATCTGCATCCTGGATCTCGTCGGAAGCTTCGATCTGCACGGTGTAAGGATGCTGTGAAAGGTCCTGCTCTGCATTGGCAATCGGCTGGCGTGGGCGCGGATAGACTACGGTTTCGTTGCGAGCGGGCTCGACGGTCATCGCGACCGGGACGGGCACGCTGTCCTGCCAATCGAGAACGGCAGAGGTCGTGAACGCCCCCGCGACGGCGCTCGCGGCGAGCGTGAGCGGGAAGGCGGCATAGCGATGCCGAGCCGCGAGGATGCCGATCGCTCCCCAGCGAAAGAGAAGGGCGGGCCTCGCGGACGAGCGTGAAGGAAGATAAAGCGCGGCCCGGCGCGGCACAGCAACTGATTGTTCAATCACAGCGTCAGCCCCCCGCGACTTCCAGGGCAGATCTCCCGCCGGATCGAACGCGGCAACTCGCGGGCGGCAACTCGCGCCCGCGCGCGCAAATCCCGTCGAGAGAGTGCAGCCCCCGAGCTCCCCAGCATGATCCCCGATCGTTAAAAGTTCAGTTCAGAATTGAGGGGAAATATTGGCGCGACTCGCACAAATCGGCGGCAATGCACAGGACCAAGCCAGCGCAACGCTCTGCGGGCATTCGTCCAGGGTCGATTTGGCCGCCCGGCTGAGCGAAACGGCATCCGGAATGCGGCGCGCAGTTGCTGCGCTCATGCCGTGCGACAGTTTATGAGATATGAAGTTTTAACGTGAATAGGCAACAAATAAGGCGGCAATGCCCCATTGTTGCCGCGCATTATTGATCTTTTTACCGTTGCAAGGGGTAGGGGCGTCGGGGGCTGATTATGAGAATCGGGATCGCGGCTGCTGCATCGCTGGCATTGTGCGCGCAGGCATTCGCAGAACCAGTGTCCTATGCCGTTGACGGCGTAGCGATCGGAACGCAAGTCGATCGGAGCAATGCTGCTTATCGGGAATACAAGTGCAGCCCGAGCGAGCAGTTCAGCGGATTGACGTGGTGCCAGAAAGCTCGGACTGAGAAAGATCGCGGCAAGAGCGTCAGCGCAGCCTATTCGCTGCTGCATGCGCCCGACGGAAACGTCGTCTACGTCAATCGCTCGCAGGAGCCGTCGTTTGTCAACGCGACGCAAGCGCAGCAGGACATAGACCGCCACTCGCACAGGATCGGCGAATCACCGCAGCTCACCAACATGCCGGCGCGCAGCGGCCTGCCGCAGGGAATGATCGCAACCTGGGGGCAGGTTACGATCGAGCCGCTCGACCAGGCGAGCGTCAAGCTTCTCGCCGAGGGAAAGAGTCCAAAGAAAGGGCTGCTGATCGATTTCCTCGGCAATTTCGCCCGGTCGGCAAAGGAAGGCTTGCCGATCTACCGCATCGTGGGCGGTCCTGGATTTATCTGGAGCGCGAGCTTCGACCAGAAAGGACGCGGCGCTCTGCGGACCGCAGCGGTAGACGCGACAGGAATGGTTCTGAGCGCGCCGCCGGCGCAAGCAGCATTGCAGCGGCAACCGGCGGCAGAGCCGCGAGCAACCGAGCAGCCGCCGCAAGTAACCGAGCAGCCGCAGACCACGGCGGAGCCGCAGGCCACCACGGCGGAGCCGCAGACCACCACGGAGGAGCCGCAGGCAACAGAGCAGCCCGCGCCGGGATCGGAGCTGTCAGCAGCATCGGTGGCGGATGCAGGACCGGGCCCGCAACCGCCCTCGATGGCGGAGCCCGCGGCCGAGGCGCAGCCGGTCTCGCCACCGCAGCCGGCAGCCGATGCGGCGCCCACCCCAACCACCGGCGACGTAGTCGAAGCGAAAGTCGATCGCCTTGCGTTGGTGCAGAGGATCGAAAGGCTCCAGGACAAGCTTGCGAGCGCCGGCACGACCATTGCCGAGCTGGAAAAAGGCAAGGCCGCGGCGCAGGCCGCCCAGATGGAGGCGGTCAAGGCGAGACGCGACGCCGAGAAACGGATTGCACAGCTGGAGGCCAGCGGCGCCGCTACCGCTCCGGTAAAAAACCGGCGATGGGAGACCGCTCTCTACGGCGCGCTCGGCGGCCTCGTCATGGTGTTGTCGGCTTCCACGATGGGCTTCTTCTGGAAGCGATATACCGAGCGCAGCTCGCTCACGAACCCAAGCGAGACCCCGGCGCAAAGCAGCAGCACAGAGGACCTCGAGACATTCGTCGCCTCGCCTGCGCTGGCGATCGCGGAGGACGCGTTCGGCCGCGAGCTGGAACAGCAGGTTGCCGCTCTCAACGCGACAACCGAGACTCAGCCCGAAGCACAAGCAGAGCTGGAAGCCGAGCCCCAAGCGGAATCCCAAGCCGAAATCGCGGCCGCGGCGCAGATCGAGACGCCTGTCGCAGACGAGGGCCAGCCCAAGGACATCGACTCAGCTCCCCCACCCCTTGACAGCTCCGATGAGGGAGTCTCGCCGACCCGAGTTGCGTAGGGCGACCCGGGGTCTCCAAAACAACCCGCAGCGTTTTTTTGGGGTGCCCCGCGCCGGGTCGTCCTCTACGCGGGAGTGGGGGTGAGGCGTGTCTCGCCCCAAGAATCTGTTATTGCTTGAGCCGTTTCCCCGCCTCCTCGATCAGACTGAGGTCGGAGTATTTCTTCACGTCGAAGCTCGAGCGGATGAAGCCCATCTCTGCCGTGGTCTCGACATTGCGCTGGAGCGCCGCAAGGTCCGGCATCATGTTCCGGTCGCGAAAATAATCCTTGTGAGTGAACACCCAGTCGAACCGCTCTGGCGGGATCTTGGTCAGGTCCGAGGCGATCTTTGCCACCTCGGCGTGGTTTGCCGGATCGAGGTACCAGCGTTCGATCCGCAGCATGTCCTCCATGCAGTCGATCAGCACGGCGCGGTGCGCATCGATGTAGGATTGGCGCGCCGTCCAGAACACGAACTGCGACATACCGAGGCCCTCGGTCTGATCGTACAGGGGAAAACCGGTCTGGTTGAGCATAGGATTGAGCGCAAACGGCATCACAGCCGTGACCAGGCTGGCCTTCTTCTCCTCGAGCATCGCCGGCATCGTCGGAAATGGCGTCTCGATGACCGTGTAGTCGCGTTTGTCGACGAGACCATGCTTTTTCAGTCCCGCCTTCATCGCGATGTCGACTCCGGCGCCGATGAGATTGGTAGCCAGCACCTTGCCCTTGAGGTCCTCGATCTTCTTTATCCCTGAATCCTTGCGTACGAAGTACTGGTTGCTGAAATAGCCGGGAACGCCGTCGTGGAACTCGTCGGCGATGACGCGCAGATCGCTGATGCCGGCGTTGCTGATCGCGATCCCGAGAGTCGAATAGGCGAGGTTGGCAAATTCCAGCTCGCCGTTTGCCAGGGCGGTGATCATCTGCGGCGTGCCCTGATAGCGAATCGCCTCCATGTTGTAGGATTTGCCCCAGTGCTGCGCGAGGTCTTTTTTGGCAACGAGGAACGGCGCCCAGTTGGAGACGGGGACCACGTAGGAATTGCGGATCAGGAGCGGCTCGGTCCGCGCAGCCCCCGCGCCCACAGCGAGGGCGAGCAACGCAATAACAGCCTGCAAGCAACGCACGGTCATTCTCCTCTGTGCTCGGGTCGATCTGTGCTCGGGTCGTTTTTTGCCCGGCCTTGCTCGGATTGTGAGAAAGCGCAAGGGGCTTGGCAAGGCTCCCGTACCCCGAAACGGGACGACGTCGGCAACGGCGCGCGCGGGGCGGACCCTACGAGCAAGCCGCACTGCAGCGTGCCCGAGCCCACCCTGCCGTATGTCCTGCCGTGCGACGGCAGGCTCGAACATGCTCGACGTGTTGCTCGAATCTCGCTTTCGCGTCTCTTGCGGACAGTCTGGCGAGCTGCTGTGCCAACCCTCGGCCGATCTGAAAATGCTGATAGTCGGTCGGATTTCTCCAGCAACCGCCCCAAACAGAAAGCCCATGATCCGCGAACACCTCGATCACCGGCTCGACCATTCCCTCCTTGACGTTCCTTCGGTTGGCATATCCCAACCCGGCCCTGGGACTGGCCGCCAGTGAGCGGCCCGAGCGCCTGACATATGGATTCTGCATCGGGTTGACGTCTATCGCAGCGCCGTACGCGTGCAGCGAAAAAGAGCTGCCGCCGGCAACCGGGCGGACGTTGAATGCCGATGTGTTGTTGTCAGCCATGGATGCTTCGTCGTTGCCCTGATATCTGTTCATCAGTTGCGCCGTCGCGATGGGAAATCTCCTTTCTCGCAACGTGGCGAAGATCTGCATGACCTGCTCTGCCATCGCGTCCATTACGACGACCCTGCCCTCGCCGTGCAATTGCTTGTCAAAGCCGACATAGCCGAACTGCACCAGTCTGAGCCGGTCGCAGCCAACCGGGGCGCCTTTGTTCAAGACGTGATGCGTCTTCATTTCCGCGCAGAGGCTCGGCGACAGGGGCAACACCGCATCGAGCGAGCCGGTCTGCTCGCTGCCCTGTGCTGCCGCCGCGGCAATGCCCAGAGCGCAGCCAAGAGCAGAGAGCCAGAAGGTGAAACAAATCAGCATGCTTGGAACAATATCAGTTGATTTTGATCAATGCATGCTCGGCCGACAGGGATCGAAGAAGCAATGGTGTGAGGTGAAGCTCAACCGCGATCGAGAGCAACCCAGGCTGGGCGGCGGACCCTGATCATGGTGAGCAGCTTGCCGGCGCTGGTGTGCGAGCTGTCATGTCGTCGCCAGCCATCAGACCCAGGCCTCGAGCGAGGCGCCCCCATTCGCCGCCATTGCACGCAAGCCGAATTTCGACGTCAGCCGATTGGCTTTTTTCCTGCTCGATCCGCACCCCAAAATGCCCAACATGTCGTTGACGCGCATCGAGGCGGCGGATCTCGCTGCCTACATAGCTACTGTGGCGAAGTAGCCAGAGCGAGCGGCTCCCGCATACTGGGGGCGACTGTCGCCCCCACGCTACTCGGGTCGGTGACTTGCCCGTGCCAAACCGGCGCGATAGCGGATGTAACAGCGCTCGTCGTACGATGAGCCTGCATGTTCAAACGACCATCCCATCCCGGCGTCAGACCCATGGACGTGGTTGTCGAGGATCTCGAGCAGATCTGGGGCGAGGGGCCAAACCAGGTGCTCGCGCTCAACGGCTTCTCCCATCATTTCCGGTCGGGTCGGTTCTCTTGCCTGCTCGGGCCGAGCGGGTGCGGCAAAAGCACGCTTCTTCAGATCATCGGCGGGCTTGAAACGGCTACAAGCGGCGCTGTGAGCGTGCAAGACGCGCGCGGCAGCAACCGTAAACGGCCGCTCGGCGCTGAATCCGTCCTGGTCTGGCAGAACCTCAATCTCTTCCCCTGGCGTAACGTCATCGACAACATTGCCTTTGGGCTCGAAATGGGCGGGGTATCGCGAAAGGATCGCTACGAGCGCGCGAGCGCGCTGATCGCGGCAGTGGGCCTTGTGGGGTTCGAGCGTCACTTGCCGGGGCAACTCTCGGGAGGGATGCGCCAGCGCGTTGCGCTTGCCCGTGCGCTGATCATGGAGCGCCCGATCCTGCTGATGGACGAGCCGTTCGCCTCGCTCGACGCCCAGACCAAGATCGTCATGCAAGAGGAGCTGCTGAGAATCTTCGATGAGACGCACAAGACGGTGCTGTTCGTCACTCACGCGATCGAAGAAGCCGTCCTGCTCGGCGACGAGGTGGTCGTGATGACCGCCCGGCCCGGTCGTATCAAGGAGGTCATTGCGATCGATCTTCCGCGACCGAGATCCCTGGAGATGGTCAATTCCAAGCAATTCGGCGAGCTGTTCGACCGCGCGTTCCATCTCATTCGCGAGGAGGTTACCGCCGCAATGGCGCAGCAGGTCGCGTCGATGACTGGGCAACCATGAAGTCCGGGTCCGCGTCGAAGGCTTTGGAGCGATCCCTGCCGGCCTTGAGCATTCTCCTCTTCCTTCTCCTCTGGGAAGCTGTCGTGCGCTTGCGTGGCATCGCGCCGATTTTTCTCCCGGCACCGAGCTCCATTGCGGTCTATCTCTGGCGAATGCTGGCGGACGGATCGATGGAATATCATCTGGCCGTCACCTTGCTGCGGATCTTCGCGGGCTTCTTCGTCGCAGCCGCAACGGGAGTAGCGCTCGGCCTCGTCATGGGAATGTCGCGGATCGTATCGCGCGTCGCCGACATATGGATCGCCGCGCTCTATCCGCTGCCCAAGATCTCGCTCATTCCGCTGCTGATTATCTGGTTGGGCAGCGGCGAGGCCTATCGCATCGTGATCAGCGCGGTGACGGCATTCTTCCCTATCGTGATGAGCACCTATGCCGGCATTCGTCAGGTCGATCGGGGGCTGATCAAGGCGGCGACGGATTTGGGGGCGAGCAAGCGCCAGGTGCAGCTCGCGGTCGTGATCCCGGCCGCGACGCCTAGCATCCTCTCCGGCCTGCAGCTCGGCATGGGCGTGGCGATCATCCTGATCGTTGCCGCGGAGATGATCGGTGGATCGAGTCAGAGCGGCATGGGCTATCTTCTCATCTCGGCCGGCCAGGTGCTGGAGACCGAGAAGGTTTTTGCGGCTTTGGTGGTCCTTGCCGTAATGGGAGCCGCTATCATCAAGCTGCAGCAATGGGTAGACCGGCGGATCGCGCCCTGGATCGCGGAAGAACGAAGCTGAAGCACGAGGAGGTTGCATGAAAACGCGTTTGCGTCTCGGTATCGCCTTGATCCTGATGAGTCTCGCTGCGCCCGGAGTCTCGCACGCGGCTGATGTCATCCGGGTTGCCGACGGCCCGTTCGTCTCCGGCGGCGCCTACTACATCGCCCGCGAGAAGGGCTATTTCCACAAGCTGGGCATCGAGATCCAGCACCACCAGTATATCGACGGCGCACTGGCCGTGCCCTCGTTCGTCTCGGGCGAGCTCGACATCGGCGGCATGACCGCCTCGGCGGGACTGTTCAACAGCGTCGCCAAAGGCGCCCCCCTGGTCATTATTCTCGATCGCGGGCAGAACCGTCCGGGCTACGGCTACACGGCAACGAGCGTGACGCAGCAGCTCTATGATCAGGGCGTCCGCTCGCCCGCGGATTTCGCCAAGCTCAGGGGCAAACGCGTGGGCGTTGCCGCGCTCGGCAGCATCAATCAGTACAACGTGGCGGTCGCGCTGGACAAGGTCGGGCTTGACCCCGCCAAGGACGTTCAGTGGACCTTGAATGTACCGCAGCCCGATCTGATGAAGATGCTCGGCCAGAAGCAGGTGGACGTCACCGACCTCGCCTATCAATTCGGCTTCTTCGCGCAGAACAACAAATGGGGGCCGATCGTGGCCATTGGCGACGAGGTTGCACCAGGCATGTCCATCGCCGATGTCGGGGTACGCAAGGACTTCCTGGAAAAGAGCCGCGATGTGGTGATCCGCTATGCGATGGCGTACCTGCAGGGCGCCAAGGAGTTCAATGCGGCCGCGCTTGCGCCGGACAAGCACATGGACATCGTCGAGATCCTCGCCCGCACCACGGCGCTCAACAAGCCCGAGCTGATCAAAGCGATCGCTCCGCACTGGAGCTATATCAACGAGGACGGCAAGCCCCCGGTCGACGAGATCATGAAAATGCAAGACTACTGGAGCGGCAAGAGCTTCCATCTGGTCGAGAAGAAGGTGTCGCGCGAGCAGCTGTTCGATCTCTCCATCGCTCAGGAAGCCAAGGCCCGGCTGGAGCGGGAGAAGCCATTCGGGCCGTGACGAAGCATACGTCGTCCAGCCCGGCCGCGACATGCACAGTGATCTCTGGCGCTGGCAGGCATCCGACTTGGCGCACGGCATCCGCACGCGGCAAATCTCCGCGCGCGAGGCCGTGCAGAGCTGCCTCGCGCGCCTCGAGCAGGTAAACCCGAAGATCAATGCTGTCGTCGATCTGCTGGCGGAGGAGGCGCTTGCCGCCGCAGACGGCGCCGATGCCGCGGTCGCCGCCGGGGAGGAGATCGGGCCGCTGCATGGCGTCCCGGTCACCTATAAGATCAACATGGATTACGCCGGGCGTCCGACCACGAACGGGATCGTCGCCTTCAAGCACCGCATCGCCGCGGCCGACAATCCGGCGATTGCCAACTGGCGCAGGGCCGGCGCCATTGCAATCGGCCGCACCAATGTCCCCCCGTTCAGCGCGAGGTTCTTCACGTCCAGCGCGCTGCACGGCCGCACCCTCAATCCCTGGGCTGCGGAATTGACCCCGGGCGGATCGACCGGGGGCGGCGCGGCCGCAGTGGCTACGGGCATGGGGCCGCTTGCCCACGGCACTGATCGGGCAGGCTCGATCCGTCACCCTGCCTACTGCTGCGGTGTCCTGGGGCTGCGGCCCACGATCGGACGCATCCCGCACTACAACGGCACCAGCCCCGAGGACCCGTCGCTGACCACCCAGATCACGCACATCCAGGGACCGCTTGCGCGGACCGTGCGCGATCTTCGGCTCGGCTACATGACCATGGCAGCCGGCGATCCGCGCGATCCCGGGTGGGTGCCGGCTGCTGGTTCCTCCGATACCGCTCCGAGCAAGCCCTGTGCTGTGGCGCTCCTCGTCGACAATCCGGGTGCCGAGACGGATGATGCCGTCGCGGCGGCGCTGCATCGCGCCGCAGGCTGGCTGGAGGACGGGGGCTATCGGGTCGAGCAGGCCGCGCCGCCGCATTTTGAGGAAATCGCCCGCCTGTTCTTCACCTTGGTCCGCAGTGAGGAGCGCTCCAGCACGACGAGCGCGATCGATCGTCTCGGCGACGACGAGCTCCGCCGGGCGCGCGCATCGACGATGGCTTATGCATCGCAGCTCGACTACGAGGGGTACATCAAAGCGTTCGCGCGCCGGGCAACGATCCTGCGGGAGTGGCAGCTGTTCCTCGAACGCTATCCGCTGCTGTTGATGCCGGTTTCCTCGCTGCTGCCTCTGCCGGTCAACTACGACCAGCAGGGCGATGCTGCGGTTGCACGCATGCTCACCGCGCACCACCCGATGCTCGCCGTCTCGATGCTCGGGCTGCCGGGCTTGGCGGTGCCGGCAGGGCTGGCGGAAGGCGTGCCGGTCGGGGTACAGCTCGTCGCCGGCCGCTATCGCGAGGTGGTCTGCCTCGCAGCTGCGGAGATCATCGAAGCCAGGTGTCCGGCAGCCACGCCGATCGATCCATGATGAAGCTTGCACGCAGACGCTTCCTGATCTCCTGGGCCGCTCTTGCAACAGCCGCGGCGGGTTGCGGAGCAGCACGCGCGCAATATCCCTCGCGTCCGGTTCATATCGTGCTCGGTTTTCCGGCCGGCGGCTCCTCCGACGTCATCGGGCGGCTGATGGCCCAATGGCTGTCGCAGTGGCTGAACCAGCCCTTTCTTTTCGAAAACCGTCCGGGTGCCGGCAGCAATATCGGGACGGAGTATGTCGCGCGAGCGGCCCCTGATGGCCTCACGCTCCTATGGGCCACGTCGGCGAACGCGATCAACGCCACGCTCTACGAGAATCTCAGTTTCGACTTCATGCGCGACTTCACGCCGGTTGCGAGCGTGTTCCGTGTCCCCAACGTCCTCGAGGTCCATCCATCGGTCCCGGTCAAGACCGTTCCCGAGCTCATCGCCTATGCCAGGGACAATCCCGGCAAGCTCAATTTTGCATCGGGTGGCATCGGGGCGACATCGCATCTGGCCGCCGAGCTTTTCAAGTCCTTGACCGGGGTTGACATGCGCCACGTGCCGTATCGCGGCTCGGCGCCCGCGCTCATCGATCTCTTGAGCGGGCAGGTGCAGCTCATGTTCGACCTGATGCCCGCTTCGATCGGCTACATCAGGGCCGGTAAGCTGCGCCCGCTCGCGGTCACCACCGGGATCAGGTCGGAGGTGCTGCCGGACATCCCAACAGTCAGCGAATTTCTGGCAGGCTACGAGGCCAGCACCTGGAACGGCGTTGCAGTACCCAAGAATACGCCAGCGGAGATCGTCGGTACATTGAACCGGGGCATCAATGCCGGAGTTGCCGACCCAACCATCATGTCGCGTCTGGCCGACCTCGGCGCTACGGCACTCGCGGACTCCCCCTCCGAAGCTCGCAGGCTTCTCGCGGAGGAAACCGAGAAATGGGGCAAGCTGATCCGCACCCTTAACATCAAAGCGCAGTAGAGACGGCCCGAAAAAATAACCGGTCGGGGTTGCCTGCGCAGCGATATGCTGAAAGGCCCTGTATGGGTCTCTCACGCGTTGTCGGTGTTTCTTCGGAGCCTGTGTGAGCCGCTTCACACAGCTTCACGTGTGATCCAGATCACAAATCATTCCTCCCGCGAACAAGCTCGACTCCCCGCAAATGGAGCGAGGAATGATTTCTTGTGCCTTTTGCCATGGCCAGGTGAGCAAGCAATCGCAGCGCATGAAATTCCGGCAGTGGAGCGATAAGGGCTACGTCCAATGCGAGGTCATGATCGCCGTACATGTCTGCAGTGGCTGTGGCATGCAAATGCTCGACGACACGGCTGACCGGGTCATGGACGAGGCGTTTCGGCGAGAGTACCGCAAACTGCCGTAGGTTTCCCGCGCTCTGCCGTGATAAGACGGTCCGCGAGGAGATGGTCCGCCGATCGGAACCCGATTTTTGTAATCAGGCACTTGGTTCGACATGAGACACGACCACGCACACCCGGTTGCTCCCCAGTCGTTTCGCCAGCACCCGCCACTGCGGCGCCGCGTGCCGATGCCGGCGTATGCGCCTCCGCCGAAATATTCCGAATTCCTCCAGCGCATGCTGGCGCGGGCCCGGGAATCTCTGGCGGAGGAATTCCGTGGCATTACCGCCGACGGAATCGTCCGGCCGGGACTGTTCCCCGTGCGCAAGACCGGAGTATCGCTCGCCCCCATCCTGCGGGCGGCGCGCGATTTCCTGGGGACGCTTGATGCCCGGCAGCAGCATCGGGTCTCGTTCGCTATCGAGAGCGATGCATGGCGCTCGTGGTCCAATGTGCATCCGTTCCTGATGCGCCACGGCCTCTCCCTGCACGAGCTTACCCCCGCGCAGCGCGAGGCCGCACTCGCGCTGGTGAGCAGCGCGCTCAGCCCGACCGGGTTCGAGACTGCGCGCAATGTGATGAAGCTCAACGAGCATGCCTGCGAGATCACCGGGCAGACGGAGGAATACAGCGAGTGGTACTACTGGCTCAGCATCTTCGGCACTCCATCGCCGACCGAGCCGTGGGGCTGGCAGCTCGACGGCCATCACCTGATCATCAACTGCTTCATCCTCGGCGATCAGCTCGTGCTTACCCCGCAGTTCATGGGCTCCGAGCCCGTGATGGCGGAATGGGGAAAGTACGCGGGCACACAGGTGTTCCGGGCGGAGGAGAGCGTGGGTCTCGCCATGATGCGGGCGTTGACCCCCGAGCAGCAGGCCAAGGCCGTCATCGGGACACGCCTGCCGGGCGAGCTCATCACCGCCGCCTACAAGGACAACGTGAGCATGCCCTACGAAGGCCTTCGCTACGACGATCTCACCTCCGACCAGCAGCGGGTGCTGCGCGATCTGATCGGCGTCTACCTGCATCGGTTGCGGCCGGGCCATGCGGAAATCGGGCTCGATCAGGCGTTCGATCACCTGCGCGAGACCCATTTTTCCTGGATCGGCGCCTGCGACGATCGCGGCGCTTTCTACTACCGCATCTACAGCCCGGTCGTGTTGATCGAATTCGACCACCAGCCGGGGATCGTCTTTGCGAACGACGAGCCCACGCGCGATCACATCCACACCGTGGTGCGCACGCCCAACGGCAACGACTACGGCAAGGACCTGCTGCGCCAACATTATGCGCAGCACGATCATTCCCACCCGGGAAGCGCGCACCGCCTGGGCAGGGAGTAGCCCGGATGAACGGTGCGATATCCGCAACGGCCGAGTCCACCATTGCGAATGAGGCCGTCCCCGATTGGCGCATCACGGGCGACTGGTGGGACCTTTGCAACTGCGCCATCGGCTGCCCCTGCAATTTCGGATCCGATCCTACGCTGGGCTACTGCGAGGGCGTGCTCACGTGGCTCATCCGCGAGGGCCATTACGGAAAGGCGGATCTCGGAGGTAATCTCGCCGTTGTCCTCATCATTCGTTTCGAGGGCAACGTGATGAACAAGAATCGCGAGCTCGGCTTTCTCATCGACGAGCGGGCCGATACGAGCCAGCGCGATGCACTGAGACGGATCTTCACGGGCGAGGCGGGCGGCATCTTCGCCGCATGGCGCGACCTGACGATCAGGGTGGATGGCGTCGAGTTCGTGCCGATGCAGGTGTCGCACGATGCCGAGAGCTGGCGCGTGCAGGTGCCCGGAATGGTCGACGGGCTCGCCGGCCCCTTCCGCAAATTCTTGGTGCCCGAGAACGACACGTGTCGCATCTACAACGCCCCGCGCCCGGAGGTCGTGCCCGGTTTCTTGACGGTCGGCCAGGCCAAGCGCAACGTGGTTACGGGAGCGTTCGGGCGGAGCTGGGACTGGTCGCAGCGCTCCTCCAAGCACATTGCCTTCGACCTGCGTGGACCAAATACCTTCACCTGGCGCAAATCGCTCCAGAGCCAGTGACCGGGGGAAGCGGCCAGCGCATCCCGGCATCACCGCATCGTCGGTACCCGCATCACTGCGCGTGCAGGGGCGGGTTTCGAACCCGCCCCTGCAATCGCCAAGCGTCCCGGAACGACGCGAGGTCGACTTGCGACGCATACAATCAGCGAGATTCGCGCCCCGTCCAATCCGGGGGCTCGTTTTGTTTGATACGCCGGGCGTCCTTCACGAGCTCTTTGATGGCGCCGGCGATGGGCATGCATAACCTCGCCTCGTCCGCCATCCTGGCCACGATCTGCATGTCCTTTAGCGCCCAGAGGAAGGAGACGTTCTCCCAGTTTTTCAACGCATCCGACGCACCCGAGCTCATCAGCAGCGCTTCGCGCAGCTTCATCAGGTTCATGCCGTAGGCTTCGCTCAGGCGGCCCGCCTCGATCAGTGCGACTCCGTTCACCCACAGCAGGAAATTGTTCATGGCCTTGCCGACCTGGCCGGCGCCGATATCGCCGAGCAGGAGGATATCCGTGCAGAACGTCGCATAGATGGGCTTCGCCCGTGCGAAAACCTCTGCCTTGCCGCCGCAGAGCGTCAGCATCGTCCCTTCATCGGCCGCGCGCTGCCCGCGGCAGATCGGTGCGTCAAGGAGCTCGATGCCTTCTGCCCGCACCTTCTCGGCCAGCATCCTCACGTGCTCCGGTGTGCAGGTCGCGGATACGGCAATCACCGAGCCGGGCGATGCGCTTTGCAACAGCCCATCGCGCTCCAAAATGACCGCTGCCGCTTCATGGTCGTAGCCGACCGCAACGATGACGAAGCGGCATGCCTTGCCGACCTCAGCCGGCGTTTTGACAACCGCGGCGCCGAATCCTTTGACCGCGTCGAGAGCCTTCGGCTCTATATCGTGCGCGACGACCCCATAGCCGTGCCTGATCAGATGCATGGTCATGGCCTGGCCCATGCGGCCGACCCCGACGATGCCCACCTGCTCCTTCTCTGTCATGATCCTGTCCTCTCGCTGCGTTCCGGCCGCATGTCAAGCTGGTCGGACCGCTGCACAAGGCGAGCCGAATGCGAGCAGGATGCAAGCGCGAGGGATGAGATATGACGCGTGCTTTTGCAAAAGCTTTGACGAGGGCCTTGTTACGCTCTGCGCTCGCCAGCGTGCTCGCCCTTGTCATGCATAGTGCGGGCGCTCGGGAGCGCCCTGCGGAAAGCTAAAGTGCGGCTGGTCGGCGGCGGCAAGGCCGCAAAACCTTTGTCGCCCGGCTCGTGGACTGGCCCGATGACGGCAAGGAGGCGTGTCAATATGCTCCGCTTCGACCCTGATTGGCGCGGGCGTGCTTGTGCGCGTAGTGCCGCCCGACGAGACAGCCCGCGGCCGCGCCGAGCACACCATGATGACCGGCATAATGACCCGCTACACCGCCGACAACGGCTCCCTTGAGGCATCCTTTGGCCGAAGCAGGAGCGGAGCCCGCCGCGAGCGCGAGAAGAACGGCAGCAAAAATAGCAGAAACTCTCATGGTTCTTACCTGTTATGCGAGTTGAAGGTTTCTGTACGGCCTAAAGCGCGAATTCGGGTTTGGTTCCGCACCACTTTTTGTGTATCCGGCATCGGGATAGTAGACCATGCGCAAGAATGCGGCTACCGGCGTCTGCGGCCGCATGGAGTTGCGCACGGCCATCCCGCAGAGCGAAAAGGCGGACCAGCATGAGCGATGATCTCAAGTTCCAGTTGCGGCTGACGCTGACGGATGCCTGCGCAGCACGCGCGCGGCGGGATCCTGGAGATCGCTCGCTTTCTGCATTGACCGACATCTTGAAGCGGCATCATGCAGCGCTGAAATGCCAGTTCGATGCTTTCGCGGACTACGTCCGGGAGGCCGAGGCAAACGGGCCGCAGAATTATCCGCTGTACGAATGGACGAAAGAAACCATCGAGAATCCCGCGAAGGAGGCCAAATACATCAAGTCGTTCACGCTCTATGTCGAGGGTGACGAAGTCTATGCGAAGCATAAAGCGGACCCGCTGGAGGCTGAGCTCAAGCCGCTGGTCGGGGGCCCGGTCGTGGCAAAGATGTTCAGATACGATACCGATCCCGCCCACAACCCACAGCCGCCACACCGCAACAAGTGACAGGGCTGGGCGAAGCCGCGCCCGCCGCCTCCGCCACCTCACAAACCTGGCGCTCCGTACGCAGGCGCGCGATGCTCACGCGCGGGAGCCCCGGGCAAATTGGCTATCGATCCAGTAATTGCACTCGCGGGAGCGTGGTGAATATCCAATTCGCATGCGCGAGCAGGTCGGCGTCCCGGTCGCGGAAACCGATGACCTGCAGGCCGATCGGCAGGCCATCGACTGCGAGCAGCGGCAGCGACACCGCGGGGCAGCGCAAATACGAGCACACGACCGCGAAGGCGGGGTTGCCGGTCGAGCTCAGGCCGATGGGGGCCACGTCCGGAGCAGTAAGCGTGATTGCCCCATCGATCCTGGGTGCGAGCTTCTCCCAGCGCTGCCCGGCCTGATCCCGCTCCACCAGCAACAACCGGTAGTCGGCAACGCTCATGGCTTCGGCGTCGCGCAGCCGGTCAAGCAGCAAAGAGCTGATCTTGCCGGCGTCCCGGCTGCGATAGGTATTGAGCGGCCAGCGCATCTCCCAGGTGTTGATCCGAAGCGAGCTCGCGAGCGAGGGGACCAGGCTCTCCTCCATGGCCGCGATTTCCGGATCGGTGTCGGCGTCAATGGTCTCGATGCCTTCGGATTGCAGATGATCGACCTGTTTGGCGAAGGCATTCCTGGCGGCGGCATCGGCCTGTTCCCAGCCGCGGGTACGAAGAAGGGCGAGGCAGCACGGCTTGCGCGGGGCCGGTGGCGCCGCCGGGCCCATCAGGCCGGCATAGCCGAGATCACCGCCGATGCGCTCGACGATTGCGCGCAGCACGATCCAGGCATCCTCGAGCGTCGCCGCAAGGGCGCCGTGGGTACTCTGGCTCAATCCATCATGGCTGCCGCCGCGATTGATGGCCCCGAAGGTCGGCTTGTACCCGACGCAGCCGCAATAGCTTGCGGGACGCAGGATGGAGCCGATGCCTTGGGTGCCCAGGGCCAGCGGGATCATCCCCGCCGCGACTGCCGCAGCCGAGCCGCTGCTCGATCCACCAGGGGTGCGTCGCGGATCCCGGGGATTGCGGGTGCCGCGCGGGGTCGTCGCTGCGAATTCGGTCGTGACCGTCTTGCCCAGCACGACGGCCCCCGCCTCCCGCAGCGCGTAGACGCTCGCCGCGTCGCGCTCGGAGCGCCAGCCCTGGTAGAGATCAGAGCCCATTTGCGTCGGCATGTCGGCGGTCTCGATGATATCCTTGATACCGACAGGCATGCCGTCGATCGGCGAGCGCGGCCGTCCTTCGCGCCAGCGTCGCGTCGCTTGCGCCGCAGCCTCTTTGGCGGCGGGAATGTTCAAGCTCACGAAGGCGCCGATCCCGGGCTCGAGCCGCTCGATCGCCGCCAGGCAGCGCTCGAGGTAGGCGCTGGGGGTGTCGCCGCCGGCGCGGAACGCGGCCGCGCTGGTGTGAAACGGGATGGTTTGCAGCTTGGAGGTCTGCACGAGCGACTCAGTGCTTGACGAAGCGCATGTCGATCACGTCCGCATAGGGCACGTCCTGCTTGAGCAGACCCGCGCTGCGCACGACGGTCTGCGCCATCGTCCAGGCGGCCGGCTCGATAAAACCGTCCTTGCTCCACAGTTGATCGGCAAGGCAGCGCTTCACCGCCGCGGCCAAAACCTCCGGTGCCATGGTCGGGAATTCCTGCTTGGCTACTGTCAGCGTCGCTCCCGGATCGGAATATGTTGCCGCGAGCGCCTTGGCCAAAGCGCGGACGAAACGCTCGAGCAGCAGCGGTTGATGCAGGATCGTATCCGCGCGCACGTTGACGCTTGCCCAGGCATAGGGTCCGAGCTCGGCTGGGACATTGTAGATCGGCTCGCCCCAGATACCGTCGCGGATGCCCTGGGTCACAAGCGGCTCGTTGACGACACCTACTCCGATCCGGCCCGCCTTCACCGCTGCGACGATCGCGTTGCTTGGCATCTCGAGGAGCTGCACGTCGTCCTTTGCACGCAACCCGAGCTGCGAGAGCACAAAGCGTGTGACGGAGTTCGGAGTGGAACCGTAGGCACCGGTGCCGATTGTCCTGCCCTTGAGGTAGCTCCCCCATTCCGCGGCGGTTTCAGGCCGGTTGACCGGCTCCTGCCCCTTGGCAGCCATGACATAAACGCTGCTGCGGGTGAGCACCCCGACGACGGCGCGAAGATCGGCACCCTTGATTCTGGCGTAGGCGTTATGCTCGGGGCCCCCGAGCATGGCGAAAGCCTGGCCGGTGAGAATGGCGTTGGTGGGTCCACTGCCCGTCTCGATCGTCGTCCATGTGACGCCGATATTCTCCTCGGCGAAGAAGCCGCGGCGTTGCGCGAGGTAGAGCGGCAGATAGCCGATCACATGGTTGGGCTCGGTGATCGTGACCTGATCGAGAGCAAAGGCCGGCCGGGCATTCATGAGCATCACGAGGATCATTGCGATAAGCGTGCTTGGTCGCATTGCCTTGGTCTTCATCGCAGCTGAGCTCCGCCCGGAAACATGTGAGCCAGCATCCGAGCTCGCGTCAAACTTAAGGAAAGTGGCAAGTCCCCCCTACACACATTAACGTTTGGCCCCGTTTCATTTCCTTTATGTTCTTGTAATGTTCGTGGAACTGTGGTAGGGAGCTGCCGTCGCTGCGTTGAATTCTCTTGTTCGGGAGGTGCGTCATGCATGGATTCGTCAGCCGCTCGGGCTTCGCCGGTACTTTTTTGCTGCTCATGTGCTCTGTCTCCGCCGCGCAGGATCAGCGCCAGAATGCGCCCGGGAAATTCGATTTTTACGTCCTGTCGCTGTCCTGGTCGCCGTCCTTCTGCGAGGCTGCAGGCGAGCGGGGCACGCCTCCACAACAGCAATGTGCCGCGCGTCCCTATTCGTTCGTCGTGCACGGGCTTTGGCCGCAATACGATCACGGATTCCCGGAATTCTGCCAAGTGCCGGCACCGAGGCTTGATCGCAATACCGTAGGCTCGATGCTCGACCTCATGCCCGCGCCGCGTTTGGTCTTCCAGCAATGGGAAAGGCACGGCACCTGCTCGGGACTGAGCCCGAGCGCCTATTTCGAGATGGTTCGCAAGGTGCGCGCCATCGTCAAGATCCCGCCGGAGCTCACGCAGATCACTGAAATTCTCACCGTCAGCCCCGATGATGTCGAGGAGGCGTTCGTAAAGGCCAATCCCGGGCTTTCGCACGATGCCGTGGCGGTCACGTGCGACAGCCGCCGCTTGAGCGAGGTGCGCATCTGCGTCGGCAAGGATTTTCAATTTCATGGCTGTCCCGACATCGACGAGCATGCCTGCCGGCGCGAGAAGGTAGTGATGCCGCCGCTTCGGCAAGGGACAGCTGCGCTGGCGCGCTGAGGCGCGGTGCAAGTCAGGTTGCGCCGGAAATCGGCTACGCCGACTTCCGGCGCAAGCCGCAGTTTTCAAATTGCGCCGAGGCTCGTCGGCACTTGCATGGTAGCTTGCGACCATGCTGTGCCTTGGGCACAGATGAAGCTCGGCGCCGATGAATTATCGTCATGCCTTCCACGCCGGCAATTTCGCCGACGTGATCAAGCATGCAACGCTGGTTCGCATTCTTGTGCACCTGCGCGGCAAGCCTGCACCGTTCCGGGTGCTTGACACCCATGCCGGCGCAGGACTCTATGACCTCTCCGGCAGCGAGGCGACGCGCGGGGGTGAATGGCGCGAGGGCATCGCGCGTCTGCTCGCAACCGACGTGGCAAAACCGGCGCGGGCGCTCCTCGCCCCGTATATCGAAACCGTCGCGTCGTTCACTCGACCCGACGAGCTATTAGCCTATCCCGGCTCTCCTGTGCTGGCGCGCCGCTTCTTGCGCGCGTGCGACCGGCTGATCGCGTGCGAGCTCGAGCCAAACGCAGCAGCCGCGCTGGCGACCAATCTCAAGGGCGACAGCCGTTGCAAGGCCATTGCCATCGACGGCTGGACCGCGCTCAAGGCCTACATCCCGCCCAAGGAGCGGCGCGGGCTCGTCCTCATCGATCCGGCATTCGAGGATGCCGGCGATTTTCGCCGTCTCGCCGAGTCGATGGAATCCGCGCACCGCAAGTGGGCGGGCGGCACCTGTCTGCTGTGGTATCCGATAAAGGAGAGGCGCGCACCCGAGGCGCTCGCTGCGCGGCTGCGCCGCTCGCGTGTGCCCAAGATCCTGCGCGCCGAGATCTGCCTGCCCGTGTCGGAGAATCCCGAGCGCTTGCGGAGCTGCGGGCTCATCATCGTCAATCCGCCATGGACGCTCGAAAGCGAGCTCAAGCTTCTCCTGCCGCAGCTGCTCGCCGCTCTGGCGCAGAGCGATGCCGGCCGCTGGCGCCTGGATTGGCTTGCCGGCGAATGACAGGCCGTCGAGGCAGCAGCGCGCTCGCCTGACGGGGCTGCGCGCATGATGCGCTCGGTGCACGGCTCAGCGAAGCATTGAGCCGGTTTCAGAATCGCACGTTCAGGCCGCCGCGGAAGATATTCGCATCGAACGACACGTTGCCGGTCGGTAAGAGGCCGCAGTTGAGGCCGCAATTGAAATCGGCAAGGTCGACGAAAAGGTATTCCGCCTTTACGCTCACATTGCTGACGATGCCGACCTCGACGCCCGCACCGATCGTCCAGCCGGCATTGCTGACGGTGCCGCCGGGCAGACCCGGTGTCTTCGCCTGGATATCGCCGACCGCCAGCCCGCCCGTGAGATAAGGCAGAAAGCGGTCCCAGGAATAACCGATACGGCCGCGTACGGTGGCCAGCCAATAGTTGCGCGTCGTGCAACCAGGTGCACACAGGACCGTGGTCGTCCCGTCAATGCCGGACCAATCGATGTCGCCTTCGGCGCCGAGCACGACGCGACTGATTTGCCAGTTGTACCCGATCGTGCCGCCGATCATGCCGCCGGAGACGTCGAACGTGTTGAGCCCGTCCCACTGGGAGCGGCCCCAGCCGCCACCGCCGTTGATGCCGACATAAAACCCGGTCCAAGAGTAGAAAGGACGATAGACCGGAACCGGGGCCACGGGTGGCGCATAGCCCGGCGCCAGGTCGGCGGCAGTTGCCGACCCGGCGGCAGCAGCAAGCGTCGCGGCAAGTGCCGCGGCGCACGACAAACGCCTTTTCCTTTGTACTGTCTTCATGATTTCCCCCTCGTAAAAATTTGCTGCACAGTATTCTTAAAATGATCTGCGTCTAGTGGAGCGAGGACACAGCAAAGAGCTAATTGAATGCGCGCCGCATAAACAAAAACTATGCTCAACAGAGGATTAACGGGCTTCGTGAGCTGATGCTTAACAATGCATTGATCCTCTCGCGCGGGCAAAGGCGCGCCGCTCGCAATACTGGGCGCGAGCACTACCCTCGCGTGCGCCGCGCTTGGATCCTTGCACAACTTGCGATGCAAATCGGCGCATGCCGTTGCGCCGTACTACAAATCGGCACGCCGAACCTTCCGTGGGGCGAGGCTGCGCGTCGCCGGTTGGGCGCACGGGATGAGGCAGCGCCTCGCCGCTCCGAGCAAAGAGGAACGCCGAGCCCTGCAGAGCGGCTGGCCGCAAGCGGCAGGAGCGCTTACCTTTGCTCCCATGAGCACCGGCAAGAAGGACATCGATCCCACGACGGAGCTGGTCGAGGAGGAGGACGAGCAGTCGCTCCCGGAGGAGGAGCAGAATTCCGCCATAGACCTCGCGACGGATGCCGGCTCGCTTGCGGCCGGGCGCGGCACCATCGCGCGCTATCTCAAGCTCGCCCCACCGTCTCCCGGCGTCTACCGCATGATCGATGCCAAGGGCGAGGTGCTCTACGTCGGCAAGGCCAAGAACATCCGCAAGCGGATCGCCGCCTATGCCCGGCCGACGGGCTACGACACACGAATCGAGCGAATGATCGCCGCTGCGGCGTCGCTTGAATTCGTCTCCACCGCGACCGAGACGGAAGCGCTGCTGCTCGAAGCCAATCTGATCAAACGTCTGCGTCCGCGCTTCAACGTGCTGCTGCGGGACGACAAGTCCTTTCCCTACATCCTGATCACCGCGGACCATTGGGCACCGCAGATCCTCAAGCATCGCGGCGCGCATGCGCGCAGAGGCAGCTATTACGGGCCGTTTGCCTCGGTGTGGGCGGTCAACCGCACAATTACCGCGCTGCAGCGCGCGTTTCTGTTGCGCTCATGCTCCGACGCCTTCTTCGAAAGCCGCACGCGCCCTTGCCTCTTGTATCAGATCAAACGCTGCTCCGGGCCCTGTACCGGTGAAATCGACTTTGCCCAATATGCCGCGCTGGCGCGCGAGGCCAACGCGTTTCTTTCCGGCAAAAGCCAGGTGGTGAAGGACGATCTCGCAGCCGAAATGGAGAAGGCCTCGGCGGGGCTCGAGTTTGAACGGGCGGCGATTTATCGCGACCGTCTCGCGGCGCTGTCAGCCGTGCAATCTCACCAGGGGATCAATCCGCGTGGCGTAGTGGATGCCGACGTCTTTGCCGTGCACCAAGCCGAAGGTTTCAGCTGCGTCGAGGTATTCTTCTTCCGCAGTGGCCAGAATTGGGGCAATCGCGCCTATTTCCCCAAAGCCGATCGTTCGGTTGGGGCCGCGGAGGTATTGGGCGCTTTTCTGGCGCAGTTCTATGACGACAAGCCATGCCCAGGCTGCATCCTGATCTCGCACGCGTTCGAAGAATGCACGCTCCTCGCCGAGGCCTTGAGCATGAAGAGCGGTCACAAGGTCGAGGTGATCGTGCCGCAGCGGGGAGAGAAGAAAGAGCTGGTCGATCATGCGCTTGCCAACGCGCGCGAGGCGCTGGCCCGCAAGCTTGCCGAGACATCCTCGCAGCGCAAGCTCCTGGACGCGCTGGGCAGGACTTTTGCACTGTCGCGCCCGCCGCAACGCATCGAGGTCTACGATAACAGCCATATCCAGGGCAGCAACGCGGTCGGCGCCATGATCGTGATGGGACCCGAGGGTTTTCAGAAGAGCCATTATCGGAAATTCAACATCCGTTCATCCGAGCTCGCGCCGGGCGACGATTTCGCAATGATGCGCGAGGTCATGGGCCGCCGATTCAAGCGGCTGCTGAGCGAGGCACCGCGACCGGTTGCCGAGCTGTCAGTTGCAGCTGCGGCGCAGCGCGGGACTGCTTCCGTCCAGGAGGCGGCTCCGATCGATATCGCGGCAGATGAGATCACGGATTCTCCGTGGCCCGATCTCGTCATCATCGACGGCGGCCGTGGACAGCTCGCCGCCGCGGATCAAACGCTCGCCGCGCTGGGTATCACCGATGTTCCGTTGATTGCGGTGGCGAAGGGGCCGCACCGCGATGCGGGGCTCGAAACATTCTTTTTGCCCGGGCGCGAGCCGATGAAGCTCAAGCCGCGCGATCCCGTACTCTACTTCGTGCAGCGGCTGCGCGATGAGGCGCATCGGTTTGCGGTCGGCTCTCACCGGGTACGGCGCCGGCGCGATATGCGCGAGGCAGGCCTGCAGGAAATCCCCGGCGTCGGTCCTGCGCGCAAGCGCGCGCTGCTGCATCGATTCGGGACGCTGAAAGCGATCGAGCGGGCGGCGGTTGCCGATCTGGCGAAGGTGCCGGGCATCAGCTCCGAAACGGCGCGCAAGATCTATGATTTCTTCCACGAGCGCGCCGGCTGACAACTACCATGGCGGGGGCGGGCTCTCGTCCATCGGCCGGGCGGCCTGCGTTGCCATGATGCAGACCCGGTTCTGCGACAGTCCGCACTGCTCCCACCGATCGCACTCGCCGCAGGCCAATCTCCATCTCTCCTGCCGCCTGAGGATCCGCTTTGCCGACACGGAGATGATGGAGAACAGGCGGCCTGTCGGCGTGGCCAAGCTCCAACCTCGGTGAGCCAAAGACGGTCAAGCCGAGGATCAGCGACATCGAGACTGCTCGAGAACGTCCCCGAGAAATTTCCGCACAAAAATTGTCCTCGAAATTTTTCCGAAATACAACTTGCGGCTTCTAGATATTGAAACACGACTCGTGTATAAAGGGGTATCTTTAAGGAGTGTACCTAAAGCCCGTCCGGACAACCGCGGCGGGCTTTACGTTTGCGGCGGCAAGCGGCGGCTTGCGCTTCCGCGGAACAGGGATGCCTCGGAGCGCAAGACAGTTGCACGAAGCATGGTGACGAGTTGGTCCAAGGGCATCCCCTCAATCTTCCGATGCGAGAATCGCTGTGATTTCCTGTTGTTTCGAGCCAGGCGGGCTTGGCTCTACCGGGGTGCTCGCCCGCTCGCGGCTTGCTCTGCCAGCAGCAATTGCCGCCCGTTCAGGCAGGCGCACCCCGGGTCAATTCTTCATGTCGCCAGAGGGTCAATTCCGAATCTCGCTTGACAGTTGAGGCGCGATTCCCCTGTTCCCTTCCCTGTTCCGGCCCTGTTATTTTCCTGTTCTGGCGCGGCTATTTTTGTTGCATCTCACTGATTTTACGTACCTTTTAGAAGTTCGCCCCATCCGCCCCGCCCCCTTTACAGGGATTTACAGGGACGGTCGCGTGGAGTGCACCCCCTGGCTGAGACACCAAAACTGGGAACCCGTTGCGTTTGCTGCTGGCGCGGCTTGTTGATAGCTCCGTGATGTCGGGCGACATGACGAATTGACCCCCTCCGTCGACCTCGTAAACAGGGGCTTTTATGCAGAAAGAGCGATTCAGTGTGGATAGGACCAGGCAACGGCAGCATTGGTTCAAACTCGGCTGCCGGGCGATACCCCAGGGCCGAGTGGCATGCCGCGCGCGAGACCATCGAGGAGTCCGCCAGCGGCTTGAGCTCGCGATGGCGCGCGAGGGCAGCGGCCTCGGACCATGTCGGGGTCTGATCCCCTAGCCCCCATAAAACACGTTATCGCCCAGGTCCTTCATCTCCAGGATTGCAGCGTCCGGCCGGCCCCCGAGGGGCCGGTTGAGATGCGCTTCGACCACTTCCCCGACCACGATGTGGTGATCGCCCTGCTCGACTACGGCCGTCACACGACACTCGACTGCGCCCGGAGCATCGACCAAAATGGGCGCGCCGGTCTCGCCCTTGCGGTATGCCTGTCCGCTGATCTTGCCATCGCTCACCTCCACCGGCCGGAAGAAAGTGAAGGCCAGGTTTTTCTGCTCCTTACCGAGCATGTTGAGCGCGAAGGCCTGCGCCGCCTTGACGGTCTTGTAAGTCCCGGAATCCGCTTTGACGCCCACAACTACGAGCGGAGGAGCAAATGCACTTTGCGTCACCCAATTGACCGTGGCAGCCGCTATATTTCCCTTCGCGTCATCTGCTGTGAGCACATAGATCCCGTAGGGGATCATGCGCAGAACTGATTTTTTCGCGTCTGTATTCACCTCATCCTCCATCCCTGCGTGTGGTGTTTTGAGCTGGCCGCAAATTGCTCCGCCCCCTTGATCAAGATCAAGCCCCGCTTTCCGCCTCGTTGCATAGCATGTCGGCGATGCAACAGAGGAGTAGCTCATGTCGATGGATTGGATTGTCGTCCTCATGATCCCGGCAGGTTTTGCGGTTTTCGCCGGGACGCTGCCCTGGGCCGGCCTGCGTACGCGGCACACTGGTAGGCACTGACTGGGGCGACCTGGATCCGACCGCGGGACCACAGGTCGGCCATATCGATGAGATGCCAGGAAAAGCTCGCGTCGCCGCGATAGCGACGCGAGACAGGCATCACTCGTCCGCGTGCTTTGTATTCAGCGGCCGCTCCGATCGCGGACTGCCGTTCGGAGCGACCGCAACCGCAAGGATGAGATGCTTTGGCCTGCGCAAGCGCGTGGCCCGCAACGCCGCGCGCGTGGTCGCGCCGGTTGCAATACCGTCATCGACTCGGCCGCCTCCGCTGCAACGGGGACACCGCCGCGCGGTACGCAAGCGCGACCGGCGGCTCATCCTTGCAGGCCGCCAGAGCCCGGGCGAGCCGACGGCCGGCATCAGCGCGATCCTGGAAAGACATGGCAGGGCCTGGTCCGATCAAAGGTGCTCCCTTTCGAATTCTGCGCAGGAGTAGCCGAGCATGGAGAGCCCTTCCTCCAGGAAGTCGCCGAGAAGGGGCGTACCCAGGAGATAGTTGGAGGTGCGCTTGTTGTGTGCGCGCGATGCCTCCGCGCGTACCGCGGACCAATCGCCGGCGGAGTAATCGTCCCGTCCCAGCCAGGTCAACGCCACGAGATCGATCTGCTCGTCCTCGGACAGTGAGTCGATGAGAGATGTGAGCTCCTCTGCGACGGGATCGTCGCTGTGATCCTCGAGCACCGCCGCATCCCTGTCGTCGGAGGGATTCGATCCGGGGTTCGGTTCAGTCACTACATCCTTGACGTCGAATTCGCGCGCCTTGAGGATGATGAAGCACACCGTCTCGGGCGAGATCGTGAGGGGTGCAGAGTCGTCGCCGGGTGAAGATTCCGGAGCCCTGGGTCTTGCCTGCATGTTCCTGTCCTCGTTGCGAAGCAAAGGGCCAGCCTCACTGACGCGGGCCACCGACTGCATTCCGCATTTCGTCAGGGGGAACGCCCTTCCTTGGCGCCTAGCGGGACGGTCTTCACATCCACCTTTTTGACCTGTGCCGGCGCCGGTTTCGGTATCGTTACCTCGAGCACCCCATTCGCAAGGCTCGCCTTGATTTTACCGGCATCGACCCCGCTCGGCAGCTCGATCCGACGCGAGAATGAGCCGTAGCTGCGCTCATACGTCCGATAGCTCTTGTCCGTCTCCTCTTTCTCAACCTTTTTCTCTCCTTTGATCGTGAGGATATTATCGGCGACGTTCACCTCGATGTCCTTTTCCTCCAGACCGGGCAGCTCAGCAGTGATCTCGATCTCTTTCTCCGTCTCGGCCACGTTTATGCTGGGCATCAGCTGCTGGCCTCTCTCACTCCCCGACCATCCGCGCGTGAAGTCGTCAAACAGGCGGTCGATTTCGCGCTGTAAGCTGATCAAGGGATCGACAAACCGCGTAGGACTGTGCTCGCGGCCCAAAGGGATCAGTGATTTCAGGTCCATGGCAAACTCCAGTTTCGAGGGCAATCTTAGGGCACGACCAATACATGCTCACGAATACAAACGCCTTCAAGGCCTGGGTCGGCTCCAGGTCAAAGCGGCCAGCATTGATCTTGCCCGCCGCAGGGCTTACCTTCTTGCATTCAGCGATCCTTTCGGAGAATTGTTGGGCGAGGCCAGCGTTCCTGCTTCGAGCTGTGTGGTCGTAAACTATCACATGCCGGTCATGAACGGTCTCGATCTGGTTGCCCGATGGCCAGAGCAAACGATCGCGATCGCAGCTATTCTCATTACGTCTCATCCCCGCAATGCTCTCCGCCGCCATGCAGCTGACGCTGGCATTCCCAACATCGAGAAACCATTTGTCCGAACAGCCTTATTCGACTGCATTCGCGAGGCGACGGACCGGCATCGCTCCAGGGCCCCAAGCAGCCTCAACGCTGACGGGAAACGCATGGGATCGGTTCAGATTTGCCGCCTACATCAATACGCTGGCAAAATAGACGGTCACCACTGTCACGATGATCTCGACCTGCACGAAGCCTTCGTGGCCGCCACTCGATCGAGCAAAAATGCCTTGAACGCCTGCCGCTCATCGAGCACGAGCGCGACCGGCAGCGCGTGCGCATGCGCCGCGAGCTCCGCCACCTCGTCGTCCCCGCGCATGCGCGCCAGATCCTTCTCGGTCGTCACAAGAATGAGCCCGTCATCGGCTGCCTGCTTGCAGAGAGCCTGCGCTTGCGCGCGAGTGTAGCGATGGTGATCGGGGAAGCTTTGCGTGGCCGCAACGCTGATGCCCGCGTCCGAGAGGCTCGTAAAAAACTTCTCCGGGTCGCCGATCCCGGCAAAGGCCAGCACGCGGCCGGGACCGAGCGCCGCGATGAAATCCTTCTCGGGCTGCAGGTGAGCCTGGAAAACCGGAAGATTGCATTTGCGTGCTTGTGCCCTCACCTCGGCAGCGCCCGAGGGTGCACCGACCGCGACGAACGCATGCGCGCGCGCGAGCTGCGCGGCTAGCGGCACGCGCAGTGGCCCCGCCGGAATGACTCGCCCATTGCCGATGCCACGCCGCTCGTCCACCACGAGCAGCGAAACGTCCTTGTGAAGACCCGGGTTCTGGAAGCCGTCATCCATCACGATGACGGTCGCGCCGGCAGCGACCGCGCTGCGAGCGCCGGCTACCCGGTCGCGGGCGACCACCGTGGGTGCGACGCCGGCAAGCAGAAGGGGCTCATCCCCGACGTCCAGCGCAAAATGTTGTTTCGGCTCGACCAGAACCGGCCCCGCGAGCGCGCCGCCATATCCGCGAGTCAGGAATATCGGCTGCTCGCCAGCTTCGCGTAACATCCGCGCGACCGCGAGTGCCATGGGAGTTTTCCCTGCACCACCCACGGTAGGATTGCCGATGCAGACCACCGGCGCGACCGCGCGCCGGCCGCCCCGGCTCAGGCGCATTCTCGCGATGGTCCCGTAGAGCATCGCGACTGGAGCGAGCAGACGCGCCGTTATGCCGGCGCGCGCTCTCCACCAGAATGCCGGCTCACGCATCGGGAGGGTGTTCCAGGCGAAGCTGCATGAGATAAGGCTCGATGGCAGCGAGGGTGCGCCCGAGAGCGCCGCCCAGACTTGCGACCGTGGCACGTGCCGCAGCAACCGCCTCGGCGCGCTCGCCCGCATCCTTGAGCCACGCGCCCACACGCACTGCAAGCTTGCCTGTGTCGGTGACCTGCGCGGCGCCGCGTGCATTGTCCAGCGCGGAGTAGATTTCCGCGAAATTCCACACGTGCGGACCGTGCACGATCGCGGCACCCAGCTTCGCCGGCTCAATCGGGTTCTGACCTCCATGGGTCGCGAGCGAGCCTCCGACGAAAACGATCGGCGCAAGCCGATACAGGAGTCCGAGCTCGCCCATGGTGTCCATCACATAAATCGCGGTCCCGGCATCCGGCAGCTCGCCGCGCGAGCGCAGCCTCGCAACAAGCTGGGCCTCGCGCGCCATTTCCACCACGTCAGGTCCGCGCTCCGGATGCCGCGGAGCAATAACTGTGAGGAGCCGGGGAAATGAATTGCGCAGCCGTCGATGCACTTCGATCAGCGCGGTCTCCTCGCCGGGGTGAGTGGAGGCGCCTGCGAGCATGGCACGCTCCCCGATCGCGGTCTTGAGCTGCGCAAGCGCATGCGCATTTGCGGGCGGCTCGGGCACATCGAGCTTGAGATTACCGATGCTGGTAACGCGTGGCGCACCGAGCTCACGATAGCGTTCCGCATGAGTCGCGGATTGGGCAAGGCAAAGATCAAAGCAGCGCAGGAGTTTTGCAATGGTGTGGGGAGCCCACCGCCAGTGCTGGAATGAGCGCTCCGACAGGCGTCCATTCAGCAGGATCAGCGCGATCCCGCGCTCTGCGGCCGTCAGAATCATATTGGGCCATAGATCGGATTCCACAAACAACCCGAGGTCGGGACGCCAATGATCGAAGAAACGATTCACGAAGGCCGGGACATCGAGGGCGACGAACTGATGAATGGTTCCGGCGGGCAGACGCATCGCGGCAATATTGGCCGAGGTCACAGTGCCGGAAGTGCAGAGGACAGCGAAGCCTTTTTCCCGGAGACAACCGATCAGCGGAACCACGGTGAGCAGCTCGCCGACGCTTGCGCAATGAACCCAAACCAGCGATCCCGCAGGACGAGACACTCCGGTTTGCCCGTACCGCTCGCGCAAGCGTGAAGGATGCTCCTTCCCGTGCTTTAGCCGACGTGAGATGAGCAACGGAGCAAACGGGGCAGCCGCCGCTGTCAGCAGTCGATAGGTTTGCAACGCGATTGGGGAGCCCTGTGGCAGGTGTGTGGTCTCCTGCGCCCTAAGCGCGATCCACCTTGGCATAGGCGCGCGCGGTGGCGGTGTCGAGCGCAGACTGCAGCAGACAGCGTGCGCTTTCGAGGACTGCCACGCCGGTATCGGCCGGCACGTGCACCGGCTCGCCGATCACCGCCGCTCCGGGAGTGAAAGGCAGATTGATGGTGGTGCGGTCCCATGTCTTGAGCTCGATGCGCCGCCTCGTTGCAATTGCGAGGGGGTAGATCGGGCGCCCCGATGCACTCGCGAGCTTGATGATACCGAGCCCTGCCACACGCGCGACTTTGGGGACGTCCGCCGTGAGCGCGACGTTGTAGCCTTCCGCCAGCGCGTTGAGCATTTCCCTGAAAGCGCTCACGCCACCCTTGCCGACGAACTCGCTGCCCAAATTACCGGAGCCCCTGATGGCCTCCACCCCCAACCGTTCGGCAATCCGCGCATTGAGCTCGCCGTCACGGTGGCGCGAAATCAGGACTTTCGCCTGATGCTCTCCCGCGCGCCTGATGAACGGGGTAAGGAAATGTTGCCCGTGCCAGAAGGCCAGAATGACCGGACTGTCGCGGGCGGCCCGCTCATAGATATCAGGTGGCTCGGTCACGAAAGACGTCGTCTTCCAGACCAGCCGTAGATACTCGGCTCCCAGGATTGCCACTGCGCTCTGAAACCCGCGCGAGCGATAAAGACGCCTGGACCACGACATTTAACTGTTGGGTTTCATGCGAACTCGGCGCGCCGATCTCGAATGAGGTCGAGCAAGATTGCATGGCGCTGGCGACCGGCTGCCAGCAATGCTCCGTGCACCGGATCAGACCGGTTGTACTGCAACAATTCGCCGGTCAACGTCGTGAGCGCCCCGCCGGCTTCGTGCACCAAAAGATCGGCCGCGGCAAGGTCCCAATCATGGCTGTTCGGCGCGGTAAAAGTGCCGTCGAGCGTTCCGCTCGCCACTCGCGCAAGACGCAGGGCGAGAGAAGGCACGCGCGCGCTCCGTTCGATTCGCGGCTCCACCGCAGCAAGGCTGTCCAGACGCTGCCTTGCACCCGAGAACTTTGCGCCGGCGATGTTATCGCCGCCGGTCGTGTGGATCGGTGCATTGTTGAGGGTAGCCCCTTTTCCGGCAACGGAGAGGAACAGCTCGTCCGACACGGGGGCATAGAGCGCGGCGAGGATCGGCCGGCCTCCACTCACCAGCGCGGCCGAGATCGCCCAGTCAGGCGACCCCGCAAGATAAGCACGCGTGCCGTCGATCGGATCGACTACCCATACCTCCCTCGCTTGCAGGCGGGCCGGATCGTCCTCCGTTTCCTCCGAGAGCCAGGCCGCATTGCTGATGGCCGGCAGGCGTTCGCGCAGAAGCGCATCCACCGCGAGATCTGCTTCGCTCACCGGCGACGATCTTCCTTTGATCCAGCTCTTGAGCTCGCGACGAAAAGTGGTGAGCGCGAGCATGCCGGCTTCCCGCACGGCCTCGGCCAGACGGTCGCGCACGTCGATGTAATCAGGCGCGGAATTACCGTCCGGCAACCGTGAGGCCCTCCACACGAACCGTCGGCGCGTCGATCCCGGAACGAAACTCGAGGTCATTGGCGGGCGAAAGTCCCCGAAACATGTCGAGGAGATTGCCGGCAATGGTCACCTCGCTGACCGGGAAGCTGCGCTTGCCGTCCTCGATCCAGAAGCCCGATGCACCGCGGCTGTAATCGCCTGTGACTTGATTCACTCCCATCCCGATCAGGCTGGTGACAAAGAAACCCTCGGCGATGTCCGAGGTCAGGACGTCGGGAGGGTCCGCGCCGGGCGAGAGATGCAGGTTGGTGGAGCCTGGAGACGGCATGGACGAGACACCCCGCTGGGCGTGGCCCGTCGTCGTCAGTCCGAGCTCGCGCGCGGTTGCGCAGTCGAGGAACCAGGACGTGAGCACCCCGTCCTCCACCATTGCTCGCGCCTTGCCGGCCACACCTTCGGCGTCGAAGGGGCGGGAGCGCAGCCCGCGCGGACGCAGCGGATCATCAAGGACGCGAATGCCCGGCTGGAAGAGCCGCTCGCCGAGCTTGTCCTTGAGGAAGCTCGTCTTGCGTGCGACGGCGGTGCCGTTGATCGCGCCGGCAAGATGCCCAACGAGCGAACCCGCCACCCGACGGTCGAAAACGACGGGCACACGTTTTGTTTCCACCTTGCGCGGGTTGAGCCGTGCGATGGCGCGCTCCCCCGCGGTTTGTCCGACCTTCTCCGGCGATTCGAGATCGGCACCGTGGAGCGCGCGGGAATAATCGTAGTCACGCTCCATCGCGGTACCCTCACCAGCAATCGCCGTCATCGAGATGCTCTGACCCGAGCTGAGATAGGCTCCGCGAAATCCTCCACTCGTGACCAGCACCATCCCGCCGATCCCCGCCGACGCGGAAGCGCCGCCCGATTTCGTTACGCCTTTGACCTCCAGAGCGGCAGCCTCTGCGGATCGGGCACGCGCCTCCAGATTGCCGACGCCTGGAAGCTCCGGATCGAGCAGATCGAGATCGGGAACGTCGCGGGCCAGCAATTGGAGAGCCGCAAGTCCCGCAAATGGATCCTCCGGCGCCGCTTTCGCCATCGCGACAGCGCGAGCAGCAAGCTCGGATACATCGGCCTTGATGTCGTTGGTCGAGACAACCGCCTGCCGCCGGCCAACGAGCACGCGCAGCCCGACATCGTCTCCCTCCGAGCGCTCGGACTCCTCGACGGCACCGTCGCGCACTTCGATGCCGAGCGCGACCGAGCGCACCGCGACAGCGTCCGCCGCATCCGCGCCGGCGCGCCGCGCTGCCGATACGAGGCGCTCCGCAAGGTCGGTCAGCGCGGAAGCGTCAAGCAGTGATGACATGGATCTGAGACAAGCCGGCAACCTCCCGTCAAGCATGAGCCGCGCTAGCGATGACAATACCGGCGATTAACCAGGAACATTAAGCGGATTCCGACAACTCGCAGGCATTCTCGGGGCAACGGATCGGGGGAAAACTCCGGCAGCAAAAAGACCGGGGCCTACCCGGTGGGGAGATAAGACTTGAGGCGTCAAGCGACAACCGGAAGGGCCGTGGGGTCGAGCCGTGCCGAACGGCTCGACCCTTTCGCACTGCCTGTGCGGTTCGTGGACGCTGACCAGACCGCCGACGACCAGGTCCGCCATGTCGAGCTCCATCGCGAACGTGTAGTTCTACGGCGAGGGCTCGCCGGCATAAAGATGACGGTCAACTTGCCGGTCGCCGCCTATCTCGGGGTAGCGGTTCGAATGGAGCCGGCAACATCGACGTCGTCAGCCGCGATTGCCGTCGTGCTCGAGCACAATGACCCGGCGCTTTCGCTCACCCTTTGCCGCGCTTGCGAGAGCAGCAGCATTGTTGCCGACTGGCAGTCCTGGGCGCGGGCGCTGGACCTGCCGCTCCTGGTTGCGCAATGCGATGGAGGTCTGCGCGAAGCTTTCGCGCGCCTCGGCGCGCTCTGCGTAGCAAGCCCCATCGCGCGACGGCGGCGACGCAGCTCCTTGCGGGGGCGGCGCGCATCCATCCTCTTACGGCGGGGACGCGGATCGTTGTCCAGAAAAGCGATCATCCATGCGGGCGAGCGCGAGATCATCGCGCGGAATTGAGCAACGGCTCGAGAGCGAACGCGGCAAACAGGATGAGCCCGGCGTCGCGGTTTGACTTGAATACCGCGAGGCAGATGTCGGGGGCGTCAATATCGACTCGCGCGATCTGCCAGGCGAGATGCACGGCGAACACCGCGAGCCCAGCCGCCACAACGGCGCGGCCGCCGGCGCTCCACGCGGCCAGCGCGATCAAAATTACAGCACAACCATAAAAAATACCGAGCATCGGCTTGGTGCGTGGACCGAACAGGAGCGCCGTCGATTTGATGCCGATCAGCGCATCATCGTCGCGGTCCTGATGCGCATAGATCGTATCGTAACCGATGACCCAGGCGATCGACCCGGCATAGAGGAGGAGTGCGGGCAAATCGAGCCGAGCAAACGTTGCCGGCCAGCCCATCAACGCGCCCCAGGAGAATGCCAGCCCAAGCACGATCTGGGGCCAGTAAGTCACGCGCTTCATGAACGGGTAGATCACGACGACCGCGAGCGAGGCGAGGCCGACATAAACGGTGAAGCGGTTGAGCTGCAGCAGCACGGCAAGCCCTATGAGGGCTTGCAGCACCAGAAAAATCGCGGCTGCCTGGACGGTGACTTGCCCCGACGGAATTGGCCGGGAGCGCGTGCGTTCCACCTGTGCATCCAGATCGCGATCGACGATGTCGTTCCAGGTGCAACCTGCGCCCCGCATGGCGAATGCGCCGACAAGGAAGAGAATGAGGTGCCAGACATTCACCTGCGTTCCGGCGTGCACGGCGGCGAGGCCGACCGACCACCAGCACGGAATCAACAGGAGCCAGGAGCCGATAGGACGATCCAGGCGGGCGAGACGAAGATAGGGCCGCGTCCAGCGGGGAGCGATGGTATCGACCCAATTGCCGGTCGCGTCGGCGACGCGACCTGCGCCTTGGGTCATCGCGCGAGCGGGCTGCCTACCAGCGTATCGAAGGTCCCCTGCCCGCGCGCGCCGGTCGAGTCCGGCACCGTGGGGGTAGCGCCCAAAGCATCGCTCAGGCTGGGCCCTGTCGGTTGCGGGCCGCGCGCTGCTATCTCGCAAATATGCTTCGCCGTTTCAGACGCCTTGCTATGGCCCAGCTTGATCTGACTGATGACCTGGGCGGGCACCCCACAGGTCGTGCTGTTTTGCTCCAGCGACTTGACGAACTTCGCCTCAGCCGCAAGGAACGCCTTGAACAGCTTGCAGACCTCCTCCGGGGGCGGTTTCTTTTTGCCTGCGGCCTGCAACGCCTGGCCGTGCTTTGCTGTCTCGTCCCGATAGGCGATGAGCTGCTGGCAAGCGGGAGGCGGCTGCTGAGGGGCGCTAAACCCGGACAGGCCCCGCCCTTCTGGCACCCCGCCGGGCATTCCGGGTGCCCCGGGCATCCCCGGCATTCCGGGCATCCCTTGCGAGCCGGGCATCCCCGGCATACCGCCGAACTGCGCCTTGGCCGGCGCCAACTCGAGAACGACCAGCGCAACGGCGAGTGGCAGAACCCGGCTCAGCGCCATGACTTCTCCTGTCGGGACTTCCCCCCGGGCATTGCATCCATACGGTCTACCGATGTTGCGGCCCGGATATTAACAGCATTTTGATTCCGGCGATAACACGGCAAGTCGGTAAGGGTCGGCAGGGAATCGACAACTGTTCAGGTAGATAGAAGCTCCAATCGACCTCTTTTGCAGCGAATCAGTGGTAATTCTCCTCCCTTAGCACATTCATCGAGACAGCTCGTCGCACCCCATTTCCCCTCCATGCCCCGCCATGACTTCCGCACCCCTCGTCTCTACGTCGATTCGCCCCTCAGACAGGGAGAAACGGTGACCCTGGATGCTGGACAGGCAAATCACCTCATAAAGGTGTTGCGGCTCAAGGCCGGCGAGCCCGTCCTGATTTTCAACGGTCGCGAGGGAGAGTGGCGCGCGCTCCTCACGCAGACGGGAAAGCGCACATCTGCGCTGAGCCTCGTGTCGCGCACCCGCGAGCAAGGCGCCGCCTTCGATCTGCATTATCTGTTTGCCCCGCTCAAGCATGCCCGACTCGATTACATGACGCAAAAGGCTGTAGAAATGGGAGCATCCCGCTTGCAGCCGGTGATCACGCAATACACCCAGGTAAGCCGAGTCAATCTTGCGCGCATACGCGCCAACGCCATCGAGGCCGCGCAACAGTGCGGCGTCCTGACGTTGCCTGAGATTGCTGCACCCCTGACTCTGGAGCGCATGATCGCGGAGCGCGGACCCGACCGGCTGCTGGTGTTTTGTGATGAGCAGGCCGACGTTACAGACCCGGTTGCGGCACTTGCTGCACTGCGGGCAGGGCGCGAGCAGACGACCCCGATTGCGGTTCTGATCGGTCCTGAGGGGGGCTTTGCACCCGAGGAGCGTCAGCTGCTGGCCGCGCTGCCCAACACGGTGCGGCTGTGTCTCGGGCCGCGCATTCTGCGCGCGGATACGGCCGCCGTTGCTGCACTCGCGCTCGTGGGAGCGGTGCTCGGCGACTGGCGATGAGCCGTCTCATCGCGGCTGTTGTTAAGCGCGTCGCAGCTTTATCGTCGAAACGGGGCTTCGCGCATGCTAAACGCCCCTCCCCACAGCCAGCACTTCGGCCGAGGATCCCGGGATGAACGCTGCCGAGGCCCCGCGAAATGACGCGCTGATCGCGGCGTTCGAACGCGCCGGATACCGGCGCATTGCGTCCGCGATTCTGCAACCCGCGGGACCATTCCTCGACCTGTCCGGCGAGGATATTCGCAAACGCATGTACCTGACGAGCGATGCGCAAGGTCACGAATTGTGCTTGCGCCCCGATCTGACAATCCCGGTCTCGCGCGAGTATCTCGCCTCCCCTGCCGTGGGCCGCCCGCAGGGGTTCTGCTACCTGGGCCCGGTCTTCCGCCAACCGCGGGCGGAGACGGAGGGGCCCAGCGAATTCTGGCAGGCCGGCATCGAATCCTTCGGACGAGCGGATATCGCGGCGGCAGATGCCGAGATGGTCGCACTTGGGCTCGAGGCCGCGGCCTCTTTCAGCATCGAGGAACCCGCCATTCAGCTCGGCGATGTCGGACTGTTTTCAGCCTTGGTCGCAGCGCTGGATCTGGCGCCGGCATGGAAGCGTAGGCTGATCAAGGACTTCAACCACAAATCCACCCTCGCCCAGGATCTGGACCTGCTTGCCGTCAGTGCGGCTCGGTCACCCCCCGAATATCAGGGCGTTCTGAACGCGCTAGCGGGGTCGCACCCGAAAGCGGCGCATGCCCTGGTGACTGATCTCCTTTCGATTGCCGGCATCACGGCTCTCGGCGGCCGATCAGTCGGGGAGATTGCCGACCGCTTCCTCGAGCAGGCGGCGCTCGGGGCCAAGACTTCACTGCCGAAAGAAATTCGCGCTCTGATCGAACGCTTCCTGGCGATAAGCGGAGACCCGGACGAGGCTGCGGCGGAGCTGCGCACGTTCGCCGACGATACAAAGATTGCGCTCGACGCTGCGCTCGATCTGTTCGAGAATCGCACCGGATTTCTGGCCGCTCACGGCGTCGCGGTTGATCGAATCCGATTCTCGACGGGCTTTGGGCGAGGCGTCGATTACTATACCGGGGTGGTATTCGAGCTGCACGATTCGCAGGGTCGAATAGCCGGGCAGTTGGTTGCGGGCGGACGTTACGACGGATTGCTTACGCGGCTCGGCAGCGCAAAGCCCATTCCGGCAGTGGGGTTTGCCGTGTGGATCGAGCGGCTCGCGATGCTCCAGGGCAGCACATGAGCGAAGCGTTCATCATCGCTGTACCGGCCAAGGGGCGGCTGCAGGAGAACGCGGAATCCTTTTTCGCGCGCGCGGGACTCACCCTCGTCAAGCCGCGCGGAGCGCGTGATTATCGCGGCAGCGTCGCTGACCTGCCGGCAATTGGTGTGGCCTATCTGTCCGCCGCCGAGATCGTGGAAGCTCTGGCGGAAGGGGCTGCGCATTTCGGCCTCACCGGACGGGACCTCGTGCACGAGCTCATTGCGGACCCCGATCGGCGTATCGCTTTCATCGATGATCTGGGTTTCGGACATGCGAACGTTGCCGTCGCAGTGCCGCAGGCCTGGATAGACGTACGCAGCATGGCTGATCTTGACGACGTTGCGACCGCTTTTCGCCTCAAGCACGAGCGCAAGATCCGCGTCGCGACGAAATACGTGAACCTCACGCGAGCTTTCTTCTCTGCGCGCGGCATCACCGACTATCGCATCGTGGAAAGCTTCGGAGCGACGGAAGGTGCGCCCGCGGCGGGGACCGCCGAGCTCATCGTGGATATCACGACGACAGGCGCTACCCTTGCCGCAAACGGGCTGAAACTTGTCGAGGATGGAATCATCCTGCGCTCCCAGGCGAGCCTGGTGGCTTCGCGGCGAGCATCCTGGGATGCGCTGGAGCGCGATACGGCTCGCATCGTGCTCGACCGGATCGCCGCGCAGAAACGCGCGCGCGCGGTGCGAGAGGTGCGGACCCGGTTTGTGGCATGCGATGACGCTCTTCTGGCAGAAGCCAAGCAGCGTTTCGAGGTCGAGGCGCCGTTCGGCGGACCGACCTCTTCAGGCATGCTGACCCTGTATTGTCCCCCGCAACACGTCCATGCACTCGCCACCCTGTTGCGAGAGAAGGGCGCCGATCACGTTTCGGTAATGCAGCTTGAATACGTATTTTCCCGCAGCAACTCGCTTTACGACAAGCTCGAGGCCGGACTCTAGAGGTTCTATTCGGCAGCCGCGAGCGCTGCCTCGTGAATGCTGTAATGGTCGCCGTCGCGCACGAGCACGAGCCCGCGGCGGTGAAACGCAGTCAGGGTCGACCGGTGGCCGATCGATACAACCGTCGCGCCGGGCAGTCGGTGCGCCAGCAGCCGATAGAGAGCGGCCTCTGCCGGCTCGTCAAGCGAGGCAGTTGCCTCGTCGAGAAAGAGATAGTCCGGAGACAGCAGGATCGCGCGCACTATGCCGAGGCGCTGCTGCTCTCCTAGCGAGAGCATGCGGTTCCAGTGCTCCTCCTCGCCGAGCCGGCCGGCGAGCTCGGGCAACCCCACGGCGGAAATGACTTCCGCCAGCCGCTCGCCGGAAAACGTGCCGGTCTCCGCGGGATAGGTCACCGCCGCGGCCAAGGTGCCAACCGGGAAATAGGGCCGCTGCGGAAGCATCATCACCTTGGCTCCGGCTGGAACCCGGATGGTGCCTGCCCCGAACGGCCAGATTCCAGCAATCGCCCGGAACAATGTCGATTTGCCGGCACCAGAGGGGCCCGTGACCAGCACGGTCTCGCCTCTTGCGACGGTGACGTTCTGCACCGTGACCACGGGCCGCCCCTGCGGCAGACGCACCAGGAGATCCTCGATCGCCAACGGCGCTTTTTCCGCCTGCGGCAGGAGCTCGATGACGGGCTGCGTCTTTGCAACATCCTCCGCCCGTTCAACGGCGACGTTGAAGCCCTCGAGGCGCGCGACCACCGCCCGCCATTCCGCAAGTTGCCGGTAGGCAGTGATGAAGAACGACAACGCCGTCTGCACGCTGTTGAATGCAGATGCTGTCTGCATCAACCCACCCAGTTGGACCGCCCCGGCGAAATAGGCCGGGCTTATGACCACGAACGGGAACACGATAGAGACCTGCGCATAGCCCGCAGTCAGGAACGTCAGCCGCTTGGTGCGCGTCATGATCAGCATCCAGTTCGCGACAATGCGGCCAAAGCGATCGAGCAACCTCTCGCGCTCGGCGGTTTCGCCGGCGAGCAGAGCGATCTGCTCGGAGTTCTCCCGCACCCGCACAAGGTTGAAACGGAAATCCGCCTCGAAGCGCTGCTGGCGGAAATTGAGCGAGACCAGCGGCCATCCGACGAGATGCGTCAGCAGAGTTCCGACGATCGCGTAAAAGAGCGCAGCCCAGACGAGATAGCCGGGGATGACGAGGCTGTGGCCAAAAAGCGTAAGTGGCGCAGTGGCGGAAAGTGTCCACAGGATCGTGATGAAGGAGCCGAGGGTCACGATCGCACTCAACAGCCCGACGGTCAGCGTCACCGTCCGGTCGATGAACAGATTGATGTCCTCTGCAATGCGCTGATCGGGGTTATCAGCTGCATCGCCGAGGAGCTGCATACGATAATGATTGGCCCCCGCAATCCAATGCTCGAGATAATGCCGGGTCATCCAGCGGCGCCAGCAAATCTGAAGCCATTGATTGAGATAGAGCTGGTATACTGCGAGCACGATGTAAGCCGCTGCCAGTCCGCAGAAGAACAGCAGCTCGGTGACGAAGGCGTTCCAGTCGCGCTGCTGCAGCGCATTGTAGAAACGGTTGTTCCATTGGTTGAGCATGACATTGATGGCCACGATCGAGAGCTCGATCGTGATCACCGCTCCGAGCAGAATACGGCCAGGCCAGCGGTCGTCGGAATAAAAGTAGGGCCATGCAAGTCGCCAAATGGTCGCGAGCGAGGAGAAAAGACGTGACACCACTGGATCTCTCCCGAGGAAAGCTGTGCCGGGAATTAGAATGGGGTGGATTAGAATCCAAGCGTCGAGATGTCGAATTTGCGGCCACTTTCGTAAGCCTGGGAGGCCGTGCGGGTTTTCGTCCTCACATCAATCGCGACGAGGTCGGCTCCGAATGCTAATAGCTGACGCCTTGTGCCCGCAATTCTGGCAATACGGATTGACAACGCCATGGCCGATATCGAGCTCGCGAGGCTGACGGCAACCGAGGCCGGCGCCAAAATCGCCAGCGGCGCCATTTCCATCGAGCAATATGCGCGCGCTTGTCTCGATCAAATCGAGGCGAAGAACGAGAAGATCAAAGCCTTCGCTCACATGGATCGCGAGAATGCGCTCGCTCAGGCGCGCATCCTCGACAAACAGTGGGCGGAGGGCGGCTCGCTCGGTCCCCTGCATGGAGTGCCGGTTGCCATCAAAGACATCATCGACACGGCGGATTACCCCACAGAGTTGGGCTCCCCGCTCTCCGCTGGGCGCCGGCCGCAACGTGATGCAACCGTGGTTGCGAAGCTGCGTGCCGCCGGCGCGATCATCATAGGCAAGACGGTAACGACCGAGCTCGCGTATTATCACCCGGGGCCGACCCGCAATCCTCTCGATCCGAGCCGCACCCCCGGCGGATCCTCGTCCGGGTCGGCCGCGGCGGTCGCGGCGGACATGGTGCCGCTGGCGCTCGGGTCGCAGACCAATGGCTCGACAATCCGCCCCGGGGCTTTCTGCGGCGTTTTTGCGATAAAGCCCAGTCACGGTCTGATCTCGCGCTCGGGCGTGCTGACACTCTCGCCCAAGCTCGACCATGTGGGCGCGTTTGCCCGCTCGCTGGCCGACCTGGCGCTCATCCTGGATGTGATTGCCGGTCCGGATGCCGCCGACCCGGATACCCGCCCGTTTGCGGCTCCGAGCTTCCGGGACGTGCAAAAACAGCGTGGGCCCGCGCCGCGCCTTGCCTTCGTGCGCACTCCGGTCTGGCACAAGGCGGATGCGGATACCCGGGCGGCGCTCGAGCAGCTTGTGAAAGCGCTTGGTCCGGCTGTGGTCGAGATCGACCTTGGCGAAAGTTTCGCCGGGGCCTGGGACGTGCATCGCACTATCATGGCGACCGACATGGCGCATCATCTTGCGCCGTTTGTCGCACGCGGTGAGCCCAGCGCCGCGATGCGCGAGCTTCTCGCTCATGGCCGCTCGGTTAAAGCCCTCAGCTATCTTGACGCGCTCGCAAAAGCCGACCGGTACTCGGCAAGGCTTGGCGAGATTTTGGCTGAGCACGACGCCATCATTACCCCCGCAACCACGAGCGTCGCGCCCAAGGGCCTGAGCTCGACCGGAGATCCCGCGTTCTGCACGCTTTGGACACTCACGGGCCTGCCTTCCCTGTCGCTGCCGCTGTTGCAGGGAGAGGACTGCCTTCCCCTGGGTGTGCAGCTGGTCGGTGCGGCGGGGCAGGATGCGCCGCTGCTGAGGACGGCCGCGGCGCTCATCAGCATCGTCGGAGAATTGAATGTGCGCGATACAACGCATCCAGCTGGTTGACGAGCCGCAGATCACCGAGCTTGGGAGCCACGCCGAAATCGCGGCTCGCCGGCGAGCGCATCTCCTGCTCCACAGTGGTCACGAGGACCAAGTCCAGCGGCTCATGATCGTACTGCAGCCCGGGACCTACATTCGGCCCCATCATCACTCGGAGCAATGGGAGCTGGTGGTTCTGCTGCAAGGTCGCGGCGACCTGTTGCACTTCGACGCGAACGGATGCGTCGCAGATCGCATCGAGCTCAGCTCGAACGCACGCCTCGCGCAAATCCCTGCCGGCGTATGGCACGGCTTCGTTGTTCTGGAAGAGGAGACCGCCGTGTTGGAGATCAAGCCCGGGCCTTACCGGCCGAATCAATTTGCGCTTTGGGCGCCAGAAGAGGCCGCACCGGACGCAAATCGGATGGTCGAATGGCTGACGACTGCAAAACGCGGAACCGCTTGGCCGGGCCTTCGGGGGTGACGAGCGCTGGTTGCACACCAGGCGCTGCAGCAGGCAGAAATCCTCCTCGTCCGCCCGAGCCGGTGCGCACTGATGTGAAAAGGACCACCATATACGCCGGTGGTCCTTCTCATCACGGACGCAACTGAACGCGACTTACTTATCTGGCGGTGGGCCGGGGGGGAGCGGTACCGCTGTTGTTGGTCCCGCTTCCCGTGGTGCGGCTCTGCTCCTCGGGTTTCCAGGTCATCGCATTGCGATCGTACTTGAACCCCTTCGCATTCTTGAGCTCGTCCTTGTTGGCGTTCATCACCAGATAGAAATCGTTGTTGCCCTTCTTGGTCGTATGAACGGCATCGAAGGGAACTGCCACATCCTTCTCGCCGGCTCCCAGGAAGCCGCCGACTCCGATGATCAGCGCAGCAGCTTTGCCGCTGCGGTCGACCAGCACATCCATGATCTCGCCGATCTTGTTGTCGTTCGGATCGTAGACGTTCTGCTTGTACCAGTGGGTCACCGTCACGCCCTCGTTGGGAATGGTGGGGAGGATCTGGGCGGGCGGTCCGGCTTGTGCCTTGTTTGGTTCATTCCGGTTCTGGGTCGTCTGCGCGCTTGCAACTGTCGTCATCAGTGCAAGCAGGATTGCCGTCGAAGCTAGTCTTCGCATGGAGTTGTCTCCCGACGTGATTAAGATGGGGAAGAAACGAGCAGGGGGTGGGCAAAGTTCCACCCGCCAGAGTGGCGGCTCGACAGGTGCGAAACTCGATGGTTGCCAGGTTCCATGGAACCGGCGCGGGTTTTTAGCTCGGTCCATAGCTCGCTCGTACCCGGACCTGCGGTTCGGCTAATTCCGCGTGGCGCAGAGCTAGAACTGATGTCCTCAGGCCATCCTGACCGGGTAGATCGGTGGCTCGCCGCGCAGGACGCGCGCGACGTCCGTCGCGCATTTGGTCTGCAGCTCCTCGAGCGCCTCGACCGAATAGAACGCCGTGTGCGGGGTGAGAATGACGTTGTCCCGACCGAGAAGCCTGGACCCTGCCGGCGGTGGCTCGACCGCGAGCACATCGAGCGCAGCTCCGCCGAGCCGGCCCGAATCCAGCGCCGCAATCAGCGCCTCCTCGTCCACGAGCGGGCCGCGCGCGGTGTTGATGAGGAGCGCGCCCTTTTTCATCGTGCGAAAGATGTCCGCGTTGAACAACCCACGGGTTGCCGGAACAAGCGGCGCATGAATGGAGACGAAGTCTGACATCCGCAGCAATGCGTCGAGCTCGACCGTCTCTACTCCCGCGCCCAGGAAGGCCTCTTGTCCGACAAACGGATCGTGGGCGACTACGTGCAACCCGAATGCCTTTGCTTTTGGTGCGAGCGCGCGCGGGATGTTGCCGAAACCAATGAGCCCGAGCACGCGGCCGGCGAGGCGGTGGATCGGAGCAACCGCGGGCAGCTCCCAGCGCCCCGCCTGCACCAGCTTGTTGGATAGCGGCACCTTGCGAGCGAGCGCGAGCAGAAGCGCCATGGCATGATCGGAGACCTCCTGCATGCAATAGTCCGGCACATAGGTCACCGGGATGCCGAGCTCGGCTGCCGCCTTGATGTCGATATTGTCGACGCCAAGCCCGAAGCGTCCGATCACCTTGCAACGGGTGAGCTGACGCAGGAGCTCGCCGGGAAGCCTGGCATAGGTCACGAGGATGGCGTCCGCATCCCGCGCGACCGCCAGAATGTCCGCGGCTGACGCGCTCGCCGCCATGCGCAGCTCGGGATCGACGCACTCGAGCGCCGCCTGCGCCGGCTCCAGCGAGGGAAACGGACTGTCGGCGACCGCGATCAATGTGCGCGGCATGCTGCGAGCACCTCGGGATTGATGCAATTGGGCGGAGACTTTCCCGCGAGCAGCGCAAGGATGTTGTCGACGACGATGTTGGCCATCTGCTCGCGCACCTCGGCCACCGCGCTGCCGAGATGCGGGGTAGCGACCACGCTGCTCATCGCGAGCAAGCCCGGGGTCACCTCGGGCTCATGCTCGAAGACATCGAGGCCGGCGCCGGCGATCTGGCGTTTGCGCAGCGCGCGTGCGAGCGCCGTCTCATCGATGATCGCGCCGCGCGCGGTATTGATGAGAAAAGCCGTGGGTTTCATCAAAGCGAGCTCGCGTTTGCCGATCTGATGATGTGTCTCCGGGTTGAGAGGCGAATGTATCGAAACGAAGTCGGACTCCCGCAGGAGCTGATCGAGTGGCGCATAGGTCATCTGGAATTGGCGCTCAATGTCCTCCGACTTGCGCCGTGGACCCCAGTAGAGAACGCGCATGTCGAAGCCCCGCGCGCGGCGCGCGACCGCGGTCCCAATGCGACCGCCGCCGCCGACGAGCCCGATGGTTTTGCCGTACACAGCGCTGCCAAGAAGACAGCTCGATTGCGAGCCGGGAAAGCGCCCCCTGTGCACGAGACGGTCGCCCTCGACCATGCGCCGGGCGACCATGAGCATCAAACCAAGAGCGATGTCTGCCGTTGCCTCCGCCACGATCGCCGGCACGACAGTCACCGGGATGTTGCGTCGGGTCGCTTCCGCCACATCGATGTTGTCGGGGGTTATGGATTGCGAGGTAATGGCGCACAGGCGCGGATTGGCCGCGATCACGTCGCGATCGATGCGGTCGTGCAGCAGCGAAAACAGGATGTCGGACTGCCGCACAGCGGCAATCAGGGCCCGCTTCCCAATGATACGGCTGGCATCCGGATTGACGGTCACCTGGGCGTGCTTGCGCAGGCGGGCAAGCGCGGCTTTGGCGACCGGCTGGGTGACGAAAATCCGCGGCCGCATCAGGTCATCCACCGCACGATGCCGGCGATCCCATCGACTGCAACCTGCGACCCGTCGGGGATGCGCACGGTAGCGTCGAGCACGCCCAGCACCATCGGGATACCGCGCTCGCGCGCGAGCGAGGCCAGATGCGACGTGGAGCCGCCCAGCTCCGACACGACTCCGGCGACGCGCGGCAGCACATGTCCCAGCGCCGGTCCGGCCACCCTGGTGACCAGCACGTCTCCAGGCGCCACGCGCGCCAACTCGCATTCACAATTCACGACTACGGCGCGCCCGGAGCCCCAGCCGATGCCGGCGGGATGGCCGCTAAGTCCGGGATGCCTGCGCCAGATCTCGTCGGGCACGGCCGACCGCTCCACCGTGAGCGGCCGTGCCTGCAGCAGCTTGAACCCGAGATGGTCCAAGGCCCACTCGATCTCCACCGGCCCCGCCATGATGGTTTCGGCCTTGCGCATCAGGCGTGCGAGCGTGACCGCCTGGGCAGCATCGAGGCAGGGGGCTGTAACGAGCTCGATGGCCACCGCCTGGCGCGCCGCGCCGTTGCCGTGCAAGCAGGTGTCGCGGTGATGCTTGCGACCAGGGTCGATGGTACGCAGGAAGCCGTGGCGGGAAAGCACGATCCGATCCGGCACCACCTCGCCTTGCGCGATAGCGGAGCCGAGTCCCCAGGTCGCGCTGATCAGCATCTGGCCCTCTGCCGTCTCGCTCAAGCCACCGCCCGAGGCCCGCGCATCGACCAGCGGCTGGACGAGAACGGCCATGGCGGTTGCGGCAGGTGACAGGCCGCGATTTTCCATATAGCGGCGCGCGTTTGTGGTCCACAGAGCGGCCCAGCAGGCGCGAACCGCCGTCAGCAAGCCGGCCTCGTCCTCGATGCCGAGGAAGCTCTCGAACTGTCCGGCAAAATTCGCGCCCTTCCTGTCCTCGATCAGGGCCGACGAGCGAACCGCCAATGGCGTGCCGCTATCCTCGCGCAGCGCTTGCCACGCTGCGAGCAGCGGCATGCGGATAGCCTCCGCGACCGGCTGCTCGTAGAGCGCAAGCCTGATATCGACCGCCAGGCGGCGCTGCTGCATGGGATCGGTCGCATCGAAGCGGAGCACCACGTCGTGCAATCCGAGGCCTGCGATCTGCGCGCGGTACGCATTGGCATCGAGAGAGAAACCGCCCGGCGTTGGCAGCCCTGCACGCGCCAGGGCGGCGAGATTCGCAGCCTTGGGTCCCATGCGGTCGGCGTATGTCTGGTCCGCAGCAGCAAGCGGAACAATGAATGGATCGGGCAGGTCAGGCGACCTTTTCGGCAAGGCCTATCGGGCAACTGACACCGGTGCCTCCGAGGCCGCAGTAACCCATCGGATTCTTCGCGAGATACTGCTGGTGATAGTCCTCGGCGAAATAAAACTCCGGAGCATCGCGGATCTCGGTGGTGATGGGACCCAAGCGTCGCGCGTTGAGCTCCTTCTCGTACATCGCCTTGGATTCCTCCGCGGCTTTGCGCTGCTCCGGCGACCACACATAAATCCCGGACCGATATTGCGTACCGACGTCATTGCCTTGACGCATGCCCTGGGTCGGGTCATGGCTCTCCCAGAATGTCTTGAGCAGGCGTCCGTACGAAATCTGCTTGGGATCAAACACTACCAGCACCACTTCGTTGTGACCGGTGCGCCCGCTGCAGACTTCCTCATATGTCGGGTTGGGAGTGACACCGGCGGCGTAGCCCACCGCGGTGACATGGATCCCGTTTCCCAGCTCCCAGAATTTGCGCTCGGCGCCCCAGAAGCAACCCATCCCGAAGACTGCTTTTTGCAAGCCCTCGGGATAAGGCGGCTTGAGCGGCCGGTGAAAGATGAAATGCTCGCGTGCCGTGGGGATCGGCGTTGCGCGGCCCGGCAGTGCCTCGGCAGCCGACGGCATGGCAAGCATCTTCTTGAAGTTGAACATGGCAGGGGCTCTCCGATGATTAGCGGGAATATAGCCACTGGAGAGGAAAAGCGCATCTGCACGCTGCTCGCAGCCGATTTCTACAGCGCAACCCGTGTGCTGCCACCGAGCTACGCGGTCAGGTCGGCGTTGACCGACCTAACGCCAACCCGCCCTGCCGGTCTCCGCCAATTTTTGGGCCAAGCTCATGAAAACCGGAACGGCGGCTGCGAGGTCCGAAAGCGACACGCTCTCCTCGGGAGCATGCGCCACGGCGATGTCGCCCGGGCCCATGATGACGCACGGTGCCAAGGCTTGCAGCTCGGAGGCGTCGGTGCCAAACGCGGCAACCCGCGATGGAAGCCCGGCGACTTCGCTGCACAGTCGCACCAATGGATGCGTCTCAGGAAGCTCGGGCGGGCTGCCCTCCCGCACTTCGCTTAAATCGAGACCGGCGCGGCGAGCCGCGGCCCGGACGATGTCGGCTACCGGTTGGGGATCGATCTTGGCGCTGTGGCGGAACTTGATGGTGGCGGTTGCCTTCGGCACGGTGACGTTGACCGCCGAACCATGATTGTCGAGCACCAGATTAAAATCGCTGAAGGGCGGATCGTAAGCAGGATCCTGCAAAGCCGCGTCCTCGCGCAGACGCTCGTGAAGAGCGCGCATCTCGACCAGGAAGGGCAGCAAGTCCCAGTTCGCATTGCGACCGCGACCGGTGCTGCTGTGCGCCTGGATGCCCGTTGCGACCGCGGTAAAGACGATGTGCACGCGGTGCCCGCGCATCGGTGTCATCCGGGTCGGCTCGACCACGACAATGCCCAGCGGTGCTGCCTCCCTCGCCAGCGCCGAGCGTCGCGCAATCTCACGGGCACCGGCTTTGGTGACCTCCTCGTCCGTGGTGAGCAGGAGCGTGATGGGCACTTCGCGCGGCAACGCGCGGGCCGCCACGATGGCTGCCGCCACAGGGCCTTTCATGTCGGTGCTGCCGAGACCTTGCAGGCGCGCTCCTTCGATCCGGCCAGCCCACGGATCGCTGCGCCAGCCGGTGTCGGGCACCGTATCCATGTGCCCGGACAGCGCGAGGCCGCCTTTCGGCCCGCGATGAGCGACCAACGCTCGTTTCTCCACGCCGTTGTTGTCGCGATAATCGAGATGCTCGATCTCGAAGTCGGGAAGCTCGGCTTCGATGCGCTCGGCAACGCGGCAGTTGGAAACAAAGCTGCGGCTGTCGATGCGCACGAGATCGCGCGCAAGCTCCGCTGTGGCGCTGGCATGCTCCGTCATGGCCGGCGGTTTCACGTGGGCGCTTCGAACGGTGCTCGCTTTAGCCGAGCGCCGCATCTAGGCGTTGGAGCCGCCGTCACCTTGGCGAGCTCGATCACGTCCTGGCAGAGCTGGCGCAGGATGTTGTCGAGGGATTGCTTCGAGAGCGAGTCCATCGGCGCAAAGGCGTCGTTCGCAATGTCGAGCTTGTCGCCGACGGTCTGATCCATGCGCGCCAGGACAGGTGCCATCTCGGTCGTCCGCCTCTTCTCCTGGAGGACATAACCATCATAAACTGCGAGCAGCCCGGAAAGGACCAGCAGCAGCACGCAGAAAATCATAAAACGATCGAGGAGGCGCGCGCCCCTGTCGCCAGGTGACTTTACCTCCGCCTTGAGTTTGAGCGCAGACCAGATTCCAAACAGGGCAGCGAGTGCGGTAAGGCCGTATTTCAGTGCCTCGATCCATGCCATGGGCGTCTCCCGCCATCTCGCGCGGTTTTGTCGATCCGCGGTGAGAGTATGCTATGACATCGGCAGAGTGTAGGGGCGAGGCATCCCTGATGCAGCGGCGCTTCACCACCCTCGATGTATTCACGAGCGAGCGCTTCTCCGGCAACCCTCTAGCTGTCGTTGGCGAGAGCGATGGCCTCGATGCAGCGCGCATGCAGGCGATCGCGCGGGAGTTCGGCTTGCCGGAGACGGTGTTCGTCTTTGCTCCAACACAGCCGGCGCACACGGCGCGTCTGCGCATCTTCACGCCGGCAACGGAGCTGCCTTTCGCAGGCCATCCCACGGTTGGAACCGCGGCTCTCATCGCCCTCTCGCGGGGCAGAGGCAACCCGCAGGATCTGATCCTGGAGGAGCAGATCGGGCTCGTGCGTTGTGAGGTGATGCCGAAAGGAGAGGACATTGCACACGCACGATTTGCGCTGCCGGTCCTGCCGCGCCAGCTCGAGTGGAGCGCCGAGCCGGCGGCCATTGCGAGCGCGCTGGCAATCTCCCCTGCGGACATCGACACCCAGTGGTTTGCGCCTGAGAAATGGTCGGCCGGGATCGAGATGTGCATGGTCCCGATCAAGAGCACCCGTGCGCTGGCCAGCGCATCTCCCGACCTCTCCAGGTGGGAGGATGCCTTCGGCGCAACCGGCCCGCGTGCCGTCTATCTGTTCTGCCCGGAGGGGAAGTCAGCTTCGACGCGTTTCCGCGCGCGGATGTTTGCGCCGCTCCTTGGGATTCGCGAAGACCCTGCAACCGGCTCGGCAGCGGGGCCTTCGCAGGTGTTTTGACGGCGCACGCCGGCATTGGAGCGGGCGCTCACGGCGTCACGATAGAGCAGGGCCGTGAGATGGGTCGGCCGAGCACCATCGAGCTCGAGCTCCAGGTCGAGGGCGGAAAGCTGACGGGCGCCTCCATCGGGGGGCACGCAGTCCTCGTCTCCCGGGGCGCACTATTCGCATAGGCCGACATCAGCCGTACCGCCCGAACAATGACCGCGCGAGGCTCTCGTCCGCATTCACCGCGTGGTAGCTGCCGTGCAGATTGACCGTGCTCCTTTACCGGGCAAATGCCGATCCAGAGCCTCAGGACAGGCCCGACCGGCGCAAAAGCTTGGCACATTCTGAACCTCTAGGCGCCGACTGCTTTTCTCTCGCTTTCGCGCAGAAACAAGCGGGATATCTCGGCGGCCGGTCTAGCCCGACTGAACAAATGGCCCTGCATCTCCGTGCAGCCCACGGACACAAGCTTCTCCAATTGCTGCTTTGTCTCCACCCCTTCAGCGGTCGAGACCATGCTGAGGCTTTTCGCCAGAGTTGCAATGGCACGCACGATGGCGAGGGGCTCGGATCCGTTCGACAGATCGTTGATGAACGAGCGGTCGATCTTGATCTTGTCGAACGGGAAGCTCCGCAAATAGCTCAACGACGAATAGCCCGTCCCGAAATCATCCATTGCAATCTGCACGCCGAGCTCGCGCAGCTGATGCAAGGTGGCGAGGGTCGCAAACGTATTCTGCATCAAGACCGACTCGGTAATTTCAAGCTGCAATCGGCTGGCCGCCATGCCGGAGGCGGCAAGTGCGCTCACGATCACCTGCACCAGATTCCTGCTCTTGAGCTGGGCGGGCGACAGATTGACTGCGATCTTGAGGCTCTCGGGCCATGCGGCGGTTTCCTCGCAGGCTTTCCGCAGCACCCAATCCCCGAGTTGAATGATCAGGCCGGTTTCCTCAGCGACGGGGATGAAGTCGCCGGGCGATATCATGCCCCGCACGGGGTGGTTCCAGCGCACCAGCGCCTCGAAACCGGTGATCTCGTTGTTCTCGAGGTTGACCAGAGGCTGATAATGCAGCTCGAATTCGCCGTTGATCAGCGCCTGCCGCAGGTCCATCTCCAGCTCGCGGCGCTGCTTCATGCGCGCGTCCATTTCCGGCTCAAAGAAACGATAGATACCGCGCCCGTCGGCCTTTGCCCCGTATAAGGCCATATCCGCGCTCTTGAGGAGCTGGTCCGCCTCGGTGGAATCGAGCGGTGCGACGGAGATGCCGATGCTGACATCAACCACCATCTGATGCCCATCGAGCTCGAATGGCCTGGTAATGGCTTCCCGCACGCGTTGAGAGAGAATTGCCGCGTCGGAGGGTTGCCGCATCCCGGTCATGATGATGGCAAACTCGTCGCCTCCGAGCCGCGCGATCGTGTCAGGCTCGCGGGTGCAGTGGCGCAAACGATCGGCAACCACTTGCAGGAGCTCGTCGCCGATCGGGTGGCCGAGCGTGTCATTGACGCTCTTGAATTGATCGAGATCGAGACAAAGTACGGCGAGGCATTCGCCACGCTTGACCCGCTTGAGCTCCTGCTCGAGCCGCTCGCGCAGCAGGACGCGATTGGGCAGGTCGGTCAGCGCATCATGCCGCGCCATGTGCGCAATCTGTGCTTCCGCCCGTTGTCGTTCGGTGATGTCCTCGTGCGTCGCAAGCCATCCGCCGTCGTCCATGGGCTTGTTGATGATCGACATGACGCGACGGTCGCCAAGTTGCGTGGTGGTCACCGTAGTCTTTCCGCGTGCGATCTTGCTGAGGAGATCGACCACATATTCCTCGGGATTGCCCTCGAATGTGCCCGCGACCGCGCGCTGCAGCAGCAGATCGCGAAGCATCATTCCCGGTCTTATGCTTGCTGGAGGGAGGGCGTACATTTCGCAGTAGCGGCGATTGCAAAAAACCAGGCGCGTGTCCGGCGCGAACATCAGCACGCCCTGGGACATGTTGTTGAGCACCAGATGGAGCAGGCGCTGCTGCCCCTTGGCAACCGAAGCATGTTTGCGCAACCGTTTGGTCGAGCGCGCGATAGGAATGACTGGAGCCGTTATTGCCCGAGCGTTGGTGCTCACCGGTTACCTCGTTCCGCAGCGTGACACCCCAAAGGGGAAGGGACGCAGTCTAAAATTCGAGTTTTCCAATCTGCTCAACCGATTCGCAGGCGTTTTATTCAAATAAAATCGGTGCAGGTTTTAATCGACGGGACACAGAATCGTTTACGGGTTGCGGCCATTGTCCCCGGCGTAAGACAGAGGAGGAGGTGCACATGGGCCTGTTTCAAACACGCGATCCATTCCGCGAGTTGCGCAAGAGTCCGCGACACGAAATTCATTACCTCGCTCAGATCGACGTGGAAGGCAGGCCGGCACCGCTGAGCTGCATCATCTGGGACATATCGGCGAACGGCGCAAAGCTCACGGTAGCCGATGAGCAGCACCTGCCCGATGAATTCATGCTCGTCTTCCGCAGGCATTGCCGGGTGATGAGGCGTTACGATGGTCAAATCGGAGTGCAGTTCGTCGCTGCCTGATGCGCCAGCGCCGCCGATTTGAGGTCCCTACGGCGGCAGCCGCGAGCTCGTAAGGGAATTCAAATCGAAAGACGGCGCTGGAGCCATGGCTTTGCGAGTGCCCCTTCACTTCCGAAGCTGGTGTCGGAGCTGCCGCATTGGACTGCGAGCCTCGTAAACGAGGCACCAGGGGTGGCGCGCCGGCCGGGCATCCGCTATCGCCCCGCGCATGCATCCGGCCCTCGCGATCGAGAACCTTTCAAAGACGTATGCGTCGGGTTTCAGCGCACTCAAGCGCGTCAATCTCGACGTCCGCCGCGGCGAGATTTTCGCCCTCCTGGGACCGAACGGCGCCGGAAAAACAACCCTCATCAATATTGTTTGCGGAATAGTCACCGCATCGGAAGGAAGGGTTCGCGTCGCGGGACATGACATCATTGCGGATTACCGCGCCGCGCGATCTCTCATCGGTCTCGTGCCGCAGGAGCTGCATACCGATGCTTTCGAGACGGTCTGGGCGACGCTGACTTTCAGCCGCGGCCTCTTCGGCAGGCCGCACAACCCCGCCTACGTCGAGAAGGTGCTCCGGGAGCTCTCGCTCTGGGACAAGAAGGACAGCAAGATCATGACGCTGTCCGGCGGCATGAAGCGCCGCGTGCTGATCGCGAAGGCGCTGTCGCACGAGCCGCAGATCCTGTTTCTGGACGAGCCGACCGCCGGGGTCGACGTGCGATTGCGTCAGGACATGTGGCGCAACGTGCAGGCCCTGCGCGCATCCGGCGTCACCATCATCCTGACCACGCACTACATCGAGGAGGCGGAAGAGATGGCCGACCGGATCGGCGTGATCGATCACGGCGAGCTCATTCTGGTCGAGGACAAGGCCGAGCTCATGCGCAAGCTGGGCAACAAGCAGCTGACCTTGCATCTGCAGAAACAGCTCGAGGCGATACCGGCCGAGCTCGGCATGTATGCCCTGACCCTGACCGACGGCGGCCGCGCCCTGGTTTACAACTATGATACCCACGCGGAACGCACCGGGATCACCGGGCTGCTCCAGGATCTGCGCCAGGCAGGAATCAGGTTCCGCGACCTGGAGACGAGCCAAAGCTCGCTGGAGGACATCTTCGTCGACCTGGTACAGAGATGATGAACCTGCGCGCGGTCCACGCAATCTACCGGTTCGAGATGGCGCGCACCGGGCGAACGCTGCTCCAGAGCATCGTCTCTCCGGTGATCTCGACCTCGCTCTATTTCGTCGTGTTCGGCGCGGCGATCGGCTCGCGCATCAGCGAGATCGACGGCGTGAGCTACGGCGCGTTCATAGTGCCCGGATTGATCATGCTCACGCTGCTGACCCAGAGCGTGATGAACGCATCGTTCGGCATCTACTTTCCGAGGTTCACCGGGACCATCTACGAGATCCTTTCTGCACCGGTCTCCTATCTCGAGATCGTTCTCGGCTATGTCGGCGCGGCGGCAACCAAGTCGATCATCCTAGGCCTGATCATCTTGGCTACGGCCAGCTTGTGTGTGCCGCTGCGCATCGCGCATCCGCTCTGGATGATCATGTTCCTGGTGCTCACGGCGGTGACGTTCAGCCTGCTCGGCTTCATCATCGGCATCGTGGCGGAGGGCTTCGAGAAGCTGCAGGTCGTGCCTCTGCTGGTGATCACGCCGCTGACCTTTCTGGGCGGCAGCTTCTACTCGATCAGCGTGCTGCCGCCCGCGTGGCAGACCATCACCTTGTTCAATCCGGTGGTCTATCTGGTCAGCGGCTTTCGCTGGGCTTTCTTCGAGGTTGCCGACGTGAACGTGGCCGTGAGCCTTGCGATGACAAGCATATTTCTCGCCGCCTGCCTTGCGGCCGTGTGGTGGATCTTCAAGACGGGCTATCGTCTCAAGAGCTGATGCTCGGAGCTATCGACTCGGGGCAACCGTGTAGCGGCGAATTTGAGACCATCCCTGCAGATCGGCCGTGCTATCTCGCAGTCGGGTGCAGGACGGAGGTGAGAAGAGATGAAGATCGCCATCATAGGAGCAGGAAATGTCGGCCGCGCGCTCGCCGCCGGCTGGCGCAAGTCCGGTCACGAGGTGACTTTGGGCGTACGCGACGCGGCAGGCCGCAGGGCGTCCGAGCTCAACCAGCAGGGGTTCGCCATCGCCGCCCCGGGGGACGCCGCCGCCCGCGCAGATGTCGTGGTGCTCGCCGTGCCATGGGACGCGCTTCGCTCCACCGTGGAGAGCCTCGGCTCGCTTGCCGGCAAGATCGTGATCGATGCGATCAATCCGCTGGCCGCCGATATGTCGTTGGCGGTTGGCCATTCCGACTCGGCCGGCGAAACAGTGGCTCGGCTCGTCCCTGGCGCACGAGTGGTCAAGGCCTTCAACACCACCGGGGCCAACAACATGGCTGACAGTCATTACCCCCACAGTAAGCTTGTCATGCTCGTGGCCGGTGACGACACGCAAGCCAAGGCGAGCGTCATGTCGCTTGCGAGCGACCTGGGGCTCGAACCGGTCGACGCGGGTCCGCTGGCGATGAGCCGTTACCTCGAGCCGATGGCAATGGTGTGGATCAAGCTTGCGCTGGTGCAGAAGCTCGGCAGGGATTTTGGTTTCGCCTTGCTGCGCCGGTAAATGCCTGAATTGCTTGGGGCGCGGCACTGCCGCGCCCTCGATCCGCATGCTCGCCCATGGATAGAAGGCAGGCCCGGGGGGCTCCCTACGAAGGCCATTGCGCGGCACCTCATCAGTGCGACATGAGCACCGGCACCGTCATCGAAGCGAGGATCCCGCGCGTAACCCCGCCGAGAATGAATTCGCGCAAGCGCGAATGGCCGTAGCCGCCCATCACCAGAAGGTCGGCAGCATTGTCGGCGGCATAGGACAAGATGACGTTTTCGATGCTGATGTCGCCCTTGGAGGTGCGCTTCACGGTTGCCGGGACACCGTGGCGTTCAAGGTGCGTGATCATGTCGGCGCCGGCGACGTCCTCTTGCTTGCGTTCCTCGGCCACGATGACGAGGTCCACTGCCTTGGCACGTTCCAGAAACGGCATGGCGTCGGCAATCGCGCGAGCAGCGGTACGTTCGCCATCCCAGCACACGATGACCCGGTCAAGCTTGATCCCTTGGCTCTGAATGTACGGCACCAGGACGAGCGGGCGTCCTGATTCGAACAGTGCCGCCTCGATCAGGAGATCCTCGGACGCGCCGTGGTCGCGCTGCGCTTGGCCCATCACCGCCAGATCGAATCGCCGCGCAACGGCAGCAAACAAGCTTGCCGCCCCGCCGAGACTGGCGTCGAGAGTGCGGGTTTCGGCCGACACGCCCGCCGCCTTGGCTCGCGCGGTGAAGCGCTCGACCGCAGTCCTGGCGATCTTGGCGCTTTCCTCCTGCTGGATCTCGATCAGATCGACCGGGATTGCGCCCAGCGCGCCATCGGGAATGACGGCATCATACTCAAACGCGATCCCGACCAGATGTGCCCCGAAGCTTGCCGCAACGGAGACCGCGTAGTCCGCGGCGAAGTCCTGTGGACCTCGCCCGACCAGATTGACGATCATATCCTTGATCATGGCGCAGGCCCTTTGATCATGACGAAGGTCCTTCTCTCGACTACTTCTTCTGGCCATCGGGCCCGAATTGCTTGAGATAGGCCCAAAGATCGGCGATGTCCTTGTCATTCTTGATGCCGACGAATGTCATTTTCGTACCCGGGACCGCCTGCATCGGCGCGTGAATGTAGGAGGTGAAGGACTGCTCGTTCCAGGTGATGCCGGAAGATTTGTTGGCCTGCGAGTAGCCGTAGCCTTCGAAGGTGCCAGCCTTGCGGCCATCGATGCCGTTGAGAGGGGGTCCGAGCTTGATCTTGGCTTGGGGCCCGATATCGTGGCAGGGCGAGCATAGCCGCTTGAACACCTGCTCTCCGGCCGCCGGATCCTGCGCCAGAGCGGGCCCGGTCAAAGCAGCAAGTGCAACAATGGCCATCACCGTAGTCTTCATCAAGTCCTCCTGTTTGCCCTCACGCTGGCATGACGGGCGCGTCCGGTCCTCCGACCGCAGATGGGATCAAGGCGCGAAGCGCTGTCCGAATGACTGCACCTGCCCTGTGCTGTCAATCTATACGAGACGATCTGCCAGCGGCCGACAGGGATAACAGGAAGACGCGGCGGATTCCTGCTATATCGAGCAACAGAGGAGGCCGTCTCTTGGGCCTGCAGCTCGTTGTGCAAGAGCCGGTACGGTGTCACTGAAGCTGCCCACGGACGAAACCACGCTCGCGCGTCGCGACGAGATCGTCGCGATGTTGCGGGCTATCGTACCCGGAGAGGGCGTCATCGCCACCGAGCGGGAGATGCGCCCCTACGAGTGCGATGGCCTCACGGCTTATCGCCAGCTCCCGATGGTTGTTGTGCTGCCCGATACGACCGAGCAGGTGAGCCGCGTGCTCGAGCTCTGTCATCGGGAAGGCATCAAGGTCGTGCCCCGGGGCGCCGGCACATCGCTTTCCGGCGGGGCGCTGCCGCTCTCCGATGGGGTGCTTCTCGGCATGGCCAAATTCAACCGGATTCGCGAGATCGACTTCGCCAATCGCACCGCGGTCGTCGAGCCCGGGGTGACGAACCTCGCGGTGTCACAGGCAGTCGAGCACGCCGGTTTCTATTACGCGCCGGATCCCTCGTCCCAAATCGCCTGCACCATCGGCGGCAATCTGGCGGAGAACTCCGGCGGCGTGCACTGCCTCAAATACGGGACCACCACCAACAACGTGCTCGGATGCGAGCTGGTATTGATCGGCGGCGAGGTCCTGCGCCTGGGTGGCAAGCATCTGGATAGCGGCGGCTACGACCTTCTCGGCATCGTCACTGGATCGGAGGGGCTCCTCGGGGTCATCACCGAGATCACCGTGCGCATTCTGCCGCGGCCGGAATGCGCACGCGCCGTGCTCGTGGGGTTCCCATCCTCCGAGAGTGCCGGCGAATGCGTGAGCCGGATCATCTCCGCCGGGATCATCCCTGCGGGAATGGAAATGATGGACCGCCCCGCAATCCATGCAGCGGAGGAATTCGTTCATGCCGGTTATCCGCGCGATGCCGAGGCGCTGCTCATCGTCGAAGCGGACGGTCCCGAGGCCGAGGTGGATTATCTGGTTGGAAGGATCGAATCGATCGCGATGGCGTGCGGAGCGGTAACCTGCCGCATCTCGCACTCCGAGCAGGAAAGGCTGCTGTTCTGGGCCGGGCGGAAGGCGGCTTTCCCGGCAGTCGGCCGTATCTCGCCGGACTACTACTGCATGGACGGCACCATTCCGCGCGCCCGGCTGCCGCAGGTTCTCGCCAGGATGCGCCAAATGTCCGAGCAGCACGGGCTGGCGGTCGCCAACGTGTTCCATGCCGGCGATGGCAACCTGCACCCCCTGATCCTCTACGATGCCAACAAGCCCGGCGAGCTGGAGAAGGCCGAAACGTTGGGGGCGGACATCCTCAGGCTCTGCGTCGAGGTCGGCGGCGTGCTCACGGGCGAGCACGGCGTCGGTGTGGAAAAACGCGATCTCATGCCGGCGATGTTTTCCGAAGCCGATCTTGCGCAGCAGCAGCGTCTCAAATGCGCGTTCGACAGCAAGGGCCTGCTCAATCCGGGCAAGGTATTTCCCACCTTGCACCGCTGTGCCGAGCTCGGTCGCCTGCATGTCCACGCCGGCCAGGTGCCGTTTCCGCATCTGGAGCGGTTCTAGGCGTGAGCGATGTAATCCTGCCCACCGATGCCAAGTCCGCTGAGCAAGCGGTGAAGTGGGCCCTGGCTGAAGGCAAGACGCTGGAGGTCGCCGGTTCCGGATCGAGGCAGGGTATAGGTCGCCCGACTCGAACCGACCTGACGCTGGATTTGCGCGCACTTGCAGGGATTACGCTTTACGAGCCCGACGAGCTGGTCCTGTCCGCAAGAGCGGGCACGCCGCTCGCTGAAATTGAAGCACTGCTCAGCGAAAAGGCTCAACAACTCGCCTTCGAGCCGATGGACTGCGGGCTCATCCTTGGCGGCATGGCCCGTCGCGGCACCATCGGCGGCGCGCTTGCGGCGGGCTTGTCCGGCCCGCGCCGGCTCAAGGCCGGCGCCGCACGCGACCATCTCCTGGGCTTTCACGCAGTGTCCGGGCGGGGCGAGGCGTTCAAATCAGGCGGACGGGTTGTCAAGAACGTCACCGGCTACGATCTGTGCAAATTAATGGCGGGCGCCTGGGGGACGTTGGCGGTCTTGACCGACGTGACGCTCAAGACGCTGCCCCGGCCGGAGATCGAGGAGACCGTCATCCTGTGCGGGCTCGATCCGGCCAAGGCGGTAGCCGCAATGGTTTCAGCCATGGCTTCCCCCGCAGACGTGTCAGGGGCGGCGCACTTGCCGCCGCAAGCCGCAGCGCTGATGCCGGCAACCGAAGTTGCCGGTGCCGGAGCGGCGGTAACGGCGTTGCGGCTCGAAGGATTTGCTGCTTCGCTTCCGCATCGCAAGTCGACGCTGCAGGCTCGCCTGCGATCGTTCGGGGAAGTGGATGCCATTGGGCCGGCGGCATCGTGCCAACTCTGGCAGGCGGTTCGCGATGCTGCGCCCTTTGCCGCGAGCGGAAGCGAGGCGGAGCGTCCGCTCTGGCGCATCTCGACGGCGCCGAGCTGCGGCGCCAAGCTCGCCGAGAGCATCGCCAATGAGACAGACGGACAAGTGATTTTCGACTGGGCAGGAGGATTGATCTGGCTGCTGCTCGAGCCCCGGCCTGACGCCGGCGCAGCACTTGTCCGGCGTCTCCTGGCCCCACTGGGCGGACACGCCACGCTCGTTCGGGCGCCCGCCTCGGTCCGGGCAGCCGTCGACGTCTTTCCTCCGCAGGATGCAGCGCTGTTGGCCTTGACCAAGAGGATCAAGGAAAGCTTCGATCCCAAACGCGTCCTTAATCCGGGACGGATGTGGGCCGGCGTCTGATGCAAACCTCGTTCAGCCTCGCCCAACTCGCGAACCCGGACACCGCGGAAGCAGAGCGAATCCTGCGCACCTGCGTTCACTGCGGTTTTTGCACGGCGACCTGCCCGACCTACCTACTGCTCGGGGATGAGCTCGATTCGCCGCGCGGGCGCATCTACCTGATGAAGGAGATGCTCGAGAGCGGCGGGCCTGCGCGGTCCGAAGTCGTTCGCCATATCGATCGCTGCCTTTCCTGCCTGTCCTGCATGACCACCTGTCCTTCGGGCGTGCACTACATGCACCTGGTCGACCACGCCCGCGTGCATATCGAGGAGACGTACAGGCGGCCTTTGACCCAACGCCTGCTGCGGGAAGTGCTGGCCCGCCTTCTCCCCAACAACAGAGCGTTCCGCTGGGCGCTGCGCGCCGCGGGCGTGGGCCGGCCGCTGGCCGATCTCTTTGCTGCCCTGGGATTTAACTCGATCGCCGTATTGCTGCGGCTCGCGCCGGCTCGCCTGCCCAAAGCGGCAGGTCCACCGGGGCAGCGCCGGTTCCCGCCCGTGGGACCGCGCAAGGGCCGGGTCGGGTTGCTCAGCGGCTGCGTCAGCCCCGTTATTGCCCCGGCCATCAACGAGGCGGCCATCCGCCTGCTGACCCGTCATGGCATCGAAGTGGTCGTACCTATCGACCAGTGCTGTGGGGCCGTCGTTCATCACCTCGGCCGCGGGCACGCGGCTTGCCTGGCAGCACGCCGTCAGATCGACGCCTGGACCGCCGAGCTCGATCAGCACGGCCTCGACGCCATCCTGGTGACCGCCTCGGGTTGCGGCACCATGGTCAAGGACTATGGCTACATGCTGCGGACCGACACGGCCTATGCGGCAAAAGCCGCGCGAGTATCAGGGCTCGCCATGGACGTCAGCGAGTATCTAAGCCGCCTTCCCTTGGCTTCGACGGGCCGTCATGCCGGCCTGTCCGTCGCCTATCATTCGGCCTGCTCCCTGCAGCACGGACAAAAAGTTGGGAGAGTGCCAAAAGAATTACTTTCCAAGAGCGGATTCGTAGTAAAAGATGTGCCGGAAAATCATTTGTGCTGTGGCTCGGCTGGAACATACAATATTCTACAGCCGGAGCTGGCAGGAAGATTGCGGGAGCGCAAAGTCGCGAATATCGAGAAGGTCGAGCCCGACGTGATCGCAGCCGGGAATCTGGGTTGTATGATGCAGATTGCAGCGGGCACGGCGATTCCGGTAGTCCATACGGTCGAGCTGATCGACTGGGCAACCGGGGGACGCGCACCGGAAGCGCTCGCCGGAAGGGAGTTGGCGCCGCGGCAGAAGCAAGGTCGTGGCGATGTGAGCGTGGAGGTGTCGAGTGATACCGAAATCTGAGCCGCAACCGATCGGGAGGCGATAATGGCGAAGAAGGCGAAGAAGGCAAAGTCGAAGGCGAAAAAAGCGAGCAAGGCGAAAAAGGCGGCACCCGCTTCTAGAAAGAAACGACCAGCAGCGAGAAAGGCCGCGAAGAAGTCAGCGCCGCGTAAGGCTGCGCCGAGGAAGTCGGCCCCAAAGAGGAAGGCAGCACCGAGACCGTCTCCCGCGCCGGAGCCCGTCCCGTCTTGGACGACGCCCTCGCCGATGGATGATAGCTCGGGTGGTGGCGGCGGTGGCCCGGAGGGGGGTGGCCTTACATAGGCGCAACTCGCCCACCGACTGCTTGTACGTTCGATCAGCCTCCTTTTTCCGCCCGACGTCAGCTACCCGAGCCCGCACGACTGGTGCTTGCGCCAGGTTGCGGACGATCCGGACGGAGAGAGGAGGCTAGTCTCATCGGGCTGCGTGTGTGGGCTGTGGCGCAGCCAGTACTTATCGGGGGGGTCGGGATCCGCTTGGGTAGAGGGTGCGAGATTGCCCCAGTCTTTTATCTTGGAGGGGTGCTATCTTGGAGGGGTTGCGCCTTGGCTGCTCCGGGAGCCGTACGGTTGTGAACAACAACCGTTAGCAGGCTAAACAGGCGCGCACGACAAGCAGGCAGTCCCGGAACACGTTAGCGCGCGCCCTGTCAATGCGTTCCGCGCCACGTCTCAATCATCATGCGGGCGGTTGAATTTCCGCGCGCCCCGGCGGCGTTGGGCGGCCATCATCGCGCCAGGAGCCGGTGACGTGCTCGGAGCCTTCTTTGCCGCCTTGGGCGCGTTCACCTTCGCCCTCAACAACGCAACTCTTCGGCGAGGCGTGCTGACGGGAACGGTCATGCAGGCCATGGCAGTGACCGTCCCCGTGGGAGCTCTTGGATTTCTTGCTCTCGCGATCATTGCCGGCGTGATTCCGGAATTGCTGCGCTTTCCGCTTGTCGCGGCCTCCTGGATGGCGGGGCAAGGCATCATGCATTTCGTTGTCGGCCGCTTTTTCAACTACCGCGCCAGCCAGCTCGTCGGTGTAAACCTTTCGGCTCCCGTCGTACAGCTGCAAGTGGTCGTGGCCATGGCGCTCGCGGTGCTGACCTTGAAGGAGCCCTTCACCGGCTTGCAGTCGATCGGCGCCATTCTCATGCTCGGCGGTTCCTTCCTGACCCAGAAGCATGCGGTCCATGGCGGGCCAAAACCCGCCGCGCCTGCGTTCCGGCCACGCTATTTCGCCGGATATCTGTCCAGCTCCTGCGCCGCCATTGCGTACGGGATCTCCCCGCTCATGGTGCGGCTTGCCTTCGACGCTGCCCCGCAGGCCAGCGTTATTGCCGGTGCCGTCTTCGCCTATGCCGCAGCAGCACTCGTATTCTCGCTCGCGCTCCTGCGCCCGGCGGTCCGCAGAGACATTCGGCAGCTCAAGCGCGAGAATGCCCCCTGGTTCCTTTATGCGGCCATACTGGTCACGGCATCGCAGGGGTTCGTGTATGCCTCGCTGGCTGTCGCGCCCCTGATGGTAGTAACTCCTATCCTGCAGCTCTCCCTCGTATTCCGCGTGCTCCTGTCCTGGCTGATGAACCGCGAATACGAGGTGCTCAACGTCAGCGTGATCGTCGGTTCGGCCGCTGCCATCGTCGGCTCGATCCTCGTCTCATTGAGCACCGATTACGTCGTGTCCGTGCTTGCCCTGCCGGGGCCGATCGCAGCAGCGCTGCGGTTCCGGCTGGCAGGATGACCGGTTCACGGCGTAGAGGCGGGTTTCAGAGCCGCTTACAGCCACAAGCTCCGAGGACTGTGGGGGCGGGGTTATTCGGCCGCCGCGTGCGCGCGCTGCTGCACGTCCATGTTCACGAGCTGCAAGGGCGAAGCCGTCTGCTCCAGCATGCCCCAGCTCTTGAGCCAGTCGTACGTGCGCTGCATCTCATCGAGCGGAATCGGCGCGGGGTCACACACTACAATGCGGCTCTCCCGAATGTCGCTCGGCTTGAGCGTTGCGATCTCGGGATCGCTCTTTGCGTGATAATCGATGAAATAATGCAGATAGCTGCGCTTATCGGCATTGATGCGGCGTACGGCTTCGCAAACAGCGCGGTTGAATGCGGCGTAGGTCTCTGCGTCGACCTTTTCCGAGGCGACCTCGGTCCCGTGATAGAACGCCTCGCAAATCAGCCGGCAGCCTTTTTTCTCGGCAAGCGTCGCATAGGGCTCGGTCAGGGTTGTTGCTTCGATCTCGCCGCTCATCATCGAGTCGAAGCGATAGCGTGATCCAGTCGCCGCGCGGCAGAGCCTGATCATGTCGCGGGGCAGGAAGCCCTCCAGCATGTGCAGCGCGAGGTAGTGCGTGCCAAAATAGAATGGGACACCGACGGTGCGGCCGGCGAGCTGCTGCGCAGTGAAAACCGGCGAGTCCGGCCGCACCACAAGGGCGGCATAGGTCACGATACCGCGCCGGCCAATCTGGCGGCTGCGCACGCTCGTGTCCTGCACGCGGCAATAATTGCCCCACTCGCAGGCATTGTACATGTCGGCCTGTCCCTGCTCGAGGAGCTTGCCGTGGCTGGAGAAGGGATTGACCCCCTTCGGGCTGATCACGCTGATTTCGGTCTTTTTGTCGACGTTCTTGTCGCGGTCCGCCCACTCGATCGCGAGCCCTTCACGCGCGAACAGCCCTTCGTCATAGGCAACCAGCTCGGGCAGCCCTTGGAACGGCGCCGTGGTCTCCAGAATCAATTTCTTCATGGGTCAAGCTCCCTGAGCATTTCGCCAAAGCATCTCTCTCGAGGCGGGTTTGAAACCGCCCCTCCAGCCATCGAGCTTCAAGCCGCCGCTTTTCGGTTCACCGTCAGCCGGGCATCGACCAGCGCGACCGTCTCGTCGACGACCGGATTGCGCATTCCCTTCTGCGCAGCGATGGCCTGAACGAGCCGGTCGACCCGCTCGATGTTGGGCGCGCCCGCGAAGAGCGCGCGCGCTGCAGAGGAGGGTCGCACCAGCACCTGCGCTGCGGTTGCATATTTCTCGAACGGCACGAGGTCGTTCGGCGAAGCCCCCAGCTTGACGCACAGCTCGCAGACCCAATTGTACACCGCGCGCGAAGCTTCGATGTCCGAATGCACCGCATCCTTGATGGAGCGAGCGGAATCTTTCTGAACGCATCGATAATTGCCGGTGAGCAACATGGCCCATTTCGCCAGCGGCACAAAGATGGACTCGTGCACCTTGAGCTTGACCGGCAGCTCGGTCTTGGTGCCGTCAAGGTCGTAGCGGATCGCCTCGATGTCCTCCGCCATCTGGCGCAGCATCGCCGTGTATTTGTCCGAGTCGAGGCGCGCGACCTTGAAATTGGTAGGCAGCGTGACCTGCAGCACGTTGATCTTTTCGTCCGGCGGGCGAAACGCCTGCGGGTCCGGGCTGCACAGGGTCACAAGCCGCGGATCGAAATCCTCCCAAACCGTGGCGTCGGTGTAGCAGGATCGCAGCGAATCGGTCGCGAGACCGGGAATACGCTTGAGGTAGGGCAGCGGCGGCATGTTCATGATCGACATGCAGGGAAGCTTCGCTTTTGCGACCGCGTTGAGAAGCTCGCGCACGCCCGGCGAGCGGTACTGCGGCTCCTGCATGGCCAACGCGACCAGGTCGTAGTCGGACGGGGCGATTGCGGCCGGTCCGTCGGCCGACAGGGTGCCGGGCAGCTTGCGCGAATCGATCTCGACGAGATCCTTCCTCCCTTTCACCGGCAATCGCACCCGAGCGCCGTCCTTGTTGATCGCCTCCGCCTCTGCGGGAAGGCACACCAGCTTTATCTTGTGGCCGCCAAACAGCAACTTGATGGCCAGGAGCGAGCCATAGGAAGCGCCCATGATCAGGACATTGTAGGTCGTCACGTACACTGCTCCATATTTTTGGGGCGGGACGCATGTGCACAGGGCCGGCTCGGGTCTGCCGCATCCTTGCTCCGCCCGATGTTATGTAGGAACGCGCTCGGGCGCAACGACCCAGATCGTAGCGCGGGTTGGCGGCCGAGCTCGGTTTGACGAGCGTGGCTGCGTCATCCGCCCGCCGTTCGGCCGATCAGGCGCGCGCGTTACCGCTTGCGACCCGCGGCCGGAAGCGCCGGGGTTGCGCTGGCTTACGCTGCGCGAGCCGGCTGCCCGCAGGCGAGCTGCCGCCACCCTATAACGCGGCGAAATCTATCGGCTTGTTTCGATCAAGCGTGCGGCGCGCCGGCGGGAGTGGATATTTCAGCCCGGTCGCGCAGTTGAAGAGGACGGCCTGCTCGTCCCTGCGAATACGACCGTCCGCAAGCGCCTGCTTGAGCGCCGCGTAGGTGGCCGCCCCTTCAGGGCACATCAGGAAACCCTCGCTCCGTGCCACTTCGTCAAGGCCGGCCGTGATCGATTCGTCGTCAACCGCAATGGCGAACCCGCCGCTCTCGCGCACCGCGCGCAGAATGAGGAAGTCGCCGATCGCCTGAGGAACCCGGATTCCCGCCGCGATGGTATGGGCGTTTTCCCACCTCGGCGCGTGCTCCTCGCCACTCTCGTAGGCGCGCACCATGGGCGCGCAGCCCGCGGCCTGCACCGCTATCATGCGCGGCCGCTTTGCCCCGATGAACCCAATGGCCTCGAGCTCGGCGAACGCCTTCCACATGCCTATGAGCCCTGTGCCGCCGCCCGTCGGGTAAAGGATCACGTCGGGCACAGTCCAGTCGAGTTGCTCGGCGAGCTCAATTCCCATGGTCTTCTTGCCTTCGATTCGATATGGCTCCTTCAGCGTCGATGTATCGAACCAGCCCACCTTGGCCTTGCCCTCGGCGACGATCTTGCCGCAATCGTCGATGAGGCCGTTGACGCGATAGACGCTCGCGCCTTGCAGCGCGATCTCGCTGACATTCACTTCCGGGGTGTCGTCGGGGCAGAAGATCGTGCTCTTGATGCCGGCGCGGGAAGCATAGGCCGCCAGCGCTGCGCCGGCATTGCCGTTGGTCGGCATCGCCATGTGGGAGACGCCGAGCGCCTTCGCCATCGACACGGCCATGATGAGGCCGCGCGCCTTGAACGAGCCGGTCGGCAGGCGCCCTTCGTCCTTGACCAGGATCTCCCGTGCGCCCAGCCTGGCCGCAAGCCTGGGCATGGCCACGATGGGGGTCATCGCCTCGCCCAGGCTGACGATGTTCTCTGCCCGCCGCACCGGCAGCAGCTCGCGGTACCGCCAGAGGTCGCGCGGCCTTTGTGCCAGCGCAGCCTTGCTCAGCGCCTTGCGCGCGCCGGCAAGGTCGTAGCGCACCAGCAGCGGCTTTCCGCTGCGCGAAACATTGTGCAGCTCGTCGGCGGGGTATTGTTCGCCCGTGGCCGAGCATTCCAGATGGGTGACGAACGTCTCCCGCTCGGTTGTGAGATTCTCGTCATCGCGCATCTGTTGCTCCGGACAGCTTGCCTATTCGGCCGATGTTTCGATGCGGGGCTGCCGCGTCTTGAACACGACAAAATGCGACAGCGAGAAATTGACGGCGAAGCTCGCGCCTATGGCCAAGAGCTTGGCGAGGAGCACGGGGATCCAATAGGAGGCGACGACAAGCGTGGCGGTGTTGGCAACCACGCCGGCGATGCCCGACAAGACGAATGCGCCGTAGGCACGCCAGCGCAGCTGCCGGCCCGATTCCGCGGCGAAGGTGATGAAACAGTTCATCACGTACGAGCCGGAGACTGCGACCAGCCAAGCCAGGAGGTTCGCGGGGACGAGCGGCAGCCCGAAGACGGCATAGGCGGTGAGAAAGACGCTCAGGTCGATCAGAGTATTGGCCACGCCAACCACGGCAAAGCTGGCCGCCTTGAGCCCGACCGCGCGCCGCTCCCATGCCTCGGCGAGACGGGTCGTCAGGCGAGCAATTTCGGCATGCACCTGCATTGTGAGACCCGCCTTAGCACGTCTTTGCGGCGGTCATCACGCCTTGCGTACACTTGTGCCGAGTTTGTAGGGTGGGCAGAGGCGCGCGCTTGCGCGCCGTGCCGACGCGCACGCGAGTTGGCTATGCCGAACCGCATGAGCACGGCGCGGTGCAGTCGAGCTTGCGGAAACTGCGTGAGCTTGTCTGCGGTGCGCGCCTTTGCCCATCCTGCATTTGTGGCGCCGAGCGGGTCGCAATGGCTGAAGATACCATCACGACGGCAGAGAGCAGCCCCCGCGCGGCGGGGCTGTCCATTGTCGTTCCGCTGTTCAATGAAGTGAACAACCTCGCCGCCCTGCACGCCCGGCTGGTCGCGGTGGCGCAGGGACTTGCCACGTCCCGGGGTCTCGTGACGGAGGTCGTCTACGTCGATGACGGCAGTCGCGATGGGACCCTTGCCACTGCGCGAGGTCTCGCTGCCGACGGCCTCGACATCCAGATCGTCGCCTTGTCGCGCAATTTCGGAAAGGAGGCTGCCCTCCTTGCCGGCCTGGACCATGCCCGCCGCGGCGGGGTGCTGTTCATGGATGGCGATGGTCAGCATCCGCCTGCTCTGATCGAGAGGCTGGTCGGGCATTGGCTCGATGGCGGCTATGACGTGGTCTATACGGCGAAAGCTCACCGCGAGACGGAGCCCTGGCTGCACCGTGTGGGAGTGAAGTCGTTCTACAACCTGATAAACTGGGGTGCGCGCCAGAAGATTCCCGAGGACGCCGGGGATTTTCGCCTGCTGTCGCCGCGCGCCGCGGCCGCTCTCAGGGCGTTGCCGGAGCGCAACCGGTTCTTCAAGGGACTCGCGAGCTGGATCGGGTTTCGGCAAATCCAGGTCGATTATGAGCCGGCCGAGCGCATTCATGGAAGCACGAGCTGGAACCTCTACTCCTTGATCGGCCTCTCCATCGAGGGCCTCACCTCCTTCTCAGTTGCACCGCTGCGACTGGCCAGCCTGCTCGGGGTGCTGCTTGCGGCGGTGGCTTTCATCTTTGGCGTGCAGATCCTGATAGAGACCTTCGTCTTCGGCCAGTCCGTTCCCGGTTATCCCTCGCTGATCGTCGGATTGATGGTGCTCGGGGGAGTGCAACTGATCATGATCGGGATCATGGGCGAATATGTCGGCAAGATTCTTTCGGAGATCAAAGGACGGCCGGTCTATTTCGTGGCGGAGCATACGATCAAGCAGGCAGAGGTCCGCGCTGCGGCCGAGCCGCCGGCCGCACGATCCGCGGCGGAATGAGAGATGCGGAGCATCTGGTTGTGCGCCGATGATTACGGCATCTCGCCTGCCGTCAATCTTGCCATTCGCGACCTGGTCGTGCGCGGACGCCTCAACGCGACTTCGGCACTCGTCGTTGCTCCGAGCTGTTGCCGCTTCGAGGCAATGGCACTCGATGCGCTAAATCGGGGCGAGCCGCGCGTTGCCATCGGACTTCACGTCGCGCTCACGGCGCCTTTCCGGCCCAGCTCGGGGGGCGCGCTGGGGATGGGCGAGCGGTTCATGTCATTGAGCCGCACGGTTGCTCACGCCTTCCTGCGGCGGTTCAACCCAGATGCGCTCGCCCGCGAGGTCGCGGCGCAGTTGAGCGCGTTCGTGCAGCTGTTCGGGCGTCATCCGGACTACATCGACGGGCATCACCACGTGCATCTGTTGCCGCAAGTGCGTGATGCCGTGTTGCAGGTCGCCAAAGAGCAGTTGCCCACGGCGTGGTTGCGCCAGTGCGGCCGTGCCGGTGGTGTTGCCGCCCGGCTCGGCGACTACAAGGCGTTTTTCCTCGACGGCCTGAGCGGCAGCTTCCGCCGGCGCGCGGTAGCCCTGGGTCTGCGCACCAACCCCGGCTTTGCCGGCGCCTACGCCTTCGATCAGGATGCGGATTTCGCTGCGCTCTTCTCCCGCTTCCTGGATGGGCTACCCGACGGGGGCGTGGTGATGTGCCATCCCGGCTTCGTGGATGCGGAATTGCGCAGTCTCGATCCCCTCACCACGTTGCGGGAGCGCGAATATGCATTCCTGGCGGGCGAAGTGTTTGCCCCGGTTCTCGCGGCGCGCAACGTCGTGCTGGCACGGCCGCAAAGCGTGCCGGCGTCTTGAGCGGTGGCGCCCGCGGAGCTGCGCGAGCGGACGGTGGTCTGCTGCTCCCGGATATTTTGCGCTCCGGTCCTTCTGCTGTCATCGGCGCTGCTTAAATGAGGGCGTGCCCTTGCGAAAGGAGCCGACCCATGACCCCTGAGGAACGCAAGCTCGTCGGCGAGCTGTTCGATCGCCTTGCCAGCCTCGAGGACGCCCAGCGCGACCCCGAGGCGGAACGCCTGGTCAAGGATGGATTGCGCCAGGCTCCCAATGCGCCTTACGCCCTCGTCCAGACGGTGCTGGTCCAGGACGAGGCGCTCAGGCGCGCCAACGCCCGCATTCGCGAGCTGGAAGGCGGAGCCGAAACACCACCGCGGGATGCCAGCTTTCTCGGCAGCATGCGGGAAACCCTGTTCGGCTCGCGCGAGTCGCGGGGCTCGGTTCCGTCGGTCAAGCCGGCCGGCACCTCCACGGCAGCTGCCCCGACGATGTCGCCGGCGTGGCGCACCGGCGCGCCCGCGCCGGCGGCCCCGCCGCCCGAGCAGGGCGCTCCCGCGTCCGCCTATGGCGCCCCCATAGGCGTGGGCGGCGTGGGCGGCATGGGCATGGGCGGCTCGTTTCTCGGCACGGCCGCCTCGACCGCTGCCGGTGTGATCGGCGGCGCATTACTCCTTGACGGCATCCGCTCGATGATGGGTCATTCCGCCGCGCATGCCGCGATCGATCCGAGCGGGCATGCAGTGTTCGATCCTGGCGCAACCCCCTGGGGCAGCGATGCCAGCGGCGGCCACCTCTCGCAGGAGGCCGGTCTTGACGATATCGGAGCGCCCCAAGGAGCGGCTGAATCGTCATCCAGCCGCCTGCTCGACGACAGCGGCAGCGATTATCAGGATGTCGGCGACTACGACGACACCGACGATGGCGGGTTCGATATGGACGACGGCGGCGGCACGGAAGACGTGTGAGCCACAAGTTGTGTCAGATGGTGCGCAAAGGAGCCGGCGCCTGCGCCGGCGACGTGCGCACGCGGGCCCAGAGCCGCGCTTTGCGCACCCTGCGAAGGATGGAGCCAGCGACAGGTTTTGCCCACCATGGGCCGCACTTCAGATCACGACGACCTTGGTGCCGATCTTCACTCTCCCATAGAGATCGATGACATCCTCGTTTCGCATGCGGATGCAGCCCGAGGAGATCTGTGTTCCGATGGTCCATGGCTCGTTCGATCCGTGGATGCGGTAAAGGGTCGAGCCGAGATACATGGCGCGCGCGCCGAGAGGGTTGTCGGGACCGCCCGCCATGTGACGCGGCAGGTCGGGCCGGCGCTTGAGCATCTCGTCGGGCGGAGTCCAATCGGGCCATTCCCGCTTCTCGGAAATCCGGTGCACGCCGGACCAGGTGAAACCGGGACGGCCCACGCCGATGCCGTAGCGCAGTGCCCGGCCGGGCGTTTCGACCAGATAGAGCATGCGCTCCTGGGTGTTGATGATGATCGTGCCGGGCGCTTCAGCGCCTTGGTAGCCGACCTCTTGTCGGAGAAACCGCGGATCCATGACAATCTGGCCCGGCTGCCCGGGCGACTCGACCATCCCAGGACCGAGATCTGCCGGATACTGCGGATAGGTCGTCGCAGTCGCCTCACGCGCACTCCGGGATGCGCCCGCCTGTCCGCGGAACAGAAATTCAATGAACCCGCCGCCCAAATCGGCCTGGGCCGCAGCTTGGCGCACCGGTGCTGTACCGGCGTTTTGACGCGCGAGCCCGCCTTGGCCGGCAGAGTTGGCGGCGAGAGGATCGGCCAGAGCCGTGCCGCTCGCGAGCACGGCTGACAGATAAAGGAGAGATACGAAGGACGCATGCTGGAACATTACGCTGTTACCCCTGCTCGACGAACACAAAGCGACACGAAGGACGGGGCGGTCATGAATGGGCATCCTGACCAGCGCCGACGAACCGGCACCATGCAGCGGAATGGTAAAGATCGCGCCGAGAATTTTAACGATGATCGCAGGAAGCCATTGGTTCGTGCAGTTATAGTTTCTGCCGGGTAAATCGACGCCGGTTATGGTTAATTTCAGGTACGGCGGTCGGGTGGACGCTCGATGGCAAGCAGTGCGAGAAAGGAGAGCAGCGCGAATCCGGCAACGATAGCGAGGACGCTTGCATCGGAGTTGCGCTCCGCCGCGAAAGCGAGCGCAAAAGGAGCGATCGCCTGCATCACCAGGAAAGCTCTGCCGATGCGTCCGATGACAAGGCCGTACCCCGCCGGTCCGAACAGAGCGAGAGGGACCGCGCCCCGCGCGATGGTGAGGAGGCCATTCGCCATCCCGAACATCACCATGAAAACGGCAGCCAAAACTGCGGATATCCCGAACAGCGCGAACAGCCCAAACGCGAGGAGCAGCATCCCGACCGAAAACCGTGCCACATTGAGCGGGTGAACGCGCCGCGCGAATAGAAGCTCGCCTATGCGCGCGACGACCTGCGCTGGGCCAAACAGCGCTCCGATGGCAACCACGGTCGACGGTTCCATCCCGGCGCGGGTAAAGATCGCAAGAAGGTGAGCCGACAAGCCGGAGGGCACAAAAGCGTAAGCTGCAAAGGCGCCCGCGAGTAACAGAAACGGCGCCCCTTTTGCCGATGGCGCCGCATCGGGTTTTTCCCGGCGGACTTCCAGCTGCTGCAAAGCAGGCGCCCGGGAGCGCGGCAATGCAAATGCGTGCAAGGGGGCGGCAATGCCCGCAAGCAGCCCGGCATAGACCAGATAGGCGCCGCGCCATCCCACGTTCTGGATGAGGAGCTCCGTGGCAGGCCAGCTGACCGTCGAAGCAAACCCGCCGGCGAGCGTAAGGGCGGTGATTGGTCCCCTTGCCGCGGCCCCGAAGATCCGGCCGAGGCTGGAAAAGGCAGGATCATACAGCGACATCGCAATTGCCACGCCGAGCAAAATCCACACTGCGATGTAAACGGCCGGATGCGTGGCATAAGCGAGCGCAACCAGGCCCAACGTCGAGAGCAGGGAGCCGATGGGCATGACACGGTGGCCGCCATGGCGATCGATGAGCGCCCCCACGCGCGGCGAGACGAGTCCCGCCGTGAGCAGCGCGAGGGAGAACCCGCTCATCGCGAAGGTGATCGACCAGCCGCGGTCGGCGGCGATCAGCGGCACGGTCAAGACCGGCGGGTAGAACAGCGCCCCCCAGGCGAGGATTTGGGTGACGCCCAACACCAGAACGGCGCGCCACGGCCCAAAAATGATTGTGCGAAACGAGACCATGCGGACCGGCAGCCGAGAACGGCTGCGACGCAACACGCCGCTGTTGGAGGTAGCGCGGCAAGGTGAGAAGGCGATTTCTTCGGATTAACCGATCTAAATCGCCTTGACCATCGCCGTTGCGGTCGAAGACCGCAGAAGGTCAAATTGCCGGCTGCTGCGGATCGCGTCTGGCACGTCCTTGGGCATACAGCGGAGATAACCCAAGCGACCAAAGAACTCCGCTTCCGACCGGGTGACGAGGTACATCGACCGGCATTTGTACGCGCGCGCCTCGCCCTCGATCACCTCGACGATGCTGCTGCCCATCCCGGCCATCCGCAGGGGCGGCAGGGTGACAACCGAGCGCAGAAGCGCGTCCGGGGCGTAAATTTCGAGCCCTCCGAAACCGACCGGGACATCGGTGGCGGTCTCAAAGCGCCAAAACATGTGACGGGGATCGTCGACCTCGTCGGCCGGCAAGCCGGCCTTGCGCAGTGCGGTCTTGACTCCGTCGCGCTCCCAAGCCGCAAGCGGCGTCGCAAGCAGCCCGCGGCCGGTCATCTCAGTGATCTCGTCGGTGCGCGACAGTTGCGATGGTTGCTGCCGAGCCGCCGTTACGCATGCGGGGCGCAACGCACAAAGATTCCGGTTCCATATCGCGAATCGATCTCGGGATCGACGAACTTGAGAAGCATGACGCGACCGTCGAATGAGACGATCTCCCGGTCCTGCGGCCCGGGGGTTTGCCCGGCCGGCCCGATGTAGTCGTGACCGTTCTGGCTCCCTTTGAGACGTAGCTCCTGCAGCTGTGCAGAGTCGGCAAGATACATCATCACCCCGCCGCTCGGTCCCTGGCCGATCACGAACGGCTGCTTGCATTGTCCCCGCGCGTTCGCCTCGGTTCGCGTCCGATCCTCGGGCTTGTGATAGGCGGCGTAGCCCCATCGCCCGATGATCTCCGAAGGACGCACTCGCGCCGGGATCTCGGGCGCCGGCAGGGCAACGGGGGTTTGTTGTTGAGGCGGCGTGGTGGTACAGGCAGCCACCGTCATTGCCGAACACGCAAATGCGAGGGCACTGAACTTCGGAGCTCCCATCGCGAACTCTTCCCTGAACTCTTCCCTGAACGCTTGCCTGCCGTCGTCGGAGCAACCGACGCGGTCGCGGACAGCTCCAACACTTGTAACAGAGGTAAGGTTAACGAGACAGTAGCTTCGGCTACCGCCTGCGAGCATCCCCGCCTGCGAAAAGAACTAGGTCCAAGGAGAGGCGGATATGAGGCAAGGGATAGCAGCGCGAGCTTCAGGCCGCCCAAAAACATTCGCAGGGCGACCCTTCCAGCCACAAGCCGTCGCGGCAAGAGGGCCAGACAATGCCTCGGCCCCGTACGCACACGGACAATCCGCGTGCCCCGCTCGCTCCGGGCGCGCCTTGACAGTCGCGGCAACGCGCCTTATTTGCGGCCTAGCACTCAGTCATCTTGAGTGCTAACACCCGCAAGTTCCGCTCACTAACCAGTGCGCCAAGCCGCCACGAGGAAAAATATGGCCAAGACCAAGTTTCGTCCACTGCACGACCGCGTAGTGGTCAAGCGTATCGATGCCGAGGATAAGTCGAAGGGGGGGATCATCATTCCCGACACTGCCAAGGAAAAGCCGTCCCAGGGCGAGGTCATCGCCGTTGGTCCGGGAGGCCGGGACGAGAGCGGCAAGGTGATCAAGCCCGATGTCAGGGCCGGCGACCGGGTCCTGTTCGGCAAGTGGTCGGGTACCGAGGTCAAGCTCGATGGCGAGGAGCTCCTGATCATGAAGGAGTCCGACATCATGGGCGTGCTTGCCTGAGCGAGAGCGTTTTTGGCCCGCCTTCCCCTGTCCCGTAGACCGGGGAGGAGCGGAGCCGATCAGCCCAAATGCGATAACCCAACGGAGTGAACTGAAATGGCTGCAAAAGATGTGAAATTTTCCAGTGACGCGCGCGACAAGATGCTGCGCGGCGTCGATGTCCTCGCCAATGCCGTCAAGGTGACCTTGGGCCCCAAGGGCCGCAACGTCGTGCTCGAGAAGAGCTTCGGCGCTCCGCGAATCACCAAGGACGGTGTGACCGTGGCGAAGGAGATCGAGCTCGAAGATCCGTATGAAAACATGGGCGCTCAGCTCGTGCGCGAAGTCGCTTCCAAGACTTCGGACATTGCCGGTGATGGCACCACAACGGCGACTGTGCTCGCGGAGTCCATCTATAAAGAAGGACTGCGCAACGTGACGGCGGGTGCGAACCCGACTTCGTTGCAGCGCGGCATTAACAAAGCCGTCGAAGCGATCGTGAAGGAACTCGAGAAGATCTCGAAGAAAGTTAGTGATCGCACCGAGATCGCGCAGGTCGCGACCGTTTCCGCTAACTGGGACAAGACGATCGGCGAGATCATTGCCGACGCCATGGACAAGGTTGGCAAGGACGGAACGATCACAGTCGAAGAAGCCAAGTCGATCGAAACCAGCCTCGACGTTGTCGAAGGCATGCAGTTCGATAAGGGCTATCTCTCGCCTTACTTCGTGACCAACGCGGAAGCGATGGAAGCGGTGCTCGATACTCCTTACATCCTCATTCACGAGAAGAAGATCTCGAGCTTGAAGGACATGCTTCCGCTGCTTGAGAAAGTAGCGAAGGCTGGCCGTCCGCTCCTGATCATTGCTGAAGACGTGGAAGGCGAAGCGCTCGCGACGTTGGTCGTGAACAAATTGCGCGGCACCTTGCAGGTCTGCGCGGTAAAGGCTCCGGGCTTCGGCGATCGTCGCAAGGCGATGCTGGAAGACATCGCAGTGCTCACCGGCGGCAAGTGCATCACGGAAGATCTCGGTATCAAGCTCGAGAACGTGAAGCTGGAAGACCTCGGCAAAGCCAAGCGCGTCACGAT
>DATBHG010000128.1:0-43767 GCA_036557665.1 Xanthobacteraceae bacterium | reverse complement strand
CGAGTTCAAGAGCCAGGTCGTGAACAGGGTCTTGTCGAACAGATAACGGAAATGCTCGAGCGTCGGCGCGTCGTGAAACCAGAACGGCGTGACGTTGATGTTATAAAGGTCGCTGTTGGTCTTGAACGACGTGATCACCATCCAATAGAACGGAAACGCCGCGAGCACGAAGAAGAACGCCACCGCGCCGTAGAACGAGGTCTCCTGCAGGACGCCGGTGAGGTTGCCGCGGCGCATCTCAGATCTCCCGCCGCCGGATGAAGCGCAACATGAAGACGACGACGATGAACAATACCGGCAGCATGAACAGCGAAATGGCGGCACCGTGCGACACGTCGCCGGAAACGATGCCGGTCTGGAAACCCGCGAATCCAAGCACCGAGGTCGCACCCACCGGGCCGCCCATGGTCATCAGAAAGACGATGGAAAGGTCGGTAAAGGTGAACACGATGCCGAAGATCAGGCCGATGGCCATAATCGGCAGGATCATCGGTAAGATGATCTGGTAGTTGCGGCGCCAGAAACCGGCGCCGTCGACAGTCGCGGCGTCGAGCACGTCCTGCGGTATGGCGGTGATGCCGGCGAGGAAAATGACGACCGCGAACGGAAAGAAACGCCAAGCATTGACGACGATCACCGACAGCATCGCCAGATGCGGCGTGCCGAGCCAGTTCGGCGCGTCCGAGCGGGTGACGATGCCGAGCGCGATCAGCGTCCAGTTGATGACGCTGTAGAGCGAATCGAACATCCACTGCCAAGCCACCGTCGCCAGCGCGATCGGCACGGCCCACGGCAAGATGACCAGCGCCCTGACGAGCTTGCGGCCGGGAAACGGGCGCAGCAGCACCAGTGCGCCGAACTTGCCGAGGATGAGGCCGAGGATCTGCGATCCGAAGGTGAAGATGAAGGTATTGTAGAGCGTCTGCCGGAACACGGGATTTTCGACGACGTCCGCGAAATTCGACAGGCCGACGAAGCGCCACGAGGGATCGTAGATCGTATAGGCGCTGAGCGAGTAGTACACCGCCATCAGGAACGGCACGCCGACCAGCAACAGCACGTAGAGGATCGCCGGAGCGACCAGGATCGCGCCGAGCGCGTCGCGCCGGTCCAGGATGAACCGGAAGCGCGCGGCCGGCTTGGGGACTGCATCGGCGATTGCGGCCATTGGCGAAAATGCCTTCTAGCGGCGGCTGGTGCGCTTGCCGTCATTGTCGAAATGGCGCAGCGCGCTGTCGCGCACGGCGAACGGATGCCACTCGCCGGGCCGGATCCATTCGTCGGCGACGTGAGCCGGAGGGAGTTTCGCCGTGATCAACTCTTTCGGATCGAAGCCGTCCAGCACGCCGTACACGATCCGCTCGGAGCCCAGATACTCGGAACGGTCGACGCGGAACTTGAATTCGGTGAAAGCCGTGTCCTTGATCATGTCCCTGGGCAGGAAATTCTCCGGCCGGAATCCGAGATAGCCGCCGTTGCGCGCAATGATATTCATCGGCGGGGCGCCCACGAAGGTGGCAACGAAGCGATCGGCGGGGTCGTCGTAGATTTCCGGCGGCGTTCCCAGCTGACGCACCTGACCGTGGTCAATGACCGCGATGCGGTCGCCCATGCCCATGGCTTCGACCTGATCGTGCGTCACGTAGATGGTGGTGACGCCCACCCGCTGCTGGAACTGCTTGATCTCCTGGCGGGCGGACGAGCGCAATTTGGCGTCGAGATTCGAAAGCGGCTCGTCGAGCAGCAGCGCGGTCGGCTCGCGCACCAGCGCACGCGCGAGCGCAACCCGCTGGCGCTCGCCGCCCGAGAGTTGGCGCGGCCGGCGGTCGAGCAGATGGTCGATGCCGAGCAGTTGCGAGGCCCATGCCACCTTCTTGTCGATCTCGGCGCTGCGCATGCGCTGGGTGCGCAGCGGAAAGGCGATGTTGTGGCGCACCGAGAAGTGCGGGTAGAGGCCGTAGCTCTGGAACATCATCGCCACGCCGCGGGCGCGGGGTGGAATGTCGTTGACGATGGCGCCGCCGATCAGAAGGTCGCCGCTCGTCTGCTGCTCGAGCCCGCAGATGATGCGGAGAAACGTCGTCTTGCCGCAGCCCGAGGGGCCGAGCAAAACCATGAATTCGCCGTTCGGCACCTCCAGGCTGATGCCGTCGACGGCGGAAACCTCGCCGAATTTCTTGACGATGCTCCTGGTCGATACCGCGGCCATGGAATCTCCCGGCTACTCAACGACAGCGCGACCGCGCCGCCTTTTCCCATGGACGGAGCGTGATCGGCGCATGATCCCTTTGACCGAGAGCCCAGAGCGGCCGCATATCCGGACCGCGCACGAGCGCGCGCGGTCCGGGGATTACGCGTTCAGGCCTTGCCGGCCCACTTCTTCATGATGATCTCGCATTGCTGCGTCGCCCATTTGACCGAATCCTCGGCGCTCGATTGATCCGTCGCAGTCTTCGTCATCATGTCGTTGATGATGAAGGCGTAGTAGATCTCGTCCGTCGCGGGCGTGGCCGGTCCCGGGTAGCCCGGGATGGCGGACCACTTGTCCGAGTCCTGCAGGATCGACAGCTTGTCGTGCGGGGTCGAGGTCGGATCGCTCGAGAGGATGGGCATCGGCTTGGGCACGAGATTGGCGAAGCACGGATTGTTGTACCCCTCGCTCGCCTTGAAGGCTTCCGGCCAGTTGTCGGCGTAGTATTTGAGGAATTCGATCGCCGTCTCCTTGTTCCTCGCGAATTTCCAGATGCCGTAGAATTCGGAGGCAGCGCCCATGATGTGTTTTGCCGGACCCTTCGGCGGCTCGATGACGAAGATGTCGTCGGCCAGCTTCTTGTTGAGCTTCTGCGCCGTCCGATAGGCCGAGATCGGGTTGACGATGTACGAGCCGACGCCCGAATCGATGTACTGGTTGTTGCTGGAATCGTTCCACGACAGCACGTCAGGCGTCATCGCCTCCTTGTAGAGGGCGGCAACGTACTTGACCGCCTCGACCGCCTCCTTGCTGTCGAGCACGATCTTCTTGCCCGCCTCGTCCTGAACGGCGGCGCCGTAGCTCCACAACAGGCCGCGCCACGTCGTGCTCGGGTCGTTGCTGTGGCCGAGCGAGATGCCGACGGGATGGCCTTTCGCCTTCAGCTTGGCGCCGCCGATGCGCAGGTTGTCCCACGTATCGGGCTTCATCCCGATCGCGTCCCACAGGCTCTTTTGATACATGCCCGGGAAATTTATGTAGAAATCCGGGAACGCGGACCAGGTGCCGTCGTCCGCGTTGTAGCCGAGCTGCTTGCCGATGATGCTGACCTTGCCGTACTTTTTCTCGGTCTCCTTCACGAGATCGGAGACGTCGATGAAAAACTTGCGGTAGAGATGCGCGCCGCCGGAGCCGTTGAACCCGAACAGGTCGTGTCCCGATCCGGCCGACGCCTCCGCGGCCGCGCGTGCGGGAACGTTCTGCACCGGGATGTGGTCGACCGTGACCGCGATCTTGTTCTTCTCGCCCCAGTCCTTGGCGAATTTATTGAACCACGTGTCGTATTCGGGAACGAAGTGGCTCCACTGCACGATCGACAGCGACTTGTTGTCGGCCAGCGCGCGCGACACGAACGGCGCCGAGATCGCCGGTGCCAGACCGGCAGCCCCGGCAGCGAAGCTGGACGTCTTGAGGAAGTCGCGTCGCGTGACGGAACGTTTCTGGTTGTCTCCTCCCGATTTCATCGCATACCTCCCTGTTCTAAGCGGCCAAATAGCTTATGTCGGGTACTGCACTCCTGAGCCTGAGCTTGCCGGCGTTGCCGGATGGATTGCGCCGTTCGGCGCGGTCGCCGTGTCTTCCGTCCACGTTGTCGAAGGCTCGAGCAACCGCAGGCTAAAGCCGGATCGAGCGGCCGGCGTTCGTCAGTGCGCTGCGGATTACGGTTATTCCGCGAATCCTCGGGCAAATGGGGCATCCATGCGCCAGACGCATTATGCCTAAGCATATGATTATGGCAATCGCCAAAACGGTACATCGCGGTGAGTCGGAACGGTCGCATCCATTCACGCGAAACCCCCTGTTTGTTTTCTTTGTTGCTGTTTCATGCGGCCCCGGAGGGAAGCTCCGGACGGCAATGCGCCCGAGCCGCACCGATGCGGCTACGGCCGCAGCACGATCTTCGCCGCGGCGACCGCGCCGGAGTCGAGATCGCGGAAGGCCTGCGGCCCATCGGCCAATGGCCGTTCCTGCATCCAGTCGAGCGAGCCCAGTCGGCCGCTCGCGATGGCATCGAGAGTCTCGCGAAATTCGAGCGGCGAATAGCAATAGGTGCCGGTGAAAACGATCTCCTGCAGAGTGAGCTTTCGGACGTCCAGCCCTTCCGATCCAGGCAGCAGTCCGGCATGCACGATCACTGCGCCGGGCCGCGCCAATCTGCAGGCCGCGGCGCGCGTCGCCCTGGCTCCGACCGCATCGATGATGAAATCCATCGAGGATTGCGCCGGCTCACCCGGCTCGTCCGGCGTGTAGCAGCGAAACGGTCCCGCCCGTTCCGCCGTCTGCCGGCGGGCGGCGTTGGGCTCGCCGATGCGAATGTCGTGCGCGCCCCGCATGGCGAGCATCAGGGCGCAGCCGAGCCCGATTGCGCCGCCGCCCAGGACCGTGCAGCGGCTCGCTGGCAGTGGCCGCGACAGGGACTGCGCGCCCAGGCTGACCGCGTGATAGGCGACCGCCAGCGGCTCGGTGAGCGCCGCCTTGGCGGCATCGAGCTTTTCCGGGATGGCGACGAGGTTGCGCTCGGGCACGCGCACCAGCTCGGCGAAGGCGCCGGCGCGCGGGGGCATCGAGAGCAGCTCGCGCGAAGGGCACAGATGCGGGCGGCCGTCGAGACAGAGCTCGCAGACGCCGCAATTGACCAGCGGATTGATCGCCACGCGCCGGCCGGCATTCGGCCCGCTCGCGATCGATCCGGCCGCTTCATGGCCGAGCACCAGCGGGGGAGGGCGGCGGGAGTCCTGGCCGTGATAGGCATGCATGTCGGAGCCGCAGATGCCGACAGCGTCGACGCGGACCAGGGCTTCATCGTTGCCGGGCAGGGGCTCCGGCTCATCGCGCCATTCGAGCGCATTCGGGCTGGTGTAGACGAGCGCTTTCATCATCTTCGCTTGGCGGAAGAGCCGCCGGCCACGAGCAGCGTGCGGCCGGTCACGTAGTAGCCGGACGCATCCGCGGAAACAAAGACCGCGGCGCCGCAGCGTCCTTCAGGCTTGGCGGCGCGCGGCTGCTACGGACTCGCATACACCAACGGAGCCGGCCCGGCGCGAGGCTTATGACCCGAGGCGGACGCTTCCTTCAAAGGCCATTGTCCCAATAGGGCGGGCGCCCGAAGCATCGCACAAGGTGGTCGACGAAGGCGCGGACCTTCGTGGACATCAGCCTATTGCCGGGATAGACGGCATATATCGTGCTGGCCGGAGGCTCCCAAGTCTCAAGTACGCGTCGTAATGCGCCGGCGCGCAGTGGCTCCGCCACCGCCCATGTCGGCAGCACGGCGATGCCGATACCATTTAGCGCCGCCGCACGCAGCATCTCCGCGTTGTTGCTGCGGAAGCTGCCGCCCACGGCCACCCGCACCTCGCCGCGTTTGCCGGCAAGGCGCCATTCGCCACCCCAGGGCAAGAGGCTGGTGCAGAGGCAGTTGTGCTTCGCAAGGTCGCCGGGCTCGCGCGGCTTTCCACGCTCCTTGAGATAGGCCGGCGTGGCACAGACGACGAGCCGGGATGGCGCGAGTTTGCGCACCACAAGCGGCGAATCCTGAAGCACTCCGATACGGATTGCCAGGTCGAGCCCCTCATCGACGAGATTCACATGTGCCGGGCTCGAAGCGACATCGACGCAAAGTTGCGGATACCGCTTCAGGAAGGGCAGGACAGCCGGCGCCACGTGCATCCATCCGAAGCTGTCGGGCGATGAAATGCGAAGGGTGCCGCGCGCTCGCGCTGCAGTGCGCTCGCCGCCTGTTCAGCAGCCTCGGCTTCGGCGAGAATTCGTGCACAGTGGCGGTAGTAGGCGGCGCCCGCCTCTGTCACCGAGAGCCGACGTGTGGTGCGGTTGAGAAGCCGGATGCCCAAGCGCTCTTCGAGCCGCTGCACATGCGCGCTGACGGCAGACTTGGAGATCCCCAGCCGGTCGGCCGCCGCTGAGAAGCTGCTGCTGTCCACAACACGCGCGAATGCAGCGATACCGTCGAGCGGATCCATTTCTTTGATTGTCCTGAAATCCGGACAGTATGTCAATGCGATTCCGGCTAATCGACGTGTCCGAAAAGACCTATGTCTCAGCGAGCCCACCCGAGTCAAGGAAATCGACGATGGATGCCAAGGTCGCAGCAGCCGAACCGTTCGTTCGCGAGCCGGCAGCCGGTTCGACCCTCAACGTGCTGGGCGTCACCCATATCTACAAGGCGACGGCCGCCGAGACGGCCGGTTCCTTCTCGCTCTGGGAAGCCGTGGTTCCGCCGGGGGCGGGTGCGCCACCGCATATCCATGCCCGTGAGGATGAAGCCTTCTATGTGCTGAGCGGCGAGCTGGTCGTCGAATTCGAGGGCGAGCCTGCGCCCCAGCGCGTCGCGCCTGGCGGTTTCTTTTTCGGTGCGCGCGGCCGGCGCCACGCCATCCGCAATGTCGGGAATGAGCCCGCTCGCGTGCTCGTTCTGAGCGCGCCTGGTTGTGGCCTCGACCAGATGTTCGCCGAGCTGGATGCTGCCACGGCTGCTGGCATGCCCGAATTCGGTAAGCTGGTGGCCATCGCCGGCAGATACGGCGTCACCATCGACCCTCGCCATTTTGAAGCCCGGAACGGCGAAAAACCAAAATGACCAACGAGGCCAAAACGCTGATAGAGCGGGCACGCGCTATGCCGCCACAGGACGCATCACGCTGATCGAGGACGCGCTTCCTGCCGCTTCCGGCGGTTTTGTGCTAATGCGACACGTCGCCTTGTTCGGCTCACGCGCCCGCGGCGACAACCGACCTGAGAGTGATATCGACATCCTCGTCGAGATCGCGCCGGACGCGCCGGTCGGACTATTCGAATATGTTGCAATCACCCAATATCTCGCGGATCTGTTCCCAGTTCGCGTGGAAGTAGCTGATCGCAGTACGCTGAAACCCCTCGTTCGGCCATCCGTCAGCGTGAGGCGGTGTATGCCTTCTGATCAAACGCGCCTGGCGTTATATGACATCCGCGACAACGGGAAGCTGCGCCGGATTTTTTCGCAGGCCTCTCCGCCGGGACGCCAGTACGTCTGTGGGCGCTCCTCGCCGGGCCGTCGTCGGCTTGGCTCGAAACATCGGAGCTTCCCGGCCGCCCAGCGGCTCGTGAAGGCATTGCAGATACGATTCCGCTGATCATGATGGGGCTGGTCGAGCCCGACGATTTGGATCACTTGGCGGCGATCGTCGAGAAGCACGGGCAAGCGGTGCACGATGCCGCTACGCCGGAGGACGTGGAGCGCGCCCAACACAAAGAAGCAGTAAAGGCCGCGTTCGATTACGCGCGTTCGCTTCGGCGCGATGCCGCGCGATGAAGCGACGGCCCGGCACTCGGACTGCACGTGCATTCAAGGATTGCTTGTTGCCTTGTTGCTGCTCGATGCTCTTGACCATACATAGCTGATGGCGGCTGTGGTGCGGGAGTTATGACAATGGCTGAAGCCGAGCCAAAGGCGGCCCAACCAAAGGTGAAAGTTTTAAGGCGGACTGCACTATCGCCTAAGTACATCAAGGCTGATGCAGAGCTGCAACAGGCAGCAGCTCGATACTTTGCCGCTACGGCTGAGCGCTCCGACAACCTCGAGCAGGTCGAGGAGGCCAGTGCCGATCTCAAGCAGAAGCTCGTCCCCAGGCTTGGTTTCGATGGTGAGGTAGACTGGCGAGTGATCGCAGACGAGCGCGTTAAGGGTGGTCTTATCGTTGAAGAGATAGAGAAGGAGCCTGCCACCAGGCCGCGAGACTGACAAAGATTGTCAGTCTCGCAACGTTCTTGCCCCCGGCTTTTCCGAGAAAGAAAATCGGCAGGGGCCGTCGCTGACCCAGCAACCACCCTGATGAAATCGCGTCATCTCATGCCCCCGGAATGGTCAGTGCCTGAAATGTCTCGCGCTCGTGAACACCATCGCGATATTGCGGTCGTCGGCCGCTTGTATCACTTCGCCGTCCCGTGCTGAGCCGCCAGGTTGAATAACCGCGGTCACGCCGGCTTCCGCCGCAACTATCAGGCCGTCTGCAAACGGGAAAAAGGCATCGGAAGCCACCACGGACCCTGTCGTCAGCGACTCCTGAAGACCCTTGCTCCTGGCAGCATCCTGCGCCTTGCGCACGGCGATGCTCGCAGAATCGACCCGGCTCATTTGACCGGCCCCGATCCCGACAGTGGCGCCGTCCTTCGCATAGACGATGGCATTCGACTTGACGTGCTTCGCCACGCGGAACGCAAACGTCAGATCCCGAAGCTCCTCCTGGCTGGGAGAGCGTTTCGTCACCGTGGTCAGCGGAAGGTCGTCGATGACGACGTTGTCGCGAGACTGCACGAGAAAGCCCCCGGCAACCGATTTCACCGTCACGCCGGGCGCGCGCGGATCAGGCAGACCGCCCGCGATCAACAGGCGCAGATTCTTCTTTGAGCTCAGCACCGCGACCGCCTCCTCGGTAGCAGCCGGCGCTATGATGACCTCGGTGAAGATCTCCGTGATCGCCCGTGCAGTCTCGGCATCGAGACAGCGGTTCACGGCAATGATCCCGCCGAATGCGGAAACTGGATCGCAAGCAAGCGCGTTGCGGTAAGCCTGAACGAGAGCAGGACCCTCCGCTGCCCCGCATGGGTTGGCGTGCTTGACGATGACGCAGGCAGCGGTCTTTTCAGGACTGAACTCTGCGACACACTCATACGCCGCATCCGTATCGTTGATGTTGTTATATGAGAGCTCCTTGCCCTGTACCTGCCGCGCCGTCGCCACGCCGAAACGCTGCTCGGCTGTTCTGTAGAATGCCGCGGTCTGATGAGGATTCTCGCCGTATCGGAGCGTTTGTAGAAGCTCGCCTGCGAATGCACGCCAGGGAGGATGGGCAATACCAGCCTGTTGAGCGATCCAGCCTGCAACCGAGGCATCATAAGCAGCCACACGCGCAAACGCATTCGCAGCGAGCCGCTGCGCGACCGCGGGGCTTACGGTGGCGCCGCGGGCCAGCTCGGCCTCCAGCATCTTGCGGTCGCGAGGGTCGCACAATACGGCCCGTTTTGGATCCTTGGCGGCTGCTCGGAGGACCGCGACCCGCCCGATATCGATGCTATTCAGACCCTCGTCGTAGCTCTTGCTCCTCGCGGCTGCTGCCTCGAAGGGCTCGAGCTCGATGACGACCAAGTCAATTTGCTCGAGCACCTGCTCAATGGCGCGCAATACGACCGAGAAATCCTCTGTCATCATTTGTTGGCTGCTCGCCGTGCCTCAATGGCACAGCGCGTGATCGGAGCTGGAATCGCTATGCTCGCCGCCGCTTCGAGTCGATTCGTTCCTGCCTCTCGAACCAGGCAGCGATCCGGCCATCATATTCCGAGGTGAGCTGGAATACCTTCTGCGCACACATGCGGCGGAACTCCAAGCTCGTTTTTCCTCCTTGGGCCTCGAGCTCTTTTATCAGCAGCTGGTAATCCGCCGGATCGCAAATTACCGTCACGCATGCATGGTTCTTTGCACCTGCACGAAGTAACGCAGGTCCCCCTATATCTATGTTCTCTATGCACTCGAAAAACGACGAGCTCCGGGCAGCGACTGCCTCGAATGGATACAGGTTTGCAATCACGAGGTCGATGAACCTGGCCTCGACACCTTCCTTGGCCAGGACGTCGTCGTGGTAGCCCTTGATTGCCAGCACGCCGGCCTGGATCCGCGGGTGCAGGGTCTTGAGCCGGCCGTTCAAGCTCTCTGAATACCTCGTGTATGCAGTGAGGTCGGTGAGAACAAGCCCGTTCTGCTCCAGCGGACGCAAATGCGCGGCTGTGCCTTCAGTGGCAATCACCTCGACATTATGTTTCGCAAGCTCGAGCCCAAGCTCGATGAGCCCTGCTTTGTCCGACACCGTAGCAATGGCCGTTTTGACAGGAAGCAGGTCGGGCACAGCCTCGGAGGCCGCCAGAAGGTCGGAATGACCTGTGTCCGGCTTTTTCTTCACAGGAAAATTGCCCGCATCCCTTGACCCTTCATCTCCGCTCGCAAGCGCGCGCAAAAATTCAGTCATGGAAACGCTCCAGGCTATTGGCGGGTTCCGGGTTCAAGTGGCTGAGCATGCTGGAGTTTTGATTCAAGAGCGTTCGCTCACGCCGAGCTCGGAAACTTCAGCGATTTGGCCGGGTGCTGTCAAGAGATCAATCAGCTTCCTACCCGGCTTCGTGCCATGGGCGAACGGCTTTACCGGCCTCGGGCACACTGGCGGCGAGTGCAATTTTCGACACCGGAACCGCTCCTGGCGGACCGGCAAAGAGGACAGAAGGCACACGACGAACCAGGGATTCCACTCATCACGTATACGGGATGGCATCAAAAAAGGAAAAGAGATTGCTCGGGCGTGTGGAGGAAGAACGGCTTTCGGCAGCGCAGGAAGGGGCACTGGAAACGCTGCGCGAGATGGAAGAGGATTCTGTGATCGGCGCAGAGACGACGCTCGTTGCAGCGAAATCCTGACGTAGCGCGGCCGAGCAGGCTGGCGAGCGCAGCCCTGTTGGCAGGAGGACCGGGCTTCCCCTATGGTCTTCTCATAAAGTCCCGCTCGAAGGAGAAATCCAAATGGCATATTCGTTGTATGACGCGGCCGTAACCCCCTGCGTCCAACAGCTTGGCGCATTGGCCGGCATCATCGACAAGGCCGCGGCGCATTGTGCCACCAACAAGATCGAGGAATCGGCTCTGCTGCAGGACCGGTTGTACCCCGACATGTTCTGCCTCGCCCGCCAGATCCGTCAGTCGGCGGATTTCGCCATGAACACCGGGGGCCGACTGGCTGGCGTTGCTCCTCCCGCCGTCCCGGCTGTAGACGACACCAGCTTCGCCGCCGCCAAAAGCCGCGTCGAAACCGCCCTGGGCTTCGTGAAGTCTCTGACTCGCGCACAGGTCGACGGCGCGGAGGGCAAGGTTATCGCCTGGACAGCCGGCGGCAACGACCGGAAAATCAAGGGCAACGACTATCTGCAACAGTTCGCCCTGCCGAATTTCTTCTTCTTTGTAACGACGGCGTACGACATCCTGCGTCACCGCGGCGTACCGCTCGGAAAGCGGGACTTCCTCGGCCCGGTCAACTGGCTCTAGAGGCCACCTCGAAGTTTGCGCTGCGCGAGCGGCGGCTCCGGCCGTGGCGGCAACTGCTGCTCGATCAGAGCCCTCCATGGGACCCTTAGGGACGCGAGCTACCTGGCGCCCCCCGCCCCGATCGTGCGTGCGGCTTTTTGCCTGGACCATTGGCTCGTGTGCCATGAGCCCATGACCGATCTCATGCACCGCAGCAAATATGGTAGTCGTGCCGAGACTTTCGTACGGGTCCCTCCGTACTCGGCATATCAGCGAGCGAAGAGCAGAAATCCGGGTTTGTCGCCCACGACGGTAATGTGTCCTCTGCACGGTGTGATGTCCTCCAGCAGGACCATGTCTCCGGCATGTAGCTGTCGCGTCTCGCCATCGGTCACGGTGATTGAGAACACACCCCGGAGCACCGTGAACAGCTGAACCGCGGGAGTAGGGTGGTTGAGATGGGATTGCAGGTCGGCAGCGCCCCAGTGCGCCCCAAATCCTGCTATGAACGCCCTTGAAGCCGGCTTGTTGCCGCCGATCGCGATCGGGGGTGCCGGAGGCGCGAAATTTTCCTTCGTGAGCTCGATTGTCACGTCTGTGAAGTGCGACTGGTTGTCTGGAGTGCAATGAAGCCGCACGTAGGTGAACCGCGAAGCATCATCTTCCGCTTTTGCACTCGTGATGCTCGCGCCGAGAGTCACGACTGCCGATAGCATCAGTGCGCCGACTTGGCACCTCATATTTTTTCCTGCCGTCATTGGCGTTTTTCCTTCCCTGACTGCAAACGTTGCAGGCCGCGCGCCGTGATCTGTTCTTGGATCGCTCCTTTTCAACAGTGCCGTCGATACAAATAGCTGTCCTGATTTGGAACAGCCGCCGTCACTTTTATGCCCTACTTGCAAAGTTGGCTCTCATAGCGGGATTTGCAGGAAGTTGGGTCGCTCGGACCCGCGGAGGCCTCCGGGGACAAGGGAGTATGGGACAAGGAGTATCTGATCGACATGGGCATTTTCAGAAGAAAAGTACCGATACACTATATCGAGATCCATCCTCATAATCTCGGGAAGAACGACTGGATCATCGTCTTGGAAGCGTGGACGATCGTGGGGCCATCGCCTGAAAGGCTGCGAATTGCTCGAGCCACGACAGATCGTAAAATAGTGAGGAAATATAATATCCTCCTGCGCAAGCGGCATTACCTCGTTCTGGAAGGCTATGACCCGCGCATTCATGCCCTGTATTTCTGCCCTCAGCTTTTCCGCTACGACTCCGATCACAAGCTGGTGCCGCTGGACGGCGAGGAAATCGGTCAACTCCTGGCGCGGTCGGTCCAGGAGGGAGTGGTCGGGCAGCAGCCGTGGTATGAGCCCATGGACCGTTTGCCCGGGCGACCCATCATATCGCCTACCTTGAAGGCCGAGTTCGACAGCCTTGTTGTCGAAACTCCGATCTCGCGCATCTCCACGGCTCACGCAGCACAGGCGGCCGAGTGAAAGGCCGAGGCGTACCTCATCGCGTCCCCCCGCTTCTTCGGCAGTTGCATTGTCATGTCCTGACATTTCCGTAGCAATAGCGGCTCGGCTTGGCCTCTGTATCCGTCCGGTGAGCTCCGGTGAGCAGCGTCTTGCCGATCGTCCGAGGCAACCGCCCCGTCATGTTGCGAGCGTGACGGTAACCTCCCGATGCGCGGTGTCGGTGCCGGCGGAATGGGCTCACACTGAGCGGTCATATCTTCAAGGACCAGGCGGATGGCGTCTCGTGCCGCCGCCAGCGCTTCCGCTTCGTCCTTGCCGTACGTCACGATTTCCGGGAGCGCCGGAACGCGAACGGTGAAGCCGCCCTCCTCCTCGTGCGCCAGAACAACAGCAAACGTGCGCGTATGCTCCTCCACGATGTACCTGTTGTCCATTAGGTAATTCATTCTGGCATAAAGCGTGCGCGACGAACATACACCGACACGCACCGGGAGCCCGGCAGTTTCGACTCGCATCACCTTGGTTTCGATGCGAGCAGGAAATCTCGAGGGCAGCACGGGGATTTTCTTCAGGGGAGCGCGTCAATTCGCAAAGTCATTAGGACAATATCTCTGACCAAAACCAGCGCGTTATCCGAGCGTGAGGCCTTGCAAACTCGCGAGCTTGGATGCAGTATTTCAGCAGCGCGCCCCATGGGAGGCAATCCTCCCAAAATGGGCTGGACCCAAAGATCGGCGCGTCCCGCAGAGCCTCCGACCACTCGATCGGAGGCTCGTGCTTGTCGGGCTTGCCAACTCTCGCGCCGGACGCCTTTTATCCCCCCGACATTCCCGATTTCGACAACCTTAGCTGCCGTCGGCGGTTGACCGCCGGACTTGCTCTTGTCTCCTCTGACCCTTGCGCTGGATTTTATGTGGTTCGCGGCCTATGCTGCATCGGAAATACGGAGGCAGCGACATGCCTCTCACAGGGCCGATTCCAGAGGGCAGGACTTTCTTTTGTCCCCACTGTGGAGCCCTCTACTCCGTGACAGACTCGAGGGTTTCGCAGCGCGACAGCGATGCCGCAAAATGTGTTGTCTGCCACCAAGTTATGGACACGACCGACTCTGCAAAAAGGTCCATCTACAAGCTCACTCATCGGCCTGAGGATCACTAGCCATACCGTTACCCGCGCCGGGCCTGCAGACCAACATTGGTCCCGGGCTCAACTTCCGCAATGGAAGAGCCGACGAGCGATGCGCGGGCTAATCCGCAGGCTCATTCTCGCGGCGCTCGGCGACATGCCAAAGCACGCGGGAAGGATCATAAACGTAGCCTACGCGCAGTCCCCAGGACTGCATGGCCGGGGCCTTTGGCTGTCGAGCCCCGAACACCTTTGGCTAATCCAGCGCCTCGATATGCTCCCACCACGCGTCGAGATTGTCGACCATCATTTGCATCATGCAGTTTTCCGCCCATTCTTTTTATAATATCGCTGCAAGATGAAAGCGCTCGCGCCCACGCCGAAGATCGCAACATCGCCGTCGGGAAGTTTCTTAAAACCGAGCCCAGATCAATGCGCCAGAGCGGCGAGATCACAGGAATGCGTGTCGTTGCTCGGATTGGGGGTACAACCTGCGCCTTCTATGATGCTCGGAAAGAACAGCTGCTGGAACCATTGATGATGCCCCGGCTTATCACTGTCATAGTAGGAACTGGGAACGACAAAATGATGCGATATCTCCTCGTTCTGGCACTGCTACTGGCCGGTTTACCGACGCTTGCCCACGCCCGCGTACAAGGTCACGCGGGTACGGAGCTGCAGCAGCGCGCCTGTCGCCCGGATGTAATCCGACACTGCCGTGGGATGGAGGATAATGATCGGGCAATGGCCAATTGCCTGAGAGCCAACATGCAGAAGCTGAGGCCTGCCTGCCGACAGGCGTTGGAGGCGGGTCGCTAAAAGCGCGAGAGGCGTGGTCCGCAGCTGTGCGGACTGCGTCCATCGAGCTGCCCAGGCCGTATTTGGCCCGATCGCGGCGCTGTAACGGGCCATCTCATGTGCCAGCAGCAGGCGCCGAGTGCCCCTGCGTGCCTGGCTGGCATCTCAATTGGCGCATCGCTGACACCTCGTGGTGCGCCTGACCGCTACAACCCATGCCGGTTTCGGCCATTATTCGTGTTGTCGACGTTTGCGCCAGGCATGCCCGGTGGACGGTCGTGCTTGCGCTTGCTCTGACGATCGGGGCCGGAGTTTACGCTGCCCGAAATTTCCGGATACATACCGACATTCGCGATCTGATATCGCCCGAATTGCCCTGGGCACAGCGCGCACTGCGCTATACGCAGGATTTCCCGCAACGAGATATTATCGCTGTCGTCGATGCGCCCACGCCCGAGCTGGCCGATCAGGCCGCTTCCACTCTCGCCACAGCTGTTGCAGCGCGCTCCGATCGCTTTCGCGGCGTCAGTTATCCTGGAAGTGGCGGATTTTTCGAGCAGAATGGATTGCTGTTTCTTTCAAACGATGACGTGAAGAAGCTCGCAGACGGGCTCGTCCGCAGTGAACCTCTTGTTGGGACGCTCGCCGGTGATCCGAGCCTACGGGGAACGCTCGAGACATTGTCGCTCGCACTCGTTGGGGTTGAACGCGGAGAAATCAAGCTTGACGCCTTGATCTGGCCGATGACCATGTCGGCCGATACCGTTGAGGAGGTGCTCGCAGAACGTCCCGCGAGTTTCTCTTGGCGCGCCTTGACCAGCGGCAAGGCCTCCGAGCCGCGTGAGCTCCGGCGTTTTCTGCAGATCGAGCCGGTGCTCGATTTCAGCTCGCTTCAACCGGGACGCGCGGCTACCAACGAGCTCGCCCGAATTGCGTCGGATCTCCGCCTCGAGGACAGGTATCAGGCGCGCACGCGCCAAACTGGACGCATTCCGATGAATGATGACGAATTCGGGAGCCTCAACCGGAATGCAGCTCTGAACGCGGTCGTGTCGCTTACGGCAGTAATCGTGATTCTTTGGCTGGCGCTGCGTTCCGCGCGAATCATGCTGGCCGTCGCGATCAGTCTGGCTGTTGGTCTGGTCGTTGCAACCGCGGTGGGACTGCTTCTGGTCGGTGCGCTCAATCTGGTTTCAGTGGCGTTCTTCGTGCTCTTCGTGGGACTGGGCGTCGACTTCGGTATTCAGTTCAGCGTGCGGTATCGAGCCGAGCGTCATGATCATCCAGACCTGCAAGCGGCGCTGCGAAGCGCTGCAACGAAAGCCGGCGGACCGCTGGCACTTGCGGCAGTTGCGACAGCCGTCGGTTTCGCTTCGTTTCTTCCTACGCCTTACCGGGGTCTTTCGGAGCTTGGGCAGATCGCGGGCGCCGGCATGGTCATTGCCTTCCTCGCCAGCATCACCGTCCTTCCAGCCTTGCTCGCGCTGTTGAAACCTCCCGGTGAGCCCCATCCAATGGGATTTGCAGCGCTCGCCCCGGTCGATCGATTCCTCGAACGCCATCGTATTCCGGTAGTTGCCGGCACAATTCTGGTTGTGGTCCTCGCTTCCCCGAGCTTGCTTGTCCTTCCATTCGATTTCAATCCGCTTCATCTGCAAGACCCGAATGTGCAATCAGTCGCCACCTACCTTGAGCTGAGAACCGATCCGCAGACCGGCGCGAACGCCATCGAGATCGTGGCCCCCGATTTGACCGCCGCAAATGCCATAGCGGCGCGCGTCTCGGCGCTTCCGGAAGTCGCGCAGGCAAGGACGCTCAGCAGCCTTGTACCCGACCACCAGGACAGAAAGCTCGAGCTGATCCGCCACGCAGCGACTGCGATCGGCGCGTCGCTCAATCCGGACGAGATGGAGCCGCCCCCGACAGACCAGGAGAACATTGAATCGCTCTCGTCGACAGCCGATCGTTTGTCGAGCATTGCCGCCGATAACCAAGGGGCTGGACCCGACGCGGCAAGACGGCTTTCCGGGGTGCTCAACCGCCTGGCACAGAGCGATTTCTCCGCCCGTGAGCGGACGGCGTCTGCGATCGTCGAGCCGCTCAGGCAGTCGCTGGATCAACTGAGAAAGCAACTGCAAGCGAGACGTATTTCCCTTGAGGACATTCCTGCGGACCTTGCCCGTGAGTGGGTAACCGCCGACGGACGGGCACGGGTCGAGGTTTTGCCCAAAGGCGATCCGGAGGATACCGACACGCTGCGCAATTTCGCGCGGGCAGTATTGGCGGTCGAGCCCACTGCGAGCGGTCCGGCGGTCGAGCTGTTTGAAGCCGGCAACACCGTGGTACGCGCATTTATCGCGGCCGGAATGTTCGCCCTGTCTGCGATTTTCGTGCTGCTGCTGGTCACGCTGCGTCGCATTGGCGATGTCTTGCTCACGCTGGTGCCGCTTCTGATAGCGGGCATCGTCACCCTGGAGCTGTGCGTTGTGCTCGACCTCCCGCTCAATTTCGCCAATATTATTGCACTGCCGCTTCTGCTTGGCGTCGGGGTGGCATTCAAGATCTATTACATGGTTGCCTGGCGAGCGGGCAAAACCTCGTTGCTTCAATCGAGCTTGACCCGCGCCGTCGTCTTCAGCAGCATGACGACAGCGACGGCTTTCGGCAGCCTGTGGATGTCCAGCCAGCCCGGAACCTCCAGCATGGGCAAGCTGATGGCCTTGGCCCTCGTCTGCACCATGATGGCGGCGGTCCTGTTCCAGCCCGCTCTTATGGGCCCGCCCCGGGGCAGCGCAGCTTCTGGGGATGGTCAGGCCGAAGCGGGCCGGTCGTGATCGAGCCACCCGATTCACGGGCCGCTCGCCGAGCTTCTCGTGTCAGGTCAATTCCGCGCCGGGAAAAACCCAGGCTGGACCGCCGCCTTTGAGCGATGGCAGACCAGGCAGTCACCGCTGGGCGTGACCCATGGGGACCATTTTTCGTAGCATAGGGGTTGACACGAAAGCTATATTGGTGTCACTTTAAGTGACATGAAAACTGCTCTGGCAAGGCCGTACGTGATGCGAGCGCGCGCAGAAGCTGCTGCCGCAACGCGGCAGAGCATCCTCGACAGCGCGCGTGCGCTCCTGATCACCCACTCCTTCGAGGAGATGACGATCGATGCGATAGCGGAGGGAGCGGGCACGACTACCAGGACCGTCCTGCGGATTTTTGGCAGCAAGGAGGAGCTTTTTGCCGAGGCGCTGCATTCGTTGGGGCAGCTCGGACACGCACCGATCGCGCCCGGGGACCTCGATACACTTATTAGCGGCACTTACGAATTTTATGAGAAGGTGGGCGACACCGTAATCCGCTGGCTGGCCGACGAGCCGCGAATTCCAGCCATGCATGAGCATCTCAACATCGGTCGGCAGCACCTGAGAGCATGGGTCGCCGAGGCATTCGCACCCACGCTCAATCGCTTCCAAGGCGATCTTCGCAAGGAAATGCACGATGCGCTGATTGTCGCATTCGACGTCTACACATGGAAACTGCTTCGCCGAGACTTCGGCTTGTCCCGTCGAGCGGCTGAGGCGCGGGCAAAGCGGCTTGTGCTTGGCCTGACCGGGGAGAAGAGCAATGGCTAAAATGATCTGGCTGAACTGGTCAGGCGGCGGCAACCTGCCTCCGAGCTTGGGTATTGCGCAGGTCCTGACTGACCGGGGTCATGAGGTTTCCTTTGCGGGCCGACCCGAGATGGTGCCGCGCGTTGAGCGAGCCGGCTTTAGATCCATCGAGCTGTCGCGGGCCTACGAGCAGGCGGATCGCTATCCCACAAACAAATGGCTGCCCAAGGCCGCGAGCTTCCTCACGTCTCCCGCGGTAGCCGAGCAGATTGGAGAGCTACTTCCCGACGAGAATCCTGATCTGGTCATCGTCGATCAAATGTTTCCCGTCGCACTGCTTGAAGCGCGCCGATTTGGGAGGCGCTCTATCGCCATATGTCACACATCGGTGTGGCGTTGCCTGGACATGTGGCGAAAGTTCTTTGCCATGCTGGTCGGCTTGCGCACCGAGGCAGGGTTCGACCCGATCCCGAGCGATCTTGAAAGCCTCTGGATGACGCAGGACTTGATGATCGCGACCACGCTCGAGTCACTGGATCAAGCCCCGGGGTTTCTAGGAAGCGCTTACAAGCTTCGGCACGTAGGCCCGGTCCTTGAACGGGAGCGGCACGGAGCCCGTGTCGAGCTTCCCTGGAAGGACGATGCATCGATCCCGCTGGTTCTTGTCAGTTTCAGCACTATGCCCGAGCAGGGCTCAGTCAAGAAATTCCAGAACGCGATCGATGCCCTTTCCACTCTGCCGCTCCGTGGTGTCGTGACGGTTGGAGACAGCGTCGATCCGACCGCGCTTCGATCGAGCGAGAACGTCGTCGTCCTCGCGACAGCCGATCACGATGACCTCATGCGCCGGGCCGATCTGGTCGTGACTCACGGGGGCCACGGGACGTTCATGCGCGCGCTCAAAAACGGTTTGCCGATGGTTGTCATCCCTGGACTGGGCGGTGATCAGCCCATTAATGCAGCGGCTGCAGAGGCATGGGGCGTAGGCCGCGCTCTTCCTGGCGACGTCACCTCGGAAAGCATGCGTGCGGCCGTGGCGGATGTTCTAGGGTCGCACGAGTACAGGGATCGTGCTGCCGAAATTTCCTCTCGGCTTTACGGCTCTGATGGAGCAATCAATGCGGCAGAGGAGATCGAGAGGCTCCTTCCAACAGAGCTTCGGAAAGCCTCGTAACGCAAGACTCAGGTCGACTTTCGCGCACCTCCGAGACATCCGCGCAGCAGCTTTGCTGATAGCCGCTGTTGAATTGAGAGCAGACCAGAGCTGCCAGATTGGACGTGAGGGAGCCGCACTATCGTGTCCCGACGCAAACCGCGGCAGCGGAAGGATATGTGGATATGTCGTCAAGCCGATTGCAGAGATGAAGGTCAAGCAACTTCCAAACGGCCCGCTGTACTGGCGGATCGAGAATTTCCCGACGTTGGAACGCGCGAAGGCGGCTGCAGGTGAGTACCGGTGTAACCCCGATACGGGGAGCTGGGAAGGATTGCCCTCCCTGACGGCCGAGGTCGCCGGCAAGTCTGGCTTTTCACCCTCGGGCCGCAAGGCGACACGACGATACGAGCACATACATGCAACCGCACTGAGACTGTATACCAACGCCTCCCGCAGCAGTTGGAAGCTCATTTCCGTGATCTGGATCACATTTTTCCGAAGACTTCTGTGGCATCTCCTTCAGCCTGGAGGAGCCGTGGAGAATTACGACGATCTCATCGAGCTCGCTCGCATCTGCAGAGAGCAAGCGCGGACGGCCACTGCCAAAAATGTTGCCGCCGAGTTGCGTCGCATGTCAAAAGAGTACGAGCGCCGTGCAGCCACACTGGCCGAGGCCTCCCGTCGCGATACTCCATCTTGAAGGCGAAATGGGTCGCGGCGGTTTCAGAAGCAATACGAAGCAGAAGGTTCGCGAATTCCAGCGGCGAGGCTAGATGAAGCCGGAGCGCCTTCAACTCCTCGTACGGTGGATTGTCACGCCCTTCGGCGTCGAGAGACGCAACGACATGCGTTGAGGCCCCGAAGAACCTGGCCGAAGCTTGGAGCAGGGCAACGTTTAGTCTCGTCGGGCTAATAGGCGGAAGCTTCTAAGCCAGTCTGTTTCAGGATGTCGGCAAGCGTCGCCGTCACGGTTTCGCTAATGCGCTTTGTTCAATGAGGAACGACAGTGCGAATTCTTTCCGCGCAAACTATTGCCGCTGATGCGATAGGGCGAGCGTGGTTCTGTTCAAGGGTCTGGTGCCCGTGGAGGGAATCGCGGACCGCAGGGTAATCGTATGAAAATAATGGGAAAGTCTCAACCCTAGAAACGAGCGTACCCATAGCAGTACCCACATGATTTTGAACAGTTATGAGACACTATGATGTGGATGATATGGTTAGGCTCGCTTGAGTGGGGATCATCTCTACCCAATGGCGGGCGTCATGAAGATGATGAAGGTTGCGGTCTTAGCTCTAGCGACATGCGTCAGCAGTCCATCTCATTCAGAGACGCCGGAGGAATGGATTGCGCTCGGTGCTCGCGTACATGGCGCGTTCGGAGCATTTATCCCGCTTGGCATCAAAATTGGCCTCGATGCGGTCAAACGTCTCAACGCGAAGCCACGCGAACTGACCGTCCTGTACTATGACAGTGATGCGTCACCGTGCGCGTGCTTTGCCGACGGCATTGCTATCGCTACCTACGCCTCAGTCGGGCAACGAACATTGACTGTCTCACCCGAGAAAGCACCCGACGCCGATGCCGCAGTTATTGTCATTCGGCCGCGCCAAGGTGGGGGTGGTTTGAATTACACCATCCCAGCGACTGCCCTGGCCAAGCTCAGGCAAATAAACGAAGACCCTGACCCACGTGGTCGATACGATGCCGTAATGACGACGAACGGGTTATTCGAAGCTGAGCCAGTGCCATGATGCCGCGTAAACACTCATCACTCGATCACCCGACCGCATTGCTACAATGCAAACTGGAGATGCAGCGATGGATCGTAGGGGAGATCGTCTTGCCACCGTCGGTCGCCAGCGACAAGCATAAGCGTCGCATTCTGTTGCCGATTTGTCGCATACCATTCGCCATTTAACGGCAGTGAACGCCAGTTTTTTCGGTTTGAGCGTTTTATGCTAATGTCACCTCGGAAGAGGTGCGTTTCCTGTGCTGCGAGAGTATCGACATCGAAATGGTTTGCGGCGATGGAATGCCGCCGCGACCGCCTTCGCCTTCGCGGTTTACGTGCTCCTAAGTCCGCTGATGGGCGGCACACCATCGGCGTGGCAACAAATAGGCGCGAACGATCATCCGTTCGTAATCTGCCACGGGACCGGAGCTGACACCGGAACTGACGAAGGGCAACCGGCAAAGCAGCCGCTGGATAGCTCGCACTGCGTCTTCTGCGCCCTCGCGAACAGTTGCGCAATTCATCCGGCTACAGTGGCAATACTGCCGCTCGATGTTCAGGAATTCTCCCGTATCGCCGTTCCGCTCCGCTCGCAAGTGACCGAGTATCGATCGGCGACCGGCGAGTACCAGCGCGGACCTCCAATACACTCTGCCACGAGCTGATCCGTTTTTGAGCTTTGGCTCAAACGCATCAGCTGCTTGCGTAGCACGCCAACGCTCTCGTTGACGAGGCGTTTGGCTGAGTCTCCACCGCGGCATTCGTTGCAAAGTGTGTCATGCGCGTTGCTTCTTCCGGTATTGCGGCGATTTGTGCGTTAGGGCTGCTTTGGCCGGCAGCCGTGTTGCTATCCGTACAGGGGCGATCGCAGGAGCCCGCTCCTACCGAGCCGCAGGAAACTGAAGCCCCGAAGCCTGGGTCTGATCAGCCATCACCTTCTCCTGCTTTACCGTGGCCGTCGGCTCCCGCTCCGGGAGCCGTGCCGGTACCGCAAGTCGTGGTGAAGCCACCGACACCCCCCAAGCCTGCTGCACCGAGCGTGGGGCAGCGTCCCACTGCTGCGCCGCCGCCCCCGGCTGCTCCCGCCCCTCCACGCCGTACTGCCTTGCGCACCCGCCGGGCAGCACCACCGGCATCGGTTACGCCGCCGCAACCGCCACAGCCCATACCCAACGTGGTCACGCAACCGACCGCCCAGACAGTCACTACAGTGAGTCAGGAGCGGATCCGAGATGCCCCCGCTTTTTCGGTCGAAGGTCTCCTGAAGGAAAGTCCTGGCGTGTCGATGAAGCAGGGCAATGGACCGCGCGACATCGGCATTTCCATTCGCGGCTCCAATGCGCGCAACGGCTTTGGCATTCGCAACATCGTGGTGCTGGAGGATGGGTTCGAGGTGACCCAGCCGGACGGCCTTTCCCGCACCGATCTCACGGACCCGCATGCCTACAGCGGCGTTGACGTGTACCGCGGCCCCTCCTCCGCGATGTTCGGCAATTATGCGACCGGCGGAGCGATCAATTTCCGCCTGCGGCCAGGCGGCGACATCAACGGGATGATCAACGGCATTGAAGGAGGCAGCTTCGGTTATCTGAACAACTGGAGCTTCATTGGGAGCAAAAGCACGAATTTTGAAGGCTCGATCTTTGCCAGCGACGTGCGCGGCACGGGGTTCATCGCCAACAGCACCTTCAACACCCAGACCCTCAATTCGCTGATGACCTATTCGCCGACACCGGATGACCGAATCAGCCTGAAGGTGATCGACAATTATCTCGGCACCGCGCTGCCTATCCGGCTCTCGTTCAGCCAGTTCCAGGCCAATCCGCTTCAACATAATTGCACTACCCTTGCAACCGCGGTGCCCGGCTGTGCCACGGTCAGTCTGTTCAAGAACGGATTCTCCAACCCGACAGTGTCGGAAACTGCCGAGGAGGCCCAGCTCGGCCGGCACGACCACCGCACCATCGTCGGAACACGGTGGGAGCACGATTTCAACAACTCGACGAGTTGGCGCACCCAGATCCTGTTCGACGACAAGAACATCAACCAACCCACGGGATCAACCAGCGCAATCGGCGACAGTCCGGCCTATAATTTCATAAGTGACTTCACCTCACGGGGCGAAGGGATAGGAGGGTTGGAGAGCATCCATTACGTTGGCTTCTTTTCCAACAGCCAACGCCTGCAGAATTACACTTATAATGTTGCGCCGTTCGGAGCGCTGGGCCGGTTGCAGTCGTTCTATGATGGCGGGGGCCACTGGAACCGTGGCGTCCGGGCGCGTGAGGAAATCAAGCTCAATGCCTACTGGACCGCAGTTGCCGCGATCGGGGTCGAGTACACCACTATTGGTACTGTCAACAATCTCGTTTCCTCGACCGTGGTCCCGATCGTCTCACCCTCTCCCATCCAGCGCGATTATCTCAACAACGCGCCGGAAGCGGGTTTGCTCTTTCGGCCAAATGCCGCGTTTCAGTTTCGCAGTCGCGTCTCCACGGGCTACGGTACGCCAACAATCTCCAATCTGACCGTTACTCCGGGAGGGGTGAGCGGCAACAACAGCCAGCTTCAATCGCAAACTAATCTCGGAGTTGATAACGGAATCGATTGGACCCCGAACAAGGCAGTCAAGCTCAGCGTCACACATTTCTACGAATTCTTTCGCAACGAGTTCGTCACGCAATCCCCAGGAGCCGGTCTGCAGAACTTCACCACCAATATTCCGCGCTCCGAGCATCGCGGCATGGAAGTGGCGCTCGATTGGCGGCCGTTGCCGGGCTGGAAGCTGATTGCGGCTTACACCCACAATGACCAGTTCTACCGCCAGTACATCGAGCGGCTGAGCGCCGGCGCGCTCACCCGCAGCTTCGACCGGGCCGACAAGAAGATCCCCGGTGTTTCGCCGAACGAGGTTGCGACGCGGCTCGGCTACGACCAACCCTTCGGGCCCTTGCAGGGCGTCGGAGCGTTCGTCGAGTATGTGTGGAAGGATGGGTTCTTCATGGAGAACGCCAACCTGCTGAAGGTACCGGCCTATAGCCTGGTCAACCTCAACGTCCATTATGACCGGAAGATCAATGACGCCTATCTCGGAAACCTGGTGCTGTTCTTCGAAGTGAGGAATGTCCTGGACCGGACGTATATTGCGTCCGCCAACAATATTACCGACAGCATCAGTGCGGTCACGGGGCTGCAAAACCCCGGAAGCGTACTCGCTTTCAACGGCACCGGCTCGATCTACGCCGGCGCTCCGCGCAGCTTTGTCGGCGGCTTGAAGCTCGCGTTCCGGTGATCGTGAACGAGAAAGTGAGGCTGGTTATGCCTGGAGCTCGAGAGACGTGTGTTATGGCTACCCTCCTTCTGGGTGGCCTCGCTGCAAGCGCCCAAATGGCGCACCAGCACTCTTTCAGGGCAACCTGTGAAGAGCCGACGCTTAAATGCGCGTCCAAAGTCACCCCGACCTTTGCTCCTGACGGCAGCCTATGGTTGGCATGGGCGGCTGGCGGTAGGGTTTCTGTAGCCCGTTCCGCCGATCTTGGCCGCAGTTTCAGTCCTGCGTCGGCGGTCAATCCGGACCCGCTTGAGCTCGACTGGGGACCGGATGCGCGCCCCAAAATCGCGGTCGACGCACAAGGACGCGTATTCGTCGCGTTCGCGATCTTCAAGGACAAGAATTTCAACGGGCAGGTCCTGTTCACGCGCTCAACCGATGGGGGGAGCAGGTTTGCACCCCCGATCCCGATCACGGCGGATCGGGAAAGCCAGCGCTTTGAGAGCATCGCACTCGATTCGGATGGGTCATTGTTCGCCGCATGGCTCGACAAACGCAATCGCGCTCCCGCAAAGGCGCGAAACGAGCCCTATCCTGGTGCGGCTCTTGCCTTCGCCTGGTCGAAGGATAACGGCGTCAGCATCTCGGAAACCAGCATCGTGGCGGACAACACTTGTGAATGCTGCCGGCTCGGGGTCGCGTTTGCCGGGCTTGGCCGGCCGGTAATCGTCTTCAGAAACATTTTCGACGCGCGCGTGCGCGATCACGCGATCACGACGTTCCGCGACTCCCGGACACCGGGACAGATACATCGTGTCAGCGTTGATGATTGGAAAATCGATGCGTGCCCGCATCATGGGCCGGGCATTGCAATATCGGGACACGGCACCTATCACGTCACCTGGTTTACCAACGGCCTCATCCGAAAGGGATTGTTCTACGCACGTTCGCGCGATGCCGGTCGCACCTTCTCGAGCCCCCTGCGGATCGGAAATTTTGACCGCAATCCCTCTCACCCTTCTATTGCCGCTGCCGGGGATACCGTGTGGGTCGCCTGGAAAGAGTTCGACGGCGAAAGGACCACGGTCCCTGTCATGGTATCCCATGACGATGGACGCACCTGGTCATCTCCGATCGTCATCGCCGAGACCGCCGACGAATCAGACCATCCGTTGATGGTAACGGATGGAAGACGCGCATTCCTGTCGTGGCAGGCGCGAATCGAGGGTTATCGTCTCATTCCGCTGGAGGAGACCCGATGATGAAGAGCTGGTCTTTGGTGGCGCTGCTGATCCTTTCACTCCCCCTCGGCTCGCCAGGCCTCGCTGGTGCCAATGAGCTTCATCCATTCGTGCGGGGCAGCTGGAAAGCGATTCTCGCGGCACATGCCGGGCAGCCCACGATCGTGCATTTCTGGGGTGTGACCTGCGGCCCCTGTCGGGTAGAAATGCCGCGATGGGCGGAGCTTCTGCAGGAGCTACCCGACGTTCATCTGATCGTAATCAACGCCGATCTGGTCCCCAACGAGGGCAGTGCCGTTGCTGCGATGCTCGCACAAACGGGATTGGCGGGAGCTGAAAACTGGATGTTTGTGGATGGCTTCGTCGAGCGCCTGCGCTACGAGATCGATCCTCAATGGCATGGCGAAATTCCGCGAACCATTCTGATTGCACGTGATGGTTCGGTTACCACAATTGAAGGCCCAGCCGACTTTAAACTCGTCAAGACATGGCTCGATCGTGAAGGCTCAGCCAATAGCAGATGATCGAATGGTGTGAACCCATGTCGTGGCGCAAAGGAATATCCGCTGCTGGCACTCAAGAGCTTGGCCGGTCTCCGCTTGGATGGTTTGCGTGTGTGTGGCTCCGCGCGGGAGAGCGCGGAAATCTTTGATCACTTCAGGCTGAAGCGGATCGGCACGGCCAGATGCACTTGCTCGTCCTGCACCCCATTCGGCGGCCGCGGCGGAAATGGCTGCGCGCGATGCATCAGGGCCAATGCCTCCTGATCGAGGTCCGCGGCCCCTGAGGAGCGCGCGATGTGGCTCTCGACCAGGCGGCCCTGACGGTCGAGAACAAACGACACTTGGGCGACACCCTGCTCCCGGCGGGCGTGAGCCGCGGCGGGGTAGCGTTTTTTGCGTTCCAGCAGCGCGGCAATCGCTCCAACCCAGGTCTGCATGGCCTTCATATCTACGGGCTTGGTCGGCGTACCTTGCACCGGGCCGGCCGGAAGCGCGGCTACCTTCGAGAGCTCCGGTGGTGCAGGGGTGGTCATCGGCACAGCGTCGCGCGGTGGCTCCTCACGTGGTTTCGGTTCGACCTTTTGCTCAAGCTCCTCCTCGCCTGTTGCGTCGACGGGCCGCTCCTCCTTCTCGACATTCTCGATCGGTCTGTCAGGCACGGCGTCGCTCGCCACCTGCTCGGGCGCGGCGATCTGCTCCGGCGCGAACTCGACCACGATGGCACCCGCCGGCTCGGACGTGCTGATCAGATCGTGCCATTCCATCATCGCCGCTGCGACCCCGCCGTAAGCACATGCAACGACGAGGCCAGCAAGCAACCAACGACGCAGATCGGCAATGTCATCGGCTGTTAGCGCGATCACGACCCCGATACCTTCTCCTGCCCCACCAACGCTATGGTGAGGTAGCCTGCGCTGCGCAGCGTATTCATCACCTCCATGACATCGCCGTAGGGGACCGCTTTATCGGCACGCAGGAAGATTCGGGCGTTCTTATCACCATTGGTCGCTGCATCGAGTGCGGACGCGAGCTGACCTCGGTCGACGGGATCGTTGCCGAGGGCCAGCGACAAGTCGGACTTCACAGTTAGATAGAGCGGCTTATCTGGTCGCGGTTGCGGCTGCGCGCTCGCTGCCGGCAGGTTGACCTGGATGTCCACAGTGGCAAGCGGGGCCGCCACCATGAAGATGATCAGCAGCACCAGCATCACGTCGATAAAAGGCGTGACGTTGATCTCGTGTACCTCGTTCAGCGTGTCATCGCCGTGATCGAGCCGAACGCTCATGCGACGATGCTCCTATTCGGCCGCAGACAGAATACGGCGCGGCAATGCGGCGGGAGCCATAGCGGCCGACGGGCGCTCGAGATCGCGGCTGACCAGTCGCATAACCTCCGCCGACGCATCGCCGAGCTGTGCGCGGTAGCCAGCTATCGACCGCGCGAACGCGTTGTAGATGACGACAGCCGGGATGGCCGCTGCGAGTCCGAACGCAGTCGCGAGCAGTGCCTCGGCGATGCCGGGCGCTACCACCGCGAGATTGGTTGTGTGCGACTTCGAGATGCCGATGAAGCTGTTCATAATGCCCCACACTGTACCGAACAGGCCCACGAACGGAGCCGTGGCACCAATGGTCGCGAGCACGCTGGTACCGCGCAACATGCGCCGACCGCGAGCGGCTTCGATACGTTCGAGCCGCGATGCGACCCGCTCTTTGATGCCGTCAACCTCGTGCGAGCCGGAAGAAAGCTGCAATTCGGCTGCCGCGGCCTCCATGAAGTGGCGGACCTCGCCCGCCGGAGCCGGGGCGAGCCGCTCGCTGGCCTCCGCGGTGGAGCGTACAGGGCCAAGCATCTTGAGCGCCGCACGGACGCGCCGCTTGCCAAACAGGATCTCGACTGTTTTTGCCAGCCATACTGTCCAGGTGATGAACGAGGCGAGTGCAAGCCCGATCAGGACACCCTTCACCACAGGATCGGCGCTGAGGTACATGCCGTATGGCGACAAATCCCGAGGTAGGCTGGCGATACCGAGTAGCGGTGTATCACCGGCGTCCTGCGCCAACGCCGACAGTGGCATTGCAAGCAATGCGAGCGTCATAATCCCTCGCAACCGCAGGCCAGCCTGCTCGGCACGCCGATCTCGTTTCAAAAATTTTCGAATCCACATGAGTCATCGATCTCCCAGGCCATTTGCTGATGCCGTCCGCGCGAATGCGAGGGCGCAAACGCCGACCATTCGAACGAACGGCGACCGGTCAGCCTGGAACCTGCGTCAAGGTGCGCAGACCGCCGGTGACCTTCTCAGATTGAGGGTGGGGCGCGGGCCTGGAACAGAACGTACAGCGTGGCTGCCAGCGGCAATTCGGCGGGCGCTAGCAGCCCGAGCGGGCCAACGTTCGCGGGGAGCGGTAATACCGGCGCAGCGGCGGGCGCCGAGGTGGATGACAAATGGATCAGTGCACAGATCGCACAGTCGTCGCTGACTGATCCGTCAGATTTGTGGATCGGAAGGGTCGCGCGTGAAAGGGTCAGACCGGACTCGCTCGCAAGCGCCGGCTGTTCTCCATTGGTTGCTGCCAGCGTCGGCGTCGCGATATGGACGTGCCCGAACGACAGTACCAATTGGACTGCCACCGCGAACAGCGCCAAGCGTGAGCCAAAGCATATATTCGCCCGGATCCAGTGCATCCTTTACCCGTTCAACCTCAGGCCGGTGGTGCTCTAGGCTGCAACCTCACAAGACCGATCGCCGGTGTCAAATGTATGACGACGAAGCTTCCCCAGACCGACCAGGTAGGCGGTCATTTGGTGTATCTTCAAAGGGGGTTGCGTGTGCTTAAGCCTATTTTACGTCTCCGGAGAAACTCGATCGCAGGCATCTTAATCTCACGAGTACCAGCTTCGTTCACCAGCTGTAACTGAATTATGGATTGTTTTCCTACTCTGAGTCGCCGCTTCAGCCAGCTTCTTACCCCGTCCCAAATTTCACCCGAAACTGCGTGTGCAGGGGCAGCGCACGTTAGTTGACGCTGCCCTAGATGATTTCTTGCAACAGTTCCGAACGATTTGCGACTCGCCCCATTTTACGAATATTTTAATGAAACTAAGGTCGAAACTGAAGGTAGCCTCACGTAAGGCGCGAACCGTGATGCATGGGATTCGAGCGCGTCTGAGATTGAGTTCGTTTCTTGCGTTGTTTGCGCTCGCGGTTCAGCTCGCGCTCTCCTTTGGGCACGTGCATCTGGACGAGCTCTCCGGCCGGGCACCGGCACAAATCGAAAAATTAGCCACGGCTGGTGCTCCGACGAGCAGCGACAGGCCTGAACACGCGGATGGCTATTGCGCGATCTGCGCCATCATTCATCTCGCCGGAACATTGGTGCCCGCGACTGTCCCGTTCATGCCGCTGCCGGCTGACTATGGGCGAGCGCGGCCCCTTATCACCGCGATATTAGAAGCGTCAACACCGGCTCCTTCCTTTTTCGCGGCCCGCGCGCCTCCTCTCGGCTGAACGCGTGAGGCGCAATCTGCGCCCGCGATCAGATCGGGTTGATCAGAGGGGGATCGTTTTCAGATGAAAACGAAGAGGGGTCGCAAATGTCGGGTTGGAAAAGACGCCTGCTGCTTCTGAGCAGCTCGTCGCTGGTACTGAGCTGCTGGGGAGGCATTGCCGCCTCGCAGCCCCCAGGCACACAGCCGCAAGCGCCGCAGGCAACGACCCCCGCTCCGCCGCCGCAAGCTCCGCCCGCTGTGCCGGCGCCGAGCACGACGCCCTCGCCTGAGCCCAGTCCTCCCGCTCCTCCTGCCCCATCGATCCCGATAGAAACCCCGGCACCCGTGCCGGGCACGTTTAATGTTCCACCGGTGACGGTGAAACCGCCGCCCGCGCCCCCACCGCGTCAGGCCCCACCGCCTCCCCAGCCGGCTGCAACAACGACCCCACCGCCACCGGCGGAGACCCCGCCGTCGTCGCGGCGACCAGCCACTGTGCAGCAGCCAGCCGCTGCGGGCACTGGCGTGCAAGCGCAGATGCAAACTTTCGATCGAGGGCGCGACAATATGTTTGCTCCGCTCGGAACGGCGCCGAGCACGTTGAGCCGCGAGGCGATCGAGGCGCTACCCCAGGGTACCAATGCAAGCGTCAGGGACGTGCTGCTGCAGTTGCCGGGGGTCAGCCAGGATTCGGCACAGAGTGGCAACCTGCATGTGCGCAATGAGCACGGCAACGTGGCCTATCGGATCAACGGCATTCTGCTACCCGACGGCCTCGGCGCATTCGGTCAGTATCTGGATTCCAGCTGGGTCGGCAGCTTGAGCCTGATTACCGGCGCGCTTCCGGCGCAATACGGGCTGCGCACCGCCGGTATTGTCGACATCACCACCGCGAACTTCGATAACGTCGGGCAGATCGGCACGTATATGGGCAGCCGGCAGACCAGCAACTCCAGCCTCCAATACGGCGGTACCAAAGGGAGCACCGAGTATTTCATCAGCGGCCGCTATCTGCAGACCGCGCTGGGCATCGAAAATACGACTCCCGCGCTCAACGCGCTGCACGATCACAGCACGCAAGACAGAAGCTTCGCCTACATCTCCACCATCATCGATCCGACAACCCGGCTGAGCTTCATCGGCGGAACAGCAGTCAACCAGTTTCAGATCCCCGACCGCCTGAACTGTCTCAATACACCCAGCGTCGCTGCGCCGGCTCCGACGACGTGCACTCCGCCGAACGGGTTCACCGCGTTCGGGATCCAGAATTATCCATCATCGCAGATCGATGAAAATCAGCGCGAGACATACAAATTCGGTGTGCTCGCACTGCAAAAATCCACCACTGACGTCGACCTTCAGCTTGCCTATTTCATGCGCACCAGCGCCATTTCGTTCACGCCGGATCGCATCGGCGACCTCATGTACAACGGCGTCGCAACAGATGTTTATCGCGGCAGCATCGTCAACGGGATCCAAGGCGACAGCGCGTTTCGCCTCAACGAGGCGCACACGTTACGCGCCGGGCTCTACGTGAGCGCGGAGAAGACGACCGTGTCCGGCGCATCGCAGCTCTTACCCATCGACGCGAGCACGGGTATGCAGATCCTGCCCGATACGCCATTCCCAGCGATCGACACCAGCGTGCTATTGGGGTGGCTGGGCGGCGTCTATCTGCAGGACGAATGGAAGCTTACGGACAAGTTGACACTGAATACCGGCGCCCGTTTTGACCAGATGTGGCAATACCAGAATGCTAACCAGCTCAGTCCGCGCGTCAGCCTGACCTACACTCCCACTGACAGCACGACATTCCACGCTGGCTATGCCCGCACTTTCACGCCACCGGTGCAGGTAATCGCGGCCCCCAGCAACACCAATCTGTACGCCGCCTGTCCCGCCTTCATCGGGGTTCCGACCTGCACGACGGCCCAGGCGCCCGGGGCTCCTCCGCCTTACTATCCGCTGCTGCCGGAGCGGGCGAATGTCTATGACGTCGGCGTGGTGCAGAAGGTGTGGCCGGGTCTCGAGCTAGGGATCGATGCCTATCTGAAAACCAGCAGGGACTTGCTCGACGACGGGCAGTTCGGCGCGGCGGTGGTGCTGAACGGCTTCAACTATGCGCAGGGACAGAATACCGGCGTCGAGCTCAAGGCCGTGTACACCAATGGCAATTTCCGGGCATACGCGAACTGGGCCTGGGCCGTTCAGCGCGCCACCAATATCGTCACCAATCAATATCTCTTCGGCGCGGACGAGATCAGCTACATCCAAAGCAACTGGATCTACACCGACCACAGCCAGGTGTACACCGGATCGGGCGGCATCTCTTACCTCTGGAATGGCACAAGGTTCAGCACCGATGTGATTTACGGCAGCGGCTTTCGGGCCGGCGCTTTCAATACCGATCACGTTGCGCCCTACGCGCAGGTCAATGCCGGCGTATCGCGGGACTTCTACATCCCCGGCTGGAGCCCGATCACGGCGCGTTTCGACGTGATCAATGTTACCGACACCAGCTACGCGCTGAGAACCGGCAGCGGGATCGGCGTGTTCCTTCCGCAATACGGTCCGCGCCGCGGCTATTATTTCGGCTTAGCGCAGAAGTTCGGGCCTGGGGCGAGCAAGCCGCCCGCCCCGCCACCGGCCAACGTGCCGGTCTATCTGCGTAGGCATGCACCGCTGATCTCCAAGGACGCTGTTGCAACAGCGTGGACCTGGACCGGCTTCTATATCGGCGGCAACGTCGGCCGCAGCACCGGCAATCTCAGTACCGATACACTCTACAGCGACTACATGGGCAATCCGCTGTTCGGCACCGGCACGTCATTCAAGCACTACAGCGGCTTCGGCGGCGCCCAGGCCGGTTACAACTGGCAGGCGGGCATCGCCGTGGCCGGGCTGGAGGCCGACGTCGTCTACACTCACCAGCGCACGACCGGCGCGCCTGCCTGCCCTGGGGCGATCTGCAACCCGGCCATCACCGTGATGGGCTTCGATGCCCCGGTGCCTGTCGTACATGAGCACAATCTGGACTGGTTCGGCACCGTGCGCGCGCGCCTGGGCGCGGCGGCTACGCCCGACTTGCTGCTCTATAGCACGGGTGGGCTTGCCTACGGCGAGGTCGACCATCAGGGCACCATTTACGGAGCAGGGATCGACGTCAACGGCAGCATCATTCCCGCTGCGAACATGTTCAGCAACCGCATGCTGCGCGAGGGCTGGACCGCGGGCGGCGGACTGGAAGCGCACCTCGGCGGGAATTGGACGGGGAAGGCCGAATACCTCCACGTTGACCTTGGCCACGCGTCGGCGCCGTTTGCATCGCTCTTCTCGAACTCGACGCCACTCACTATTGCGTTCAACTCGCACATCACCGAGGACCTGGTGCGACTCGGGCTCAACTACAAATTCGACCCATACGTCATCTATGTGCCGGTTGAGCGGACGCCGCCCAAGCCCGTGCTTGAGCGCGTGCGGCCGGTTTACAAAACACCAATGCAGGCAGTATGGACCTGGACCGGGTTCTATTTCGGCGCCAATGCCGGCTACGCGACCGGCTCATTCGAGAGCAGCACGTCCTACAGCGATGCGTTCATGGGAACGCGGCTGCTCGGCGCGGAGTCCTCGGCGCGGCGCAGCGGCGGGGTCGGCGGGGTGCAGACCGGCTATGATCTGCAGTGGGGCTCGTTCGTTGCAGGACTCGAGAGCGACATCCAGTTCTCAACCCAGCGCAATATCTCAAGCTCGCTGTGCCCGGGAGCGATCTGCAATCCCATCATCTCGGCGAATGTCGGCGCCGATGTGCCGCTGACCGTCGATCACACGCATAACCTCGACTGGTTCGGGACGGTGCGCGGGCGCCTGGGCGTTGCGGTCACGCCGGATGTCCTGGCCTACGGCACCGGCGGATTGGCCGTTGGCGGGATTGCGCATTCCGCAACGATGGCCATCGGCGGCATCGCCGCCGGGTTGGATGCCGCCGGAAATCCGACCGGCGCTCCGATGGCCTTCACCAGCCGCAGCGCGAAGGCAGGCTATGCGGTGGGCGGCGGCATCGAGGCGCATCTCGGAGGGAACGTGAGCGGCAAGATCGAATACCTGCACATGAGCTTTCCCAGCGATACCGCGATCGGCAGCAGCAACACGCAGAACACGCCTCCTGTCGCCATCGCGGTTGCGTCGCGCGTCACCGACGACATCGTCAGGCTCGGCATCAACTACAAATTCGATCCGAATGGAGCGGATGCGCCGGTCTACCGGCCGGCCAAGCCTGCCGCGCCGATCGGACTCCTGGCGCTCAAGAAACCAGTCCCGTGGCTGTGGACCTGGAAGGGCTACTATCTCGGCATTAATGCCGGCTACGGCCGCGGGACATCGAACACGGCCGCTTTCTTCAACGACATCTCCAACGCCACTGCCTTCACCAGGAATGCCACCGACGGACTCAAGGGCAAGCTATTCGGCATCCAGACCGGGTACAATTTTACGTCCGGGCCATGGTTGTGGGGCGTGGAAGCGGATATCCAGCTGACCCGGCAAGTCGCCAACCCGGTCTTCATTTGCGCGGGCACCATCTGCAATCCCGCCGGTCCGGTCGTGGCGACTTTCGACCAGAATCAGAAAATGGAATGGTTCGCGAGCTTGCGCCCGCGCTTCGGTGCGCTGGTCACGCCCGACCTTCTTTTGTATGCGACCGGCGGCGCCGCAATCGCCGGACTGCTCACCTCAGGCAACATCTACGGCTACGATGCGCTCGGCTTTGGCAATGGTGCGACCAATCCGTTCAGCAACGTCAGCAGACATGCCGGCTGGACCGTCGGAGGGGGGATGGAGGCGCACCTCGGCGGGAATTGGACCAGCAAGATCGAGTACCTCTACATGGACTTCGGCTCGGCGGCGACGAAGGCCGTCGATCTGCTGGCGACCGTTGCAGCCCTGCAAGGTGCGCCGGTTGCCGGGCAAATGACGCTGACCGGCCAGTTCAGCTCGCATATTACCGATCAGCTGCTCCGGGTAGGGCTGAACTACAAGTTCGATCCTCTCGACCTCGATAACGCGCTGATGATCGCCGAGGACCGGATCGCGCCGCGATGACCGTAGATGTGAACTCAATGAGCCGCACGGAAGTGGCCGGTGTATGTATGATGATCGTGGGTCTCGAGGCCATGGCCATCAGGCAATTCACGAGACTTGTTTGTCGCACCGGAACGTTAATTTAATCGCTCGCGCCGCGCGATTTCGGTTCCCCTCGGGCGAAGGCTCGATTCCCAATGCGCTTGAAACAAAAATTGTCTTGAGGATTCAATGTTGCTAACCCGCCGTGGAGGGAATCCACTATCACCGGCTAAGGCGCTAAATTATCCAGCGTAAATCCTGTGTGGCAAAACGCCGTACCCGCAATTGTACCCCTGACTAACAGTCCTGACTTCGAGGGAATGAATGGGCTCCTTTAGTGACGGGATGCTCAATGAGTGGCCTACTTCACACAACGTATTTAGTGCTCCAATTACCGTCCACCAGGACCGTGACAAGGTGGGACGGCCCGCGGCCAATCACGTAAGGTACATGATGTTTTATCAACTTGATGCCGAAAAGCTTCGCTCGGGAGATGTGCTTCTAGAAGCTGGGTCAGGGTTGATCTCTGAGGCAATCAAAATTGCCGATCGAGGTGCCTTCTCGCACGCGTTTTTATACGTTGGAATGAGCATGATAATGGAAGCTGACGAAGGCGTGCGGATGCTTATGGCGTCGCGCGTCATCACCGATAGCCCGGATAAATTTCTCGTACTTAGACATCCCGACTATGAGCAGATGATTAATAATCCCGAATGGGGCAAGTTTACCAACAGCCTGATGTTTTGGCTCCTCCAGCCAGAGGCGAACAAAGACTACAATTGGCGAGGAATGTTTGGAACGAAATTGCCATTCTTAAATGGCACCAAAGGCACTTTCTTTTGCTCCCAGCTCGTTGCGGAGGGTTACAGGCGCGCGCGCATTCATCTCTTTAGAGCAGAAATCCCGCCGGAGCGCGTCACGCCTAATATGTTTGACTCGGCGAATTGTCTTCTCAAGCCCGTTGCGGGTTGCTTTACGGCGCTGCCGGACCGAAGCTGGATTGCTGAATTTGGACAAAATCGATACGACGTGATGAAAGAAGAGCCGGTTCCACTCGCGCACATAACACACGAAAGAGCAAAAGAAATAGTGGCTGCATTTGGCCCGAGAGTGGACGAACTAACGCGCCGCATAAACAAAAAGCAACACATTGCGTCGGTGCAAGACTTATATCTCACCCTTACATTTCCCGATTTGCCGGAAGCGGATCAAATCTCAGACGAGCTGGTGGAATTTATGGAGCGCCGCTTTCCAGCGGCAGAAAGGCTAAATTTTATAGAACTCTGTAAGCGGAGTTTCGAGTATGGGATCTCGTTGAAGGATGCCGAAGTCAATGCGTTGATCACCCGAACGCTCCGCAGAGATATATCTGCGACAGAGAGGCTTGTCGCAGTGATTGCGGGGCAGGCTCAAATGATGAAGGCCTTCCCCCCACCTCCACTGAAGCGCAGATCAATACACAAATGGCTGGAGAAAAAGCTTGCTGATGCAGTCGCGTCCGAGAAAGAGCTTTTACAATGGAGAAAAAACGCCCTGGCCCGAATACCGGGTTAGTTCCCACGGGAGTTTACCGGCTAGCCTATCTCCATCGTCACGCAACATAATTCGGCAACTGCACCGAGTGCGGCGCCTACGAGCCCGCATACGACGGCATCGTATATTGCCTGCTCGCGCGGGCGCATGTTGCGATAATCCGTATTGCGCCGCTGCAACTCCCACGCCTCATGTTCTCTTTGCCGAGGTGGTGATAGCGGAAGCGCCACAGCTTGCTCTCCCCTTTCACCAGCAGGAACAGCCCATCACCATCGGAGAGCTTGTAGGCTTTCTCCGAAGCCTCTGTGGCTTCGATCTCAAACACCGTAAGTGGCATGGGTACACCTGGGTACGTTTGTTGAACTGAAAAGAGCTTGTACCCTCAATTGTATCCAGACCTACCCGCGCTGTCACAGATTACTATGCACAGCGACGCAGCACCCAAACCGCGAAACTGTCTGTTTTTAGCGGCCTATGCGCGCGAGAGAACAACAGTGCAACAACCTAGTGGTGCCCGTGGAGGGAATCGAACCCCCACTCCTTGCGGAACACGATTTTGAGTCATACAAGATATCACGTAACATGCTGTTATTACTGGCGCTTTTCCTTACAATTTGTGCAGTGTGTAACAAAGTGTGAAAATCATCGCCCTCAGCTGGCCTTGAACTCATGATCCCCCTTCGGTCTCTTGAAAGTACATCCACGCCAAAGCTGCTGCTTCGAAAATACCCATACGCGTATGCTCGCTCATCCACGGCTTACGGGCGGGCGGCAGGTACAATGCGAGATCCGGAAGTTCGTTCGCGATCGTGTCCGCGATCATCCTTTTGCTCGTCGCACCGTAGCGCTCTGTAAACGACTGCCTAATGCCCGAGCGGGCATATGTACGGACGGCAATGCCGCGAGCTTCGGCAAGATATGCGACGTTGCGGTTCAAATTACGGATACGCATTGCGCGACGTGTACCATCTTCGGACGTCTCTTGCAGGACCATGACGCGAGGATTGTGCAAATCAAGGAGGGCGCGAATGCGTTTGAGACATTGCGCGTTCTTATCTAGGCCGCGAACGTCCTGCACCGCCCAGTCAATCGGCATCTCCCACCCCTCGAACAACACAAATGCGAACCCACGTGTTTGCAAATAGAGCGAAAGAATGAGGTTCTCGCGCCGGGCCTTATTCATACCGGATGCTGATCACGCCTCTGTGCTCGCTCAATAGCATTTTCTAGCAGTTCGATTTGCTTTCTCGTTTTTCTCGACGAGTCTCCTTGGATTTGCTCGTAGAAGTCCCAAACGCGAGCCATTACGAGAGCGTCGACTCCGGCCGTGATATCAGGGAACAGTTCAGCTGCGGACGTTCCGAAGAGAATAAAACACGCGATCACAAACTTAAGGCTAGGAGAGCGTTGCTTCTTTTCAATCCGAGAGATCACCTCTGATCTCGGCCAGCCTAACAAGTACGCGAGTTGCTTTTGCGAAAGACCCCAACGTAAACGATACGTGCGCAGATAGTTTATGGGTTTGTTGGTTTTCATGTCCGTGCTCGCCAATCGGCATCGATTGGAAAGCGCGGGTCATAGTGAGCAAAAAGCCCCACATCAGGCAGAGGTGAAAAATTGCCAGATTGGCAAATATCCGAAGGCACGCGGCCGCTTGGATCAAAAGACTTGCACGTTAATCGAACTCGGGGGATGAGGGGAGGAGGGGACGTAATCCCAGGTGGTAAACAAGCGGCTGGCGAATAGTGGTAGTTCGCGGTAGCTGTACTGGAGATCGGAGTTAGGAACGCCTCGGAATTCCCCAAGTCCCCATCTCCACCATTATACCAACAGCTTCTGGGGCATCCGACATACTAAAATGAATATCGCGGCCGAATCCATCGCGACCCAGGTTTCGCTCTCTGCACTGGCGACGTGTAAAGAAAGCCAGTTGACGAACCGCCCTCCAAGAATCGCCAGTGCGGAAAGGAAAACCTCTCGCTAAATGTTCCCGGGCTGATGCTTCTTAGTTCTGCACCAAAAAGTATTGCAAGTGGTGCAAGGCGCACACCAAACATGTGGAGGCGAAGAAATAGCCCAGAGAGATAAGCGCGAACGCCCATCTCGACTATTAAAGAGCAGTACCTCAATAATACAGGAGAGCGTGTATTGTGCCGGCGGCAGGTGGGGATTACTCGCCGCCGTACTGCCGCGCCATCTCTTCGAGCTCTCGGTCGTTCATCATCGTATAAATGTAGCTCGACGCGAGAGACGAGTGCCCCAATACACCGGAAATGATCGAGTTGTTGGCGCCTGATTTTGCGAGAAGGTGTCCTTTGCGGTGTCGCAGCGAATGCGGATTGAGCGGCGTAACTCCCGCAATCCAAGACGCTTTTCTGAAGGCGATATGCACGGCAGTCGGACCGATCCTCGCCACTCCCGTGCCCCGATGGACAATAACGAAGAGCGCGTTCTCCTGTGCGCCGCGCTTGCGCAGAAGGCGATCACGCTCTTCGAGCCACTCCTTAAGGGCGCTGTTGCATTCATCGTACCAAAATACCGCCCGAACCGGCCTCATTCCTCTGGACTTCTTCGTCTGAATCACTGCCCGTCTATGCACTACATCAACGTCGTTTACGTTGAGGGCTTGCAGCTCGCCGACTCTCATTCCGGTATCCCGCAGAAGCAGTAATATTGCTCTGTTCCGAACCCGGGAGTGCCTCTGTGGACTGCGCGCAATGACATCGAGCACTTTTTCAATTTGCTCATCGGTTGCCACCCTTGTTTCCTTGAACTCCTTGCGCGGCAGAGGGATTTCGTTGGGATCGAGCACAATACATCCCCGTCGTCGCAGCGCGGCAAACAATTTTCTGAGTGCGCACGCCTTCATCTGTATTCCATTGCGGGCAAACCCGACCGCTTCCATTTCATGGAAATATCGCTCAATATCATCGATGCGCACATTCTCGATAGGCGGATTGTGAACAAAGAGGCAAAATTGCCGTGCATCGCGTTCGTATCCTCGCGCGGTCTGCAGTTTCTCGCGCAGTCCCCCGCGCTCTTGAAACACGAGCGTTATGGCCTCGCTCAGCAACATACAGGAAGAGCCTGCGCGTCCTGCCGCAGGAATTGAATGCACAACGTTGAAAATAAGAAGTTCCACTTCATGGCGAAGTGGAAGGCGGTTCGTCCATAAAAGCCTAACACCCGAACGTATTCTTGCAACATACAAATCGAAGGCATCTGGGGAAAACTAGCTCGCAAGCATCACGCATCCTAGAGGGTGAAATCTGCCCGCATGATCGAAGTGCACCCCTACCGGCTGGTAGTGGAGGCCGGTACGATCGCTCAATGGAAACCAATGTCGATAAAATAAGGCATACCCTTCCGACCGCCTCGGCAATCCTTGATGACGGCACTATGGTGGAGATGGTCTACCGTCCGGAGGAGCGCCGAACCTGCTTCGTGATGTATTCGGCCGGACGCTGGACGGTCCAAGACGCGATCGATCTGGACGCCGACGCACGCCTCGTACCATTCTCCCCGCAAAATAACCTGGTCAAGAATCGTGCAGTGCTTCTCCCATCCGAGCCATGCGTATATGGGAGCGAGGAGCGCCTGCTCGCAGATATTCGGCGATTCATTCACCGCCATGTCGATTTCAACGCCGCATTCGAAAAGGTCGCCACGTATTACGTACTCCTGACCTGGCTGTACGACGCCTTCAACGAGCTGCCCTACCTGCGCCTGAGGGGCGATTATGGAAGCGGGAAGACCCGTGCGCTCCTGACGATCGGCTCAATCTGCTACAAGGGCTTCTTCGCAAGCGGCGCCTCAACCGTCTCGCCAATCTTCCACACGCTCAATGCGTTCAGAGGTACGCTCATCCTCGACGAGGCAGATTTCCGGTTTAGCGACGAACGCGCTGAAATTGTGAAGATCCTCAATAACGGTAATGTTTCCGGCCTGCCCGTCCTGCGAACGACGATTAACCGTCAAAGAGAATTCAACCCGCAGGCATTCCAAGTTTTCGGTCCGAAGATCGTGGCCAGCCGCGGCAGCTATGACGATAAAGGGCTCGAAAGCCGCTTTCTAACGGAGGAGATGGGTTCCCGACAGCTACGGCCGGACATTCCGATCAATTTGCCTGAAAGCTTTAAAGACGAAGCGAAGACGCTTCGCAACAAACTGCTCCTGTACCGCTTTCATCGGCGGATGCATGTGAAGCTCGATGACAGCCTTGCCGATCCATCGCTTGAGCCGCGTCTCAATCAAATTCTGCTGCCCCTTATGAGTGTGGTGAACGATGAGAAGCTCCGGGCCGATGTGCTATCCCTCGCACAAGACGCTCAGCAAACGCTCGTAGCCGAACGCGGGTTTCTTGTGGAGGCGCAAGTCCTAGAGATCCTCGCCGAGCTCATGGCCAGTTCGACTCACCCCGTTGTTTCCGTCGGAAATATCGCCTTCGGTCTCATTGAACGCTATGGTTCCGAATACGACAGACCGATCACAAACCGATGGATTGGCAGTATCCTCCGCAAACGTCTCAACATCAAAACGTACAAAAGCCACGGCATCTATGTCGTCCCCACAAACGAGCGCTCAAAAGTCGAGCTCTTGTGCGGACGCTACGGCCTGAGCGTCATCCCGCCTCAAAGCCCATGACCTTCATGACATGACAAGCGCCAGACAGAACTGTCCCAACTCGCAGACATTCAATTAATATGTGCCCCCGAGTCGACGCCTCACCGGCCGAACACTCACACCACAACGTTTTTGCTGTTTGTCAAGTTGCGGGACAGCCGAGAGAGCGGGATAGCGCCGACAGTGGCAGCTGGCACCCGCCCGCCATATCTGCGCGATCACCCCAGGGGGCTTTTTGCCTGGTGGCCTGAGCCGTCGCCCGAAAAAACTCTGCAACGTTTCCCAATTTGTCAAGTTAGCCGCGAACGGCACCGATAGCGTTGGCAGCAGCGATACCGGCAGCATGAGCAGTCGCACCCGCGCCGCATATTCTGTAATCCCCCAGACTGGGCGTATTCAATATATAGATGTACTATGCTCCTGCAATAAGCGCCCCTACCGCGCGGGCATATCTGCGCGGTGACCCCAGGGGCGCTTTTTGCTTCAGTTCGCCTGGGCTGGCCGCGAGAAAGCCCCGGTAGTACCAAGCATAAACGTTAGGTTACGTAATATTTCGAGCCGCGATTATCGAAAGCTGGGCGCGTACCCTCCAAGACGTCGACCAGATACTTGTTGATTTGCGGCGACTCGATTGCTCCCACGGTATAAATCACATGGTTTTTATTAGCTCGGTCGATAAAAGCATGGATGACCTGCTCGGCATCGCAGACCACAGCGATGTTAGGGCTGTGCGTGACCATTATAATCTGACGGCGTTTCTTCACTTCCTTTATAACTGGAATCAATAGTTTGTAGACGGTCTGATTGTCGAGATTCTCTTCTGGTTGATCAACAATGATCGGATTGTTATTTTTGTCGACGAGCAAATAGAAAACAAGCAGTAACGTGCCGCGCTCCCCTGGCGAAAGACGGCTAAGCTCTTTTCCGTCAAGAGTAAGCGAATATTCCGGATTCAGGTAAGAAAGTGTCCATAGAAAATCGTATAGCTCCTTCACTTCGACATGCTTCCGGAGCTGGGGCGTGACGCTCATTATTCCCTGCTGCGTAGTGCGCATGTCCCGCACCAAGTGCGCAGAAACCTTCTCAATGAAGGCAATGGCATCCTCCGTTTTGTTGAAATCATAGTCGGCGCGCAGCTCTTCAAGCATGGCCGCGCCTTTATCCTTACCACAGAATGATCCGGCAACGCCTTGGTTAATGTAGCTCTCGAAGAACTCTCGCTGGAACGAGCGCTCGGTAATGCTGCTGTCAAAGGTGAGCTTGAAACCCTCCTTGATGATGATGCTATCTTCGATGAGTTGCTGAACCGGAGCAAACAGTTCCTCGTACACCTTTTTTATAGTCCCGATGCTCTCATGCACCTTTCGCGCGGCCTCGCGGCGGTTGGCGGTTATCGCCGCGATCTCGCCCGGAAGCTGCTCCTTGATGTACTTGATCTGTGCTTCATAGTATCTGAGCGTGTCCGCCTTGTCGGCCCTACCGATGATTGCGTCTTTCTGGTCCTGCCATACTTTGAGCGCTTGCTGATAGGCTTGATATCGCTTATTCGGGGCGTCGAGCTTATCCTGAAGCGCCTTGATCCGGTCTTCGCAGGCAACCTTCTGGCTAAGGAGACTGGTGTTCTCCAGCGGCGAAAGGGCGGTGTCCACCGCGCGCTTCTCGGCAACAAAGCCGTCCCGCTTTTTCGTTAGGGCGCTCTTATCCACGGTTAGGGTGACGATCGCTCCCATATCGAGCGAAAGCCTGCCAAAATCGGCGTCGCACTCCTGTTTGAACCGCGTGAACTCCGCTTTAAAATTGTCGAGTTTGCCCTCCAACTTCTTCGCGAGGGCGATGTGCTCTGTCAATATCTTCTGCCTGCCTCGCTTTTCGGCAATCTGCGTTTCAATTGTAGCGAGGGCAGTGCGTTCCCTGCCCAGCTCGCCGGCAATCTGCACGTTGACGGCCTGCTGCTCGGGGGTCAGATTGTTCGGTTTCTCCACCGCGGCGAGCTTGTTTGCCTCGTGCGCTTCCAACTCCTTTTGCTTGAGTTTTAGCTTCGCATCAAGCTGAGCAGCATGATCGGCCGTGCCTTTCGCTTCGACCTTCACCAAGTCGGCATTGAGCTCCGAGATTTGCTGGCGCTGTGCAGCGAGCTGGGCATTGAGTTCCTCCGTCTTGTATTCGATCAGTTCATCGAGTGAATCCTTGCCGAGTCGCTCGGCATCACCGATATGAGAGAAGATCACCTTGCGCAGCTCACGCTGAAATTCACTCTGCTGGCCCGGATCCGTCTCGGTGCAGACTTTCTCAAGGTAGGTTTGGGGGATATATTTTACCAGCTCGACGCTGTTGAGATCTGGCTTGGCGTTGAGCGACGTGATTGTCTTCGTACCGTCTTCCCAAACAGTCTCAACCTCGAATTGCTTAGCAATCCTCCCGTTGCGTTCGCAAAACCGCTGCTTGGTGAGGAAGGAAAAATTCTGGTAATCGCAGTGTGTGTTGCCGGCCAGCGCGAGCACATCGGCGAGAGCACTCTTACCGGCTCCCTTGTTGCCGATGATCGCAACCATGTCGAAGTTGATGGGAATCTTGCAATCGAACCAGACATCGTCAATATTTGCATCGGCCCTCTTCCGGATATGAACGTGCGAAAGATATCGGGTGGAATTCTCCCGGACCTCGACCATCTTGGGTGGGAAAGGACCGATGTAGACCCGGTCTTCTGGCTCGTTGATAATCTGTCGCAGGCCATTGAACGTAGGGTCTGCCTTGATCCAGCAATACTTATCGGCCGGGTTTGAGT
>DATBHG010000127.1:0-17699 GCA_036557665.1 Xanthobacteraceae bacterium | reverse complement strand
GCCGCTGCTGAGAATGCCGGCCATCGACCCGGTCTGGCTCGCCATCATGCTGGCGCTGAACCTGCAGACCTCCTACATGCATCCGCCGCTCGGGCCCACGCTGTTCTTCCTGCGCGGCGTCGCCCCGCCCGAGATCACCACCACGCACATCTATGCCGGGATCATTCCGTTCGTGCTCATTCAGCTCTGCGCGCTCACGGTGCTGTGGCTCGTGCCTTCGCTCGCAACCTGGCTGCCGCACCGGCTTTATGGGGGATGAGATTGGGATGAGATGCCAGGGTGTGGACTCCTGATGCCGAACGTGAGATCTCGGGGAGGTCTAACACTTTTATCTGATCTATTGACGTCCCGCTTATCACCAGGTCAGGAGCCGCTCCATGACTGATAGATACAGCTTCTCGGTCATTCTCGAGCCGCAGGAAGAGGGCGGTTTTACCGTGCTCGTGCCGGCACTCCCGGAGGTAGTCACGGAGGGCGACAGCGAGCAGGAGGCTCTCGCCAATGCGCAAGAGGCGATCCGCGCCATCTTGGCCTACCGGCGCGACAACGGCATTCCTATTCCCGCGGACGCGCAACCTGAAATTCGACGGGTGACTGTGGCGGCCTAAATGAATGGCCGACGGCTCCCGGTCGTCAACGGCAGGCAGGTTCTCCGGGCGCTGGCAAAGGCCGGCTTTGTCGTCGACCGAATCGTCGGCAGCCACCACGTTCTCGTGCACCCGCGAGGCCCGCAAAGAACCGTGACGGTTCCCGTCCATGCAAGCAGAGATCTGAAGCAGGGAACCCTTCGATCCATCATCCGACAGGCCGGCTTGACCGTGGCCGAGTTTATTTCGCTTCTTTAGCTCCACTCCGGACGGGTTCGTGCAGGACTCAGGAAGGACGGGATCAATATTGCTTCTTATCGCTCGTTAAAATGCGGCGCTCCTAACACGCCAGCTGCAATTACCAGCCGCGCTGAACGGCGTGCTGGATCCGCGCTACCCCGACGGGAGCGTCTCCGGTTGCCTCATCTATCCACCACATCACGGACGTTTCGATCCGCGAGGCAGCCGAACGATTTTACCTGACAGGGGCGCACCTTCAGGGCGCGTCCAGGGTCGGGATGCCGCTGACGTCGATCTCGCGCTCGGCCACCCAGGCATCGTGGGCAGCCTGCATGCGAAGCCAGATCCCGGCTCCGTCGCCGAACAGCTTGCCCAGGCGGGCGGCAATGGCCGGGGTGACCGGACGCTCGCCGTTGATGATCTCGTAAAGCGTCTGGCGCGATATGCCGAGCAGGCGCGCGATCTCGCTCTTGGCGAGGCCGGTTGCAGGAATGACGATCTCGCCCAGCTGCTCGCCCGGATGGGCGGGCTTGATCGAGGGGTGCCGTCCGATCTTATCTGCCATGGTAGTCCTCCAGATCAACGTCGATGGCGTCCTTGCCGCTCCAGGCAAAGGTGATGCGCCAGTTGTGCGACACGCGCACCGCATAGCGGCCGCGCAGGTTTCCGGTCAGGGCGTGAAAGCCGTAGCCCGGAGCGTTCATCTCCCCCGGCTGCTCGGCCGCATCGAGGCGCGAGAGCACGAGCCGCATTTTCTTGCGCCATTCCGGCTTGATCCGTCCCTCCTGCCCCTTGGTCCAGTAGCGCTCCAGCGCGTTGCTCTTGAATGACCGTATCATGCTTGTCACTTAACACGTGACATAACGTAATGAAATAGGTGACATGAGATAATTTTTGATGGAGCCAGCGAGGCTGTGGCTCTGGATCGGCGCGCCCACCCTCTACCTCGGCGTCGGTACTCTGATCGCCAAGGTCGTGCACGACGCGTGGCCGCCGATCTCGCCGCGCCCGTGGCTCTATCTGATACGCGCCTTGTCGCGCCAGTTTCGATCCGCGCTCCCCCGAAGGGAGCGACCCGCGGCCGATGCACTGAATGCCATGGTAAAGGTTTCGATCCGCGCCCGCAGCGAAGATCGGGCCGCTACTCCGCGGCCACGCTGCTGCCGGCGTTCATTGCAGCCTCATAGGCATCCAGCCAATCGGTGCCCACTGCGGAAATGACGTCGCCGCCGCGAGCTCGCCGGCAGACCTCCGGCTTGTCCAATACGTCCGGCAGCTTGCCCGTCTCCTGATATTCCTTCACCGCCCTGAGCAGCACACGCCGCGTCAGCATGACCATGCGGTCACTCGACGCCAGATGCTCCTGCGTGCGGTCGATGATCGGGTCCATCGTCTCCTGAATGGCCTGGTCCTGCAAGGGAATGCCGACAATGCCGGTGTAACTGTCGCCCCGGCGCTTCATCTCCAAGTCCATCATATGATCGTTCGACTTGTTCGGAATCGGGCGCCAGCGTCCCATCCAATCGCTGGTTCGCGGCAGATACTGCAGCGGCCGCGCCAGACCGGGAATGATCGTGCCGTCGGCATATCGCAACGATTTGAACCTTCCACCAGCCCGCTGCAGATCGACATTGAAAATCATGGTGTGCTCATCGTTGATCGGCACCCAGGCATTGGCCGACAGATTCTTTTCCATTCGGTCGCTCGGATAGACCACCCAGAACGGAAAAATGAAACTCGCGAAGCGATGATGCTCGTGTCCTTCCATGGCAGCGCGCTGCGCCGAGTACATGGTGCCGAACTCCGTCTCGGTGACGTTGATGCTCGGCGTCTTGTTCACGACGCTGTAGGTCGCTGGATCATTCGGATCCATCTTGCTGCCGTCGATGTGGCCCGCATGCAGAAACCCGAGATGGGATGTATCGACATCGCCTTCGACCGCTTGCAGCCAATTGCATTCCCTGTGGGTGAGCGCGATGTTCCGGTCGTCTGGCTGATCCGGCATGATCGCGTCAATCTCCGGAAGTGGCGGAGGCGTCGCGCGCTCGCCCATGTAGACGAACACCAGCCCGCCCTGCTCGCTGGTCTTGTAGGCGGTTGCCTTCACGCCGGCCGGATACTTGCTCTTGTCGGGAAGGTTCGGCTGATCGACACAGTTGCCGTCGACATCGAACTTCCAGCCGTGATAGGCGCAGCGAATCCCGTGCTGCTCGTTGCGTCCCAGAAACAACGACGCGCACCGGTGTGGACAGCGGTGATCGAATATACCGACCCGGCCGCCGGTGTCGCGGAAGGCGATCAACCTCTCGCCGAGCAGCATCAGCCGCATCTGCTGGCCGTCGGCAACGAGCTCGGATGACAGACAGGCCGGGATCCAGAACTGCCGCATGAACTTTCCCATCGGCGTATCGCGGCCAACGCGTGTCAGTAGCTCATTTTCCGCTGCGGTCACCATCGCTGATCCTCCTGATGCGTCTCGCGGGGTGCATCGACGATGATGCCGGCCTTCGCCATGTTTCGCAGCGATTGCGCAATCACCGGCTTGGCCGCCGCCTGATCGAGCATGGGGGCATCGAGAAAGCTGTTCGGCGGATAGAACGACGCGCTGGTGAAAAACGGCCGGTACATCTCCCACCGCGCCCGCAACAGCGGATTCGACGTGCCGGTATCCTGCCGCCGCGCCTTTCGCAGAGCCTCGACGTCGATCAGCGCCGACACCGCAGTGGTTTCGTGCGAGCCGTCCTCGTAAGCCAGCGTGCGGCCGAGATAATCAATGATATGCGATCGCCCGCCGAGCACTGAGCCGTCATACGAAAAGCCGATGCCGCCGGCGACGTTAGCGCTGATGACGTAGACCATGTTTTCCGCCGCGCGCACGACCTTGGCCGCTTCCTGCGCGGGGCGCCTCGGCGAGTTCGTCGGGTGAAGGATGACTTCCGCGCCTTGCATCATGAGCACCCGCGCCACTTCCGGTACATTGATCTCGCCACAAGGGATCATCGCCAGCCGGCCGAGCGGAGTCGCGACAACCGGGAACATCTCGGGGGCGCTGTATTTCGCGCAATAGGCGTCCATGAAATCGTGTGGCGAAGGGAACGCCGCGGTGTTGATGCGCCGGTAGCGCAGAATGACCGTACCTGCAGGATCGATCAGGAAGCATGAATTGAAGTAGCGGCCCGGCCATTCCGGGTCGCTTTCGAACTGATGCCCCCCGATGTAGATCCGGCGCTCTCGCGCCAGCCGCTGCAGCGGCGCCGTGATCGGACCGGGAATCGTGCAGCATGCAAACTCAATCCAGTCGGCGGCCGCCATTCCATGCGGTGGGCCCTGCATGGCGAATTCCGGCAGAACCACCAGCTTCGGCGGCGCGTCGCTGCGGGTGGCCGTATCGATCAAGCCCGCCACCCGATCTATGTTGGCGTTGATGATATCCCAGGCTCCGGCGCGATCGGGCGCCTTGACGCTGATGTTGCTCCTGGTCTGTACCGACGTCGCCCGCCACGGCTCAATCGTCATGTCCGCAATCGTCATGTTCGCAATCCCGAAGGCATGGCCCGGCGCGCCGGGTAAAACTGCACGGTTGCGGAGAATATCGGAGCGCTGCGGCAGGGCAAAATCAAATAAAGCGACGCGTCCGCCGCAAAAATTAGAGCATGTTGCGAAATCAGCGCTATCGGCTGAAACGGCACCAGCTCTCGAGCGCGACCCGCAGCTCCTGCAAGCAGATCGACACGGCCATCGACGGTGTGCCCTCCTCGGATATGCAGCACGCCAGGACTGCCGCTTTCACCTCGGGCTCGCGGATCGGCACGTAGCGGATTTCCGGCCGTATCGGATCGGCGCCGACCTCGAGGCGCAACTGAAATCCGATCCCGAGCCCTTGCGACACCAATATGGTCATGAACTCGAAGGAGTCGGTGGTCAGCATCCAGGCCGGTTTGACTGCCACCTTGGAGAAAATGGCATTCACCACCTGTCGCAGCTGCGAGTCCGGGCTGGGCATGATGATCACCTCGTCGACCAGGTCGGTCACGCGGACGGCGCGCTTTCGCCCGAGCGCGTCATCCTTACGAACCGCAATGCAGGTCTTGAGGTCAAATGCGACGACTTGCTGCAGACCATTCCTGGCCTGCACGGCGTAGCCGACCAAAATGTCAATCTCTCCCCGCAGCAGCATGGTTTCCAGGCGGTCGGAATTGGCAACCACGATTTCAAATTTCATGTTCGGGTGGTTTTCGCGAAACCGCTTCAAAAAGCCGGCGAAGAAATCCCTGGCGACGGTTTCATTGATGCCGACTCGCACCAAACCCTTTTGCGAGCCATGCAGCGCGTCGATTTCCGAGCGCGCCACTGCAAGCTCGTCCATGGCCTTCTTGACCCGGTACAGCAGCGCCTCCCCGGCCGCCGTAAGGTGCAAGCCGGCGCGCTCGCGAGCAAACAGCTTGACGCCGAGCTCGCGTTCCAGGAGCTGGACCTGTCTGCTGATGGCCGATGCCGCGATGTGAATTTTCTCGGCCGCAAGCCGGAACGAGCCGAATCGCGCGACTTCATAAAAATAGCGCAAGGCGGCCGTGTTGACGAAGTTCGGCAATAGTCCGAGGGTCACGGTTGCCTGCAGTCTATGCTGTCAACGAGGCCTCGCGCTCAGCCGCGCCGCCGCGCGAATCCGCCCATCAACTCACGACAGCAGCGGCATTTGCGGCTGCGCCACGCAGCCTCAATCGTTGCTCGCAATGATGCCTCAGGCCACCTTAGCCCGCAGCTCCGATCCCTTCAACCGCTCGCTCAGCCGCGCCAGCAGCCGGTCGAGCTCTTTGAGATCGGTCGCGGTCAACTTGGGGCCGGGCGCACGCACAAAGCTGCTGGCGATGAATCCGCGCCGGCGCAGAATCTCCTTGCGCACGGCAAGGCCAAATCCGGGCTGCTGCTCGTGCCGCACCAAGGGCAGATAGAGATCGAACAAATCCTCGGCGGCACCGGCATCGCCGGAACAGAACAGGCGCCAGACCTCGACCAGCATGTCCGGATAGGCAAATCCGGTCATTGCGCCGTCCGCGCCGCGCGCCAGCTCCTGGGTAAAGTACAGTCCGCCGTTGCCGACCAGAATGCTGATCCGCCGGTGAAAACCGTTTTGACCGCCTTCGCGGATTTTTGTCAGCTTCTGCAGGCCGGGACAGTCCTCGTGCTTGAACACCACGATCTGAGGGAGCAGGTCGATGATGCGCTCGATCGCCGGCGCCGAGAAGTAGACGTTGGTGGATTGCGGATAGTCCTGCAACACGATGGGAATGCGAGGTCCCAGCTTGTCGCACAGCAGGCTGAAATAATTGACGATCTGCTCGTCGGTGCGCAGCCCCGCGACCGGCGCCACCATGATGCCGGCTGCGCCATTATCCATGACAAAATGGGCAAACTGCACCAACGGATCAATGCCGGGGTTACTCACCCCCACCACGACCGGCACACTGCCGGCTCGCGCCAGCATTCGCCTGGCCACGAGCCTGCTCTCATCCTCGGAAAGCTTCGCGGCTTCCCCCATCATGCCGAGGATGGTGATGCCCTGAATGCCACAAGCGATGTAAGAGTCGATCGCGCGGTCGATGCTCGGCAGATCAATGCCGCCGTTGTCGGTAAACGGCGTCGCTGCGATCACGTAAACGCCTTTGGCGCTCTCGTTCAGCAATGTCATCAATCCTCCTTTGCGCTACGCCCGCGGATTTGCTCGCGCTTTCCTATCCTGCCATTGCCGCCTGCGCGGTTTTCTCAGGAGCGTTTTGCCAGCATGCGGGCCGCCGCTCGTGCCATCCGGTCGCCTCCTCATAAGCCATCCCCGCGAGCAACAGCTGCCAATCATTGGACCGCGCAGCCACGAGCTGGAAACCGAGCGGAAGCCCATTCTCGCCATATCCGCAACAGATGGAAATTGCCGGCTGCCCGGTCACGCTGAATGGCATCGCATGGCTCGGACGGCTGAATGCGGCCCATGGCGAGACATCTTTCAGCTTCGGCGCCGTTCCCACCTGGACCGCGGATATCAAAAGGTCGCAATCATCCATCAGCGCCCGCATCGCGCCGCACAACTCCCCGCGTTTTCGCTCTGCAGCCCGCTTGTCGGCCGCCGCCAGCGCGGAGCCGAGACTCACGACGCCGCGGAATGCTGCGCCATACAGATCCGGACGGGCTTTGATCTGCATTCCGTGCTTTGCCCATGCCTCCGCCAACAGAATGACCAGGCCGCACGCCATCCATTCCTGCAGCGGCGGCAGCCGACCCTCCAGGACCGTGCAACCGAGCCCGCGGAATACGTCGAGCGCCCGCTCGATTGCCCTCTGGTTCTCGCAACTGATCGGTGCGTCATCGGTAAAGAAATGCCGGATGACCTTGATGCGCATACCTCTGATATCCGATCCGGAGGCTAACGCGCTCGCTCGCAGCGCCTCCGCATCCAGCGCCGGCGATCCTACTGCGTCGTACAACAGCCGGCAGTCCTCAACGGTCCACGCCAACAGGCCCACCGTGTCCATACTGGGCGCGACCGGGAGCACGCCCTGCGGATCGATGGCATTGAACGTCGGCTTGAACCCCGTGATTCCGCAGAACGCGGCCGGGCTGCGAACCGAGCCGCTGGTGTCGGAGCCAATTGCTCCGAGCGCCAATCCGGCGGCGAGCGCCGCCGCAGCGCCGCTGGATGAGCCGCCGGTGAAATGCTCCGAATTCCAGGGACTGCGCGCGGGCGGCCATGGCAGATCCCAAGACGGCCCCCCGACGGCGAATTCATGCGTGGCCAATTTGCCCAGGAGCACCGCACCGGCTTTGACCAGGGCTCGGGCAACAGCGGCATCGGACTGCGGGACATGGTCGGCAAGCGCCCGGGAATGGGCCGTCGTCCGAATTCCCTTGGTTTCGATGACGTCCTTTAACGCGATCGGAATGCCGTGGAGTGGGCCGCGCCAGTCGCCTGCCGCCATGGCCAGCTCGGCGGCGCGGGCATCGGCGAGCGCGCGCTCGCCCGTGACCGTGATAAACGCATGAAAACGGGGCTGAAGCTCGGCGATTCGGTCGAGATAGATTTGGGCCAGCTCGACCGGCGACACTGCCCGGCTTTTGATCGCGGCGGCGGCAGCAGCCAGCGAGCCATAAGGCGGCGCGCTGCTCATTCGTGCCCACCGCGCGCGCGCGGCGCCGCGTGAGAAGGTGGAGCGCGGTTCATCTGCTTCATTGCCGTGAGGCGATCGAACGCCTGCCGGGCCGCGCTCAGCTGTTTGGGCTCGATGCTAAACCCGAGCCCATTGAGCCAAGCGGCAAACCCGGCATCCGTCACATTCGCGCCGGCGGGCGGCTCATCGTGCATCGGTTGCCTGCCACCAACGGTCGAATTCGGCCCGCGACTCCGCCGTGGCCGGATAAAGGCCGATGATACGGCGCCCCTTGGCAATTTCCTCGGCGGCAAACGTGTCGTATTGCGTCTGCATCCAGGCCTCTTCGGCAACGGCGTTCGCCAGCGCATTCGGGATCACCACCACACCTTCACCATCGCCCACGACGATGTCGCCAGGGTATACGGCCACGTTCGAACAGCCGATCGGAACGTTGAATTCCACGGCGTGCAGCCGCCCAAAGCTCGGGGCCGGCGCAGGGCGCTGCTGAAATGCCGGAAAACCCAGGCTCGATATGTCCGGTGTATCGCGAAAGCCGCCGTCGGTCACCACGCCGGCGCAGCCGCGGGCCTTCAGTCTGCCGATCAGGAGGTCGCCGCAGCAACAGCCGCGCGTCTCGCCGCGGGTATCCATCACCAGGACGAAGCCCGCGGGGCATTCATCGAATGCGCGTTGATGCACGGTCCCCGACCCGGCCGCAGAGGGGGGATCAATATCTTCCCGCACCGGAATGAACCGGAGCGTGAAGGCTTCTCCGACCATCCGCGGCTGATGGGACGACACCGGCACAATGCCATCGGCCACGACGTGTTTGAGGCCTCTGCGAAACAGGCAGGTGCTGATCGTGGCTATCGAAACACGCTTCAGCCGCTCGCGGTGTGACGGACTGAGTTTGCCGTTCTCAATGCGGCCGAGCGAATTTGAAGACATTTCAGCAGCCGAGCGCCGCGATCATAGCGGCATGGCGATCAACGTGTCGATCCGCGAGTGATCGAGGACGACAGTCTTCGACTTGAACAAGCAACGTCCGTCCTGCTTGACGCAGTGGTCCACGTACTTGCCGGCCGTGAACAGGTCCATGCGCCCATCCAGCATGGTCCGAATGCAGATGAAGCTCGTCTCTATTTTCAGCGAGCGCTCCTCGCTCGCCAGCACGCGGTGGTCGGAAAGGATGTGGCGGTAGAAATGCGGCTCGAAAATATTGGCTTTCTCAACCGCCTCGACCCGATCGTAGAGCATGGCATGATTGTCGCACAGCATGATCGACAGCGGCATGCTCTGCTGCTCGTTCAGTCGCGTCGTGATCCGATAAAGGCACGGGTCGGTGAAGAGCTTCGGCCAGTTGGACAATGGACCTTCATCGAGGGTGTAGACGTAGGCCGCCTGATGACGGCGCACCTCGTCCTCCGAGATGGCGAGCAAAGAGGGTGCTGTCAGGTCGTCCATGGCCCTACAGTGCCATCAGCTCACGATAACCGGTCCAAAAACCGCGGACGCTGCCTTCAGATACGCGCGAGCCGGGGATCGGCTCGATGCCGTGGCCGCCCATCTCGACCACGGCCGTCTTGTCGAGGTCTCCTGCAATGCCCTTCTGCACCAATCCGCCGATCATGCCGTCTTCCATGGCGATGAGGCCGGCGGGGCCCATCATGTTGGCCTGCTTGAGCCGCCCCTGGGTGCGTCTTTCATCATCGTCCTCGTATCCGAATGCTGTCCACATCAGCTCGGATTCGTGGGTGCCTTTGGGCACGATCGTGCGCACGGCGAGGCAGTTGCGCAGCTGCTGGAGCACGAAATTCGGGAAGATCGTCTCGATGGTCATGCTGACGCCATCGCCGTAATCGTCCCAGATGTCGGTCATCGAATGATCGCGCAGCCCCAAGCCGAATTCGGAAAGCTCGGCTGACCGCATCTTCGCCTGACTGTAGATCGCATCTCCCTTGTCGGTCTGCATTTTCGAGTAGCTGATGTGGTGCCACCCCCGCGTGCCCATGATGATGCCGCCCTCCATGGTCAGGCGGTCCTGCTTCATCACGCCGTTGAACGCATGCAGAATTGACGCGTGGTAAGGGTCCTTGACGTTCTCGATATAGAGTTTCCAGTTCGACGGGAGCCGCTGGCTGTACTGTCCCAGAATCTTCAATGGCCGGCCGCAAACCCGATTGATGTTGTCGATATGCCCCTGCCCGACATACTCCTCGAACGGCGGCGTTGCCTCGTTGAGCGTGCCGAACACCAGCCCGCGGATCCTGTGGACGCGCAGCGCCTGCAGGCCGTGCTCCTCCTTGCGAAAGGTCGAAGCCATGCCGCCCTTGCCGCGTACCCCCCGCTCGAAGGCCGCGGACAGCATCTTGCCGGTCAGGTCGAAGCACCAGTTGTGGTAGATGCACATGAACTGATCTACCTTGCCGGACGGAACGATCGCCAGCGGCGTTCCCTTGTGCGAGCAGCGATTGACCATTGCCCGCACGTCCCCGTCCCGGTCGCGGACCGCGATCACGGGCGTGCTGCCGAGCTGGACAGTGATGAAGCAGCCGGGTTCCGGAATTTGCGCTTCGAGCCCCAGGAAATGCCAGGTCGGTCCGCGGAAAATGCGTCGTTGCTCCTGCTCGTAGACCTCGGGATCGGAATAGACCACGAAAGGAATTCGGCGCACGCCCTCGCTGGGCCATGACAGGGCGCCGCTCGAAGCTCCGATGCGCTCGTGCGGAGAGGTCAACATGGATGCTCGCCTCCTTGCGTTGCACCACGACGCGGCGCCGCCTGCGTCAGGACAAAAAGCAGAAAGACGCAATGGAGGTAAGCCGCAAAAATGCGAGGGCAGCCGGACAATACTTAGAGCACCCTCCGGCACGGCTACCCATGAGCTCGGAAAGCCCAGTGGATCATTCTCTGCTCGACCAGGCTGCACACGCCGTAGGCCGCCACCGCCATGACCGCAATGACGAATACGCCGGCGAATACCAGCGGCACGTTGAAGCTCGATGACGCCGACATCATGAGGAAGCCGATTCCATCGTTTGAGGCGACCGTCTCAGAAATGACGGTGCCGACGAACGCCAGCGAGATGGCGATCTTCAGCGAGGCAAACAGGAACGGCATGGCGCGAGGAATGCCGACCTTGACCAGGATTTCGTCGCGGCGGGCGCCGAGCGAGCGCATCAGGTCATTCATTTCCGGGTCGATGGTCGCCAACCCCGTAGCGACATTGACGGCGATGGGAAAGAACGCCAGCGTGAGCGCGGTGAGCACCGCGGGAACCACACCGATGCCGGCCCAAAGGACAAAAAGCGGCAGCAACGCCACCTTCGGAATGGCGTTGAATGCAACGAGCAGCGGATAGACGCTGCTGTAGATCGCGGGCGAAATTCCGGTGGCAAACCCGATCACCACGCCGGTCACCACCCCGAGGGCAAAGCCTATCATCGCGGTGATGAACGTGTGCAGAGCGTTTTCCGCTATCACCTCGCGATAGCGGATCAACGCGCTGAATATCGTACTGGGTGCCGGAAGAATGACGCTCGAAATCTGAGTGAGCCGGTTGAGCGCTTCCCAGAGCACGAGCAGCAGCACGGCAACGACATACGGCAGCACGAGCAGTCGAATCTTGCGCCAGCGGACCGAGGTCACGCTCTCGCCTCCATGATCTTGTTGCGCAACTCGTGCACGATATTGACGAAGTGAGGCTCGAAGCTGTTCGCGATCGTGCGCGGACGCGGCACGTCGACCCGCCTGCGGTAGATCACGGTACCGGGGCGTTTGCTCAATACATAGACGATGTCGGCCAGGAAGACAGCCTCGCGCAGATCATGGGACACCAGGATCGCACTGAATTCTTGCCGCAGCCACAGGTCCTGCATGACGGTCCAGAGCTCCTCGCGGGTAAACGCGTCGAGCGCGGCGAACGGCTCGTCCAGCATCAGCAGCTTCGGCTCATGGATCAGCGCGCGGCACAGATTCGCGCGCTGCTGCATTCCGCCCGAGAGCTGCCAGGGATATTTGGAGCCGAAGCCGCCAAGACCGACCGCCTGCAGCAGGCATTCGGCACGCGCCTTGTGCTCGTCATACCGCTGTCGCCGCCGGCGCTTGAAGGGCTGGACGATTTCCAGCGGAAGCATCACGTTGTGCAGCGTGTTTCGCCATGGCATCAGCGTTGAGTTTTGAAACGCCATGCCGACACATTTGATGGGCTGAGTGATGACGTTTCCGTCAACCGAAACCGTCCCGGAATCGGGCGGCAGCAGGCCGGTAACGAGCTTCATCAAAGTGGATTTGCCGCATCCGGAGGGGCCGACAACCGCCACGAATTCGCCGGCGCGGACCTCGATGCTGACCTGATGCAAAGCCAGCAATCCCTCGGACCCGCCAAAGGACAGGCTGACGCTGTTCAATTGGACGAACGGTCGAGAGCGAGCAGCGCTCGTGCCGGCAAGGGTGACAACCGGGGCGTTCATGCAGTCCATTCTCCACACCGTTCCGGCACTCTCAGAGTAGGTTCAGCTGACATGACCGCGCAAGCTGAAAATGGACGCGCGGCGGCCCGCGGTGCGGGCAGGGCTGGGGCAGCAATCAACGAAGCTTTGCCCAAAAGTTCAAACGCGGATCGAATTCCGGAGCGTTGCGCCCGGCCGGCTTCGCCGCAGCGCCTGCTGAACGGGCCAGAAACTTTCCACTTCCGGCAGGCGCGAGAATATTGCCGTTCTCCACGATGACGGTGCCGCGCCGGATTACGGCGCTCGGCCACCCGGTAATCGTGCGCCCGATCCAGGGCGTGTAACCGGATCGGTCCATCACCATCGCATCATCGATGGCCACCGTCTTATTGGGGTCCCAGATGGCGATGTCGGCATCGGCGCCGATGGCAATCGTTCCTTTTTTTGGATGCAGCCCGTAGATCTTGGCGGGCTCGGTCGCAGTCCAGGCAACAAACTGGGGCAGTGTCGCCCGGCCCTTTGCGACGGCGTCGAAGACCAGCGGCAACCGCCATTGCAGTCCGGGCATGCCGTTGGCGATCTCCTTGAAATTCGGCTTTTCACCGGCGGCGAGCTTGCCCGACCTGTCGAACGCGTAGGGCGCGTGGTCCGATGAAATGACCTGCAGGTCGCCGAGCCCGAGTGCGTTCCAGAGCGCTTCCTGATCAGCGACGTCGCGGACCGGCGGGCTGCAAATCCATTTCGCCCCGTGCAAGCGCGGTTTGTCGAGGTCCTCCTTGGTCAGGAAAAGATACTGCGGGCAGGTCTCGGCAAAGACCTTGAGCCCGTCGCCGCGAGCCCGCCGGATGACATCGAGGCCTTCGCGGGTCGACACGTGATAGATCATGATCGGCTGATCTATCAGGGCCGCACAGGCGATCAGGCGGGTAAACGCCTCCATCTCGCAGACGCGAGGATGCGCGACTCCGTGATACTTCGGGTCAACATAGCCGCGCGATAACAGCCGCTTCGCCATCCAGTTGATCATGCCGTGGTTTTCGGCATGGACCATCACCAGAGCGCCGTTGTCGCGCGCCGCCGCGAGCACATCGAGCAGCTTTTCATCGTCGATTCGCAGCCGGTCGTAGGTCATGAAGACCTTGATCGAGGAATGGCCTTCGCGCACCAGCGGCGGCAGCTGGTTGTACAGCACCTCTTCGGTCGGGTCGGCGAGAATCATATGGAAGGCGTAGTCGATCACTGCGCCTTTCTCGGCAAGCCGGTGATACTCCTCGACAACCTGGGTGAGATTCATACCGACGTGCTGGGCCGCGAATGAAATCACGGTGGTGGTGCCGCCGAATGCGGCAGACCGTGTCGCCGATTCGAATGTGTCGGCATTCATCAGCCCGGTCGCTGCCAGCTGCTCGATGTGCGAGTGGGTGTCGACCCCGCCCGGCATGACCAGAAGCCCGCGAGCGTCGATCTCGCGGCGGCCCGCATCGAGGCCTTCCGCAATGGCGGCGATACTTTCGGCGCGAATGCCGAGATCCGCCTGCATAACGTCGGTGGCCGTCACGACGGTCCCGCCGCGAACGACCAGATCAAACCGCTCCATGTCCAACTCCCGCGCAGCAGCCGCAGCATGCCCGGTGCACCGGCCGGGCAGATTTGCAGTTTACGGGCTATCCACCTGTTTCGCGCGCGCGGCGGCGAGCGCATCGCTCCTCAGCGCCGCAGCCGCCCAGCAGACCGCGGCCCGAGCGCGCCGCCGGCGGATTTTATGGCTCGATCATCCTCTCGCTGCGCGGGGGCAGGTACGCAGGCGTCCACACATCCGATGCTGCCGGCTTTGCGATACCCATGGCATCCGAGATCTGAGTCAGCGCAGCCTCCAGCCGCTCAGGAGTGACGTCGCTCAAGCCGTTCTTCTTGACGTCATCGGTGTACACGGCGCGGGTTGTGGAAAAATTGAGCGCATCCAATTCCTTTCGCTCGTCCACCATCGAGCTGAATTTCCGCATCATGGCGATCGAGCCCTGTGGATCGCGTATCGTCACTTTTATTCCCGTAATTGCGCATTTCACGAACGAACGCATCGCCTCGGCATGAGCCGCCGCCCATGCGGGCTTGACGATCACGGCGTTGCCGTAGAGCCGCACGCCATAGTCCGCGTAAGGCATGATCGTCAGCGCCGAATCTTGCACGCCGAGCGCGTGCAACCCGGTGACCACCGTGTTCAGGTGCCCGACCACTGCATCGGCGTCGCCCTTGTACACCGCCGTCTGGCGGAGGTTGGCAGCAACCGTGACCCACTGAATGCTCTTCAGATCTATGCTATTGACCTTGGCAAATGCCGGAAACAGCGTACGGCTGGCGTCCCCCTGCACGCCGGCGATGCGCTTGCCATTCAGATCCTGCGGTTTGAATATGCCGGCTTTCTTCATTCCTTCGGCCGAGGTCAGGGCTCGATCGCTGATGATGAACACCGCGATCAGCTTGTCGGTTGGATGCGTGCTGTCGTAGTTGACGATGCTGCTGAAATCGGCGACGCCGATCTCGTAAGCTCCGCCGGCCACCTTTGCGATGGCGTCGCCCGACCCAAATCCGCGGTCGGTTTTCACATCGAGTCCGGCTTTGGCATAGCACCCGGTTTCCGCAGCGACCGCCCAGCTGGCCTGGGTGCCCTCCCAGGCCCAGTCCGTCACGAACTTGATCGCAATGGGCTCGGCGGCCGGGCTCGAGCGCTCGATGGCGATGCTCGCCAACGCCGCTATCATGGGAACGCCGAGTCGACAGAGCCGCCGTGACATGGGGATCCCTCTTACCGGGCCGAATGCGGCAGGCTAGAATACTTCAAAGCGCGGTAAAGTCGAAATTTTCGCCACCACTGCGGCAAATATTCGCGTTCGAGCAAGCGCTTCAGCCCGGCTCTCCGGCCAAGCCGTCTCCAGCCAAAAGCCATCGATCGAAATGAAGCGGCTGCGCGCCGTGTCGCCGCACCACGTCCAGGATGTAAGGCGTGGCATCTGCAAGCCGTTCGCCGTGGCGGCGGCAGTCGGCCGCGTAAATCTCGCCAACCTCGGCCGCTTCGCTCACCAAGGCGGCGTAATCGACTGTGGTCACCCGCCGGTCGTCAACGACAATTGTCCCGTCCACGATCACCGTGTGCACGCCCCGACCGCTCTCGCCGTAGACGAGCTGCCGGACCGCGTTGTTGAGCGGCAAATACACAAGCTCGGAAAGATCGATCAGCACAAGGTCGGCCGTCTTGCCCACTGCAATGCCGCCGATCGCGTCGCTGAGCCCGAGAATGCCGGCACCGCCGGTCGTTGCCATCGCCATTGCATCGACGGCAGAAAAGCCGCTGGGGCAGGTGCCCTTTCCGGCGCTCAGATTGCAGACGAGCTTCATGGCTTCGAACATGCTCTGCGCATCGCCGGCGCTGACGTTATCGCATCCGATCGCGAGCCGAATGCCCGCCTGTCGAAACTTTCGCAGCGGCGCAATTCCATTCTTCAGCTTCAGATTGCTCACGGGATTTGTCACGATGGCTGCATTCGCTTGCGCAGTGCGCGCAATCTCCTCGTCGCTCAGCCATACGCAATGGGCCATGCAGAGCCGGGAGTTGAGCAAGCCTGCGGCATTGAGATAGTCGAGAGCGGAGCCGCCATACCGGTGGTAAAGGTCGCGCGCCAGGTAGACTTGCAGCTTCGATTCGTTGATATGCGTCACAACGGGCAGGCCGTAGCGATTGGCAAGATCGGCCAAGCCGGCCAGAAGCTCGAAGGTGCACCGTTGCGGCGATCCGGGCGCTATGGCCCAGTGCAGGCGCGGGGGATGAGGCAAGGCGAGCGGCGCCGCGACGAAGTCGATGATCCGGCGCACATCCGGAGCCTCGCTCGAAAGCAAGGGGAGCAGGTGCGCAGGCAGGGTTTCACGCGCGCCCGGCAAACAATCAACCGCGGAGCGGTTGCCCACTTGCAGCGACAGCACGCACCTGATGCCCACGTCCTGATAGGCGGCAATCACGGTTTCGACGTGTTGCTCCGCACCGGGGCCGCACCCCAGCATGTCCTGGACGGTTGTAATCCCGTTGCGGAGACACTCGATCGCCCCGAGCAGCGTCCGTAATCTTACTTCTCGCGCCGAGAGCAAGCGAGTTGGCGGCAGGATGGCAAGCGCAATCCACAGTTCCAGCGGAATATCTTCGAACATTCCGCGGCTAAGCACGTCGTGCGAGTGATAATGCGCATTGACGAGGCCCGGGATGACGAGCTTGCCGCGGCCCTCGATAGCACGAGCCGAAGCTGCGCACTGGTCCAATTGCCCATGAGCCTCGATCGCCGCAATCCGTCCATCACGGATAAGAATATCGCTGCGCTGAAGTGCGGCTCCGGCAGCAGGGAGGATGATGGCCCCTTTGATCAGGATCGAGTTGCCCGCAGGCATCATGAAGTCTGTCCTTCTTGAGAGAAGGGTGACAGTTCATTCCAGGCACATGGGTTACACAATCGGGCTTTTTGCGGGAGAGCAAAAATGCCCTGGAAGGAGTGTAACCATATGGATGAACGGCTCAAGTTCATCACCTGGCTGCTGGATTGTGAGAAGATGTCGGGGCTATGCCGTGAGCTCGGCATTTCCCGCAGGACCGGCTACAAGATCCGCTCAGCCGGCCGTTAACTTGAGTTCTAGGCATGGCCCGGCATGTTGCAAGGCTCGCCAACCGCACCGCAATCGGTGAAGGTGAGCGATCTCTTTGCCGGCCCCATCATTCCAGGGCTGGGGCTGGTCGCGCTCTATCTGGTTTATCTCGTGGCGGTCGCGATCCTCTCCCGAAGGCTTCGCCCGCGCTGCCGACCGAAGCCGCCTCCTTCGGCGCCGCCGGTGCGATTGCGCTTGCCGCCTTGAAGCTCCGCGGCGCCTTCCCGCCTGTGCTCGTTCCGGTCATGGCCCGCACCACGCAGGTGACGAGCATGATCTTTCTCATCCTGATCGGCGCCACCATGTTCAGCCGGGTGTTTCGCGCGCTCGGCGGCGACGACATGGTGCAGCGGGGGCTGACCAGTCTGCCGGGCGGAGCGACCGGGCCGATGCTGGCAGTGATGGCCGCGGTGTTCCTGCTCGGTTTCGTGATGGACGCCTTCGAGATCATTTTCGTGGTGGTGCCGATCGTCGCCCCGCCGCTGCTGAGAATGCCGGCCATCGACCCGGTCTGGCTCGCCATCATGCTGGCGCTGAACCTGCAGACCTCCTACATGCATCCGCCGCTCGGGCCCACGCTGTTCTTCCTGCGCGGCGTC
>DATBHG010000126.1:0-56427 GCA_036557665.1 Xanthobacteraceae bacterium | reverse complement strand
CACGGCCGCCAGCGCGGCGGGAGGCTTATCGCCCAGCGGAGCGATCCGGTACAGGTTGGACAACTGCTCCAGGTTCACGATGCTGATGTCGTCGACCCAGGTGTAGTCGTTCATCACGCTCTCCATCATCGGATGGCCGGCAGGGGACGAGCGGGACGGTCGACGAACCGTCAGCCGCGCCAGGCGTCACGCCATATTCGCCACGCGTCGCCGATCGGTCGCAAGGGGAACGATGACTTTCCGGGAGGAGCGGTCCAAATTGTCCCGAATCGGATCTTTTGCCGATGGGGCGGCCCTGCTCTGATACCGAAGCTTTGTCCGATCCGGCCGTCGGCGCGGATCCGGGCTTTTCGAAATCTTAATCCCTGGGAGCAGAAGATGGTGGCCGGTCGGAAACGGTGTCTTTGAGGAGGCCACTCCCACCGCCCCGACCGGCCGAACCCCACGGACTCAGGAGATGCGGCGGACCTGAGTAAACCGCAGGGTTTAGCAACGCCGAAGGATTGGACTTCTCGCGACGTGTCGCCGCGAACGGCCATTGCTGATTTCAGTTCTATCGTATACACCGTTGAAAACAATCGCAGATGGGAATGACGGGCCTCTATACTCAAATCAACCATGAATCTTTACAGTGAATGTTAAGGAATATTACCTGTTCGGAGAGAATGACTTGTCCAGCCGAGAGGCGTAGCGGGTCAGTGCTGTAGCGGGTCAGTGCGACTGTGTCACCCGTCGCCGCATCCAATCCGGGTCTACCCCGAGATGGGCACGTCTGGATGCGCACATCATCGGCCGCATCCGATGTGCGCGTGCGCGCCGGACCACTTGTGACGCCGTAAAATTCATCCGCCCTACGCTCGGGAGCGGTAATGGCGGACGGCAGACAAGGAGATAAAGGGCAAGGCAGCGCGGCGCTACTGGAGGAAGCGGCGGACGGTTTCCATGAATCGGCCGATGGAAACGGGCTTCGACAGGTAGGCCTCGCAGCCGCCCTGCAGCATGCGCTCCTCATCGCCGCGCATGGCGAACGCGGTGACGGCGATGACCGGGATCCGCTGCAGTTCGGGATCGGCCTTGATCCACTTCGTGACCTCGAGGCCCGACACCTGGGGAAGCTGGATATCCATCAGGATCAGGTCGGGATGATGCTTGCGGGCGAGGTCGAGCGCCTCGGTGCCGCTGCGCGTGCCGACGGTCGAGTAACCGTGCGCCTCCAAAAGGTCGTGGAAGAGCTTCATGTTGAGCTCGTTGTCTTCCACGATCATTACGGTTTTCGACATCCCCGCCCTTCCAGCCGCCCCATCTCCCGAGCCGAGTACCGATGTGCGGCGGCTGCATGCCCCGCCGGCGAGACATGTCGGGAAAATTAGGGCTCATGTGTTACGGAAACGCAAACGCAGCCGAAGAATCAGCTGCCCCAATTGTGGCTCGAAAATAGGCCAAAATCATGGGTAATCAGGTGCTCCGCAGCCATGGCTTACCGTCAGCCCATCGCGCCGTCGTGGACTGGTGCAGTCCCCCTGTTTTGGGCGAAAGCTCCCTAACCGGGGGTTACAGGCGTGACATCCATCATGCGGCGACTGAGCGCGATATTGAAGGTATAGCCGCCGAACAGGTCGACCATGGTTACGAAGATGAGCAGCGCCGCCGCTTCCCAGCGTTGCGGCGTGTTGAGAAGTTGTGGCTTCCCGAATGCGACGACGAGCACGATCGCGAGAGGAACCAGCGAGGCCATCCCATCCACGACGCCAACGAATCGATTAGCGGTTATCGGCAAGCTGAAGGGAATGGAGATGAGCTGATAGGTCAGATAGATCGAGGCCAGCCACGCCATGTTGAAGCCCAGCCGGTCGTGGGTAAACCAACCAAGCCTGCCTTGGAGCTGCGGAAAAGAGCCCGCATACCAGAAGAAGTAGGCTTCCCAGACCGCGAGCCCCAACGCGAACAGAATGCTCAAGCCTGCAACGGAAAGATGCGACCTGCGCATGCGTACCTCCGAGTGTCCCAAACGCACATCACCTATCCGACATTCGGCCCAGGCGTAAACTGCATTTTTTCCGGTGCCCGTACCGCTTGATTTACCGGCGCATCTCGGGCTTCTTTGCTGCTCGCCGCCGAAGCCTCCCGAGGAAGGCGCTGGCAAATTGGGGCTCCAGCACCACAATGCCGATTCGACCCCGGCCGGAATACCGAAAGTCCCGCAGCGACCAGCAGCACGAGCAAGTACAAGCCCTGGCGGTCGCAGCGTTTGAGTTTCTCGCGGCCGATTCGCGTCGGCTGCAGCGTTTCCTGGACTCCTCAGGAATTGATCTCGCGGCGCTCCGCGCGGCGACCGGGGAGCCTGATTTTCTTGCGGGCGTGCTCGACCACCTGTGCGGGGAGGAGGAGCTGCTCGTTGCATTCGCGGCGGAAAACGACATCGCGCCCAATCGTGTCCTTGCCGCTCGCGAATCGCTCAGCGGACGTGCATGGGAGCGCGATACGCCGTGACGTGCACAACATGAGGCCAGTGCGCAAGAAGGGCGCAGCAGATGCCGGGCTTTTGCCGCGATTGCCGCCACGATACTCCGGCTGGAGCAGGCCGCTGTCTGAACTGCGGCTCGCCACGGCTGTTGCGCCATGTTGAGCTCGATACCCTGGCGATCGCTCACGTCGACTGCGACGCCTTCTACGCCAGCATCGAGAAGCGCGACGATCCTTCCCTGAAGGACAAGCCGGTCATAGTCGGCGGGCAAGCCCGCGGGGTCGTGCTCACTGCCTGCTACGTGGCCCGGACATTCGGGGTCAAATCCGCCATGCCCATGTTCGAGGCGCGGCGGCTATGTCCGCAGGCCACCATCGTCCCTCCGCAGATGCACAAATACGCGCGTGTCGGCCGCGAGGTGCGCGCGCTCATGAGCAAGCTCACCCCAATCGTCGAGCCGGTATCGATCGACGAGGCCTTCATGGACCTTTCAGGCACCTCCCGGCTGCACGGTACCAGCGCCGCCAAAGCGCTCGCACGTTTTGCTCAGGAGGTAGAAAAAGAGCTCAGCATTACCGTCTCCATTGGCCTGTCGTGCAACAAGTTCCTCGCCAAGATCGCCTCCGACCTGGACAAGCCGCGCGGGTTTGCGGTGCTAGGGCGCGCGGAGGCGGGCGCATTCCTGGCACCGAAGCCGGTCACATGGATATTCGGCGTGGGGAAGGTCGCACAGCAACGATTGAGCCGCGATGGGGTGCGGACCATCGGCGACCTTCAGCGTCTGGGCGAGAGCGAATTGATGCGGCGATATGGAGCCGAAGGAAGGCGGCTGGCGCGCCTTTCGCACGGCAGCGACGATCGCTGCGTGGAGCCCGAGCGGGAGACAAAAAGCATCTCGGCGGAGACAACATTCGAGCACGATCTTGCGGATTTTCGGCCGCTCGAGCAGCGGTTGTGGCAGCTCTGCGAGAAGGTCTCCGCACGTCTGAAACACAATGGCCTCGCCGGCTCGACTGTGACGCTCAAGCTCAAGACCGCAGACTTTCGCATCCGCACGCGAGCACAATCCGTGGCTCAACCCACCCAGCTGGCCGGTCGCATCTTCAGTGTGGGACGCAGCCTGCTTGAAACTCAGGTCGACGGAACCATGTTCCGCCTCATCGGCGTCGGGGTCTCATCGCTCGTTGCCGCAGATGGCGCGGAGCTCCCCGATCTTGTCGACCGACGTACCGCCGACGCCGAACAAGCGATCGACCGTTTGCGCGAAAGGTTCGGCAACCGCGCCGTGATCAGGGGACTTGCGTTCGATCCGGATGACGAGCTGCCGACGGAGGATGCGTAGCGCCACCGTTTATCGAGGGCAGAGGTCACCTCACCTGCAGGGTTTGCCTTCTCGGAGATCCAGGGACGTGAGCTCGCCGGAGATAGCGAAGTCGTTATAATCGAGGACCAGCGCACGCGAGATGCCGTTCTCGTAGAGCTCGAATTTAATGGCATAGACCGGCGGTTGGTCCGTTTTGGCGGACTTGTCAAAATAGCTTACCGTAACCGGCCAGCGTTTCAGGTTGGCAAGCTCGACCCTGTTGGCCGCCGCATCGATGGGAACACGCTCGTTCGGAGCGATGGTCCGCCCGATCACGCTCAGAGTGTTGAACACCTTGTCGCCTTTCTCCGAGCCGTCATAGACGGGCAGCTCCAGGATGCTCTTTTCCTGGCGAGCGGCCGCGATGATACGGCGCATATGATCGGTAGGAAACGCGACAGCGGATTCTATGTCGAACTTGCGCTCTTGGGGCTTGGTCAACGTGACTTGAACCTTGTCGGCGACCCGTTGAGCCTCGCCGTCGACCGTATCGAGAAGATTCTCGTTGAGGTAGTTCTGCGATTTGAAGACAAACCGGTTTGCGCGTGCCTCCTCCCAACTGGTCGAGCGCAGGTCGCTGAGAGTGACCTTGCCCTCGCCATTGTCCAGCTCCGAAACCTGACGGAACAGGAGCGCGTAGCCCTCGCAGGAATTTCCGGAAAAATCATAAAGAATGCGGCCGCGCGCCGACATCGTCGATGAATTCCCCCGTGAGTGGGCGAGCTTTAGCTCGTACACCGCGCGATGAGATGCAAGCTCGACCTGCGGCTCGGCTGCGAGCGCTCCGCTGAAGCTGAATGCATTCCCGGCGAGCATGGCGAGCAGACTGATCGCCGCAGCAACCGGCATAGCTCTCGCGACATCAGCCATGAGATTCGTCTTGTGGGCGCCCGTGCGGCGCAAACATAGGGGTCCCGGGTGTGTCCCGCAACCTGGGCTCCTTGGGCCATTCTGGGCCATGACTTGCATGCGAAGGCACGATAAGCGAAGACACCCCTCGCCCATGGCAACCGGTTTGAAAGGAGCTCCAATATGCCCGGCATGTTTGAACGCAAGCTCACGGAACTCGGCATCTCCCTTCCAAAGCCTGCAAGTCCGGTTGCAAACTATATCCCCTTCGTGCGGGCCGGCACGCTCCTGTTCGTCTCGGGTCAAGTGTGCCTGGATCAAGCCGGCAAGCTGGTCGCCAAAGGCAAGCTTGGAGCCGGGGTCTCGGTGGAGGACGGCCAGAAGGCAGCACGCGCTTGCGCGGTCAATGTGCTGGCGCAGGTGAAGGCGGCAGTCGGCGACCTGGACCAAGTCGTGCGTGTGGTACGGCTGGGCGGCTTCATCAATTCGGAGCCATCCTTCCTCGATGGGCCCAAAGTCATGAACGGTGCGTCCGACCTTATGGTTGCGGTATTCGGGGACAAAGGGCGTCATTCGCGAACGACAGTGGGCGTGGCCGTGCTGCCAGGAGATGCGGCCGTCGAAGTCGACGGCGTTTTCGAAGTCGGATGAGCGCATCATCCGAGGCGCGCGTCCCGTCATCGTCTGCCTGCTTTGCTCTCGTATGCGACGGGGCGGACGAAGGTGGTCCTCGCCGAAGGATGATTTCAACGGGGTCGGAGATTAGACACGCAATCGGTTGAGCGGCGGAGGATGTCCTCGATCCAGCTTAGCTTGCAAATCGCGAATTCGATCACCGAGGTCGCGCCCGAAGCTTGGGATGCGTGCGCCAATCCTGCTGCGTCCCTCGCAGCGCATCCCTCCGGGGATCCTCAAAATTGTGTGTCAAAGGCGCAGCCCCCGAGGCTGCAAACGGCCTACAACCCGTTCGTCTCGCACTCTTTCCTCGCATCGCTGGAATCCTCGGACTCCGTCCGGGCGCGGGTGGGCTGGCAGCCCATGCATGTTCTCGTCACCGACGATCACAACGTCCTGATGGGAGCGGTACCGTGCTACATGAAATCGCATTCGCGCGGAGAGTACGTGTTCGACCACGGCTGGGCGGAAGCGTATGAGCGCGCCGGCGGCGCGTATTATCCCAAAATGCTGGTCGCCGTCCCGTTTACGCCGGCTACGGGACCCAGGCTGCTGGTCCGACCCGGACCCCAATCGGAAGCGATCCGCGGCGCCCTGGCGGAGGCCTTGGTCGATGTCTGCCGTCGCACCAGGGCCTCCTCCGTGCATGTTACGTTTCTAACAGAGCCCGAGTGGGAGTTGCTGGGCGCGCGGGGCTACCTCAAGCGTACGCATCAGCAATTCCATTGGGAAAATGCCGGCTATGCCAGCTTCGACAGCTTTCTCGATGCGCTTTCGTCGCGCAAGCGCAAGACCATCAGGCGCGAGCGCGAGGAGGCGCTGGCGAAGGGGATAACCGTTCACTGGCTGAGCGGCTCCGACCTCACCGAGAGCGTCTGGGATCATTTCTTTGAATTCTACATGGAGACCGGCTCGCGCAAGTGGGGGCGACCCTATCTGACACGCGCGTTCTACTCGCTCGTGGGAGAAAAAATGGGGGACCGCGTCCTGTTGGTTATGGCCAGGCGGAACGGTCGCTGGATCGCCGGAGCCATCAACTTCATCGGCTCCGATACGCTATTTGGGCGTCATTGGGGCGCCGCCGAGTACCATCCGTTTCTGCATTTCGAGCTGTGCTATTATCAAGCCATCGAGTACGCCATCGCGCACAAGCTTGCACGCGTCGAAGCCGGCGCCCAGGGCGAGCACAAGATATTCCGCGGTTATCTGCCGAAAACCACTTATTCGGCGCATCATATAGTTGATCCCGGTTTGCGACGCGCGATCGACGATTTCCTCAAGCGCGAGCGCGCCTACGTTACGGCTGCCGGAGAGGAGCTTGCGCAAATATCGCCATTCCGAAAAGGATGAGCGAGAGCCATGACTGCACTCGCACTGGTCTGAATGCACGCGTAACCGGAGCGCCTCATGCCTGTCTATGATTCAAACAACGTCTTCGCGAAGATCCTGCGGGGCGAGCTGCCGTGCCATAAGATCTACGAGGACGACAAGACATTTGCGTTTCTCGACATCATGCCGCGCGCCCCCGGCCACGCCCTCGTGTTGCCGAAGACGCCGGCCCGCAACATCCTGGATGTTTCTCCCGACGACCTCGCGCATGTCATCAGAGTGGCGCAGAATATCGCCAAGGCCAGCGTCGAAGTTTTTCATGCCGATGGGGTCACCATTCAGCAGTTCAACGAGAGTGCCGGCGGACAAGTCGTCTTCCATCTGCATGTGCACGTCATCCCGCGCCAGCAAGGTATCGCGATGAAGCCCCCTGCCAGCGTGAAAGAGGCACCCGAGGTCCTCGCGGAGCAGGCCAAGCAGCTGATGAGGGCGCTCTCCGCGTGATGACGCCGCAGATCTGCCGAGTTACGCCTGCCGAAGAGCAGGCATAGAACGCATCTCGACGGCGCGCCTGAGAACCAGACATGCAATCAGCAGGACCGCTGCCAGGCCGACCGGCGCCTTCAGGAATGGAAAAACGAGGACCAAAAGACTGGCACACCCGATGCCCCAGGCATCCGGGCGAGCATCGCCGCTCGCGACCGCAGCGCGGATGAGGAACGCCATCGCGATTGCGAGCAAGACCAGATCGTAGAGGAACAAGTATGGCGTAACCAGAAGAGCCCCGACGGCCAGGGCGGCTGCCTTGAGATCGAACGAGACCCTGCCGCGCCAGAGCCGATAAAGCACAATGGCTACGGCGAGTGCGAGAGCCAGCTGGAGGGTCCAACCGAGCACTTCACTGCCGCCCAGGAGGCGTGTGACGGCGAACACGCTCTGCAGCTTGCCCCAGTCGGCACGCCCTTCGACCAGAGCTGTCCGCGAGGCAACCGGCAGGGCCTGAAAAAATGCGGACCACGCTTGCATTCCTACGGCAGCGCATGATGCAAGCACGAACAGCACCGTTGTCGCGACCGCAGCTGCCATTGCGCGCCAATGCCTGCCGGCGAGCAAAACGAGGGGAAACAGAATGCCCAGGTGCGGCTTGAATGAAAGAAGCCCGATGAGACAGCCGGCCAGCACCGGCCTGCGTTGCAACATCAGGAGCGAGCCCCCGAACAACGCAGCGCTCAGAAAGCCGGTCTGCCCTACGATCAGGTTGGATAAGATACCGGGATACGCGCAGGCGAGCAGGATACCTGCGCGTTGCTGAATGATCGCTCGCACGCTTGCCACATATCCCGCGAATGTCAGCGCGACCCAGACCGCGTATGCGGAAATGAACGGAAGGAACGCGAGCAAGCTTGCGATCAGAAGAAAGGTCGGGGGATATAGCCAAGGGTATTCGCCGGGAAATTCGTGACCGAGCGCCACGGCTTCGGCGTTCTTATGGAGCTGCACGTCATAGACCGCAGCGGGATCGTCCCCGACCAAAATCTGGTGCCCGGCCGACCAGATGTTGACGAAGTCGGTCGCGATCAACCCGTCTGCGTCGAGCACCCAGTTGCCTTGCATCAACGATGCAAGGAGATAGACGGCTTGCGCCACGCACAAGGCAAAGCAGGTCAGCTCGACGCGCGAGCCAAGCTGGATTTTCGGCCAATCTGAGGATGCCGGGTCCGGCGCCATGACCTTTACCGGGAGGCTGCGGATCAGGGCAAAATTCCAACAGCTGACACGCGGCGAGGCCGGTGCCAGCCCGAAACATTTCCGCTGATGCAAGTCTCAGCCATTTGCGACCCGCCGGACCTTCTCCGGTACCATCCGCTCGCTTCGCAATGCCTCGCGGAAGCCGGATGCTCCCGCCTCGTGGTATTCCGCGTCCTCGTTGACGTCCCAGACGTTGTAGAGCTGCTCTCCGGCCAAGATATTGCGAGCCGTCAACATTGCGGTCATCATGGCGTGGTCCTGATTGTTGTACTTGTGCATGCCGTTGCGACCGATGAGATGCAGGGTCGGGTAGCTGCTGCTGAGGTCCAGGCGAACCATCGCAAGATTGTCACGATACCGCTCGTCGTATACGGGATACGCCTTGGGTTGTCGCACGACACAGGCATCGACCACTTCCGCGGGATCGGCGAGGCCGATCCGGCCGATCTCCGACCTGGCGATTGCGATCAGCTCCGCATCCCCTCCCTGCCATAGCGGATCGCCCTCGAAGCAGAAATATTCCAGCCCGAGGCAACTCATGCCGGGTGGCACCATTTCCGGCGACCACGATCCGAAATTCTGCACGCGGCCAACCTTCACTGCCGGATCGTGCACGTAGATCCAGTTGTCACGGAACAGATCCGGCCTGCTCACGATCAGCGCAACCGTGATGAAATCCCGATACCGCAGCTCGCGCGCGTGCAGGTACGAGATGGGCCGCGGCGACATTTTTTGCATCAATTCGCCGATCGGAGCGGAGCTGATGACATGCCTCGCGGTGTAGCTCTCGCAGCTCCCGTCTGCGGCCGACACCTGCACCTGCCAGATCTTCCTGCCGGCATCGTATGCGAGGGCATGCAATTCACGGCCCATCATCAGCTTGCCGCCGCGCAGCAGAATTTTTCGGGCAGCGGCTTCCCACATCATTCCCGGACCATGGCGTGGATATTGGAAGCTCTCGATCAGGGACTTGACCACTGGCGTGCCGGGTTTTCGCGCAGCACGATCGCGCTTGAGCGCCCGCTTCAACCCATTCAAGACCGCAACGCCGAGATCGAGCCCCTTGATGCGCTGCGCCGCCCAATCAGCGGAAATCTCATCGCAGGACATGCCCCACACCTTTTCGGTGTAGGTCTTGAAGAAGATCGAAAACAGCCGCTCCCCGAATTGGTTGCGTACCCAGTCGTGAAAGGAGCGAACGTCCCGGATCGGAAAGGCCTTCGCATAGGCAAACGACAGCATGCAGGCTGCACTGCGGAGAATTCCCAGATTGACGAGAGCCTCGAACGCATTCAGCGGGTAGGAGAAGAACTTCGCGTCATAGTAGATGCGCGACAGTCGCGGGCGCGCGATGAAGTCGTCTGGCAGTATTTCGTGCCACAGGGCTACGATCTCCTCGCATTTGGAGAAAAATCGATGGCCGCCGATATCGAACAGGAAATCCTTGTAGCGCACAGTGCGGCTGATCCCGCCGACATACGACGGGTCTCTTTCGATCACGGCAACGGATGGATTCTCCGCGGTCAGGCAATAGGCCGCGGTCAAACCCGCTGGACCAGCACCTATCACGAAGACTTCAAAATCGACCGACATGGCTGCGGCTTGTCGAGCGGTCAACAGCGCGGCAGGCCGGCGCACGGCTCGATGGGCGCGAACGCAAACAGACGATGACCATTGTAGGAAACGATCGCGCCGCACGCGGCACCGACAAGGATTGCTGCCTGCGGCACAGGAGCGAGCACGCTCGAGACGAGGACGGCAAAGACCAGGTAGCTCGTGCTCTGCGCGACGGTGGTGACCACGGCATAACGCATTGCCTCGTGTGATTTGGCGCGTCCGCTGCTGTTGAAGGTGAACGCCCTGTTCAGGCGCCAGGTCAGGATCGTCGCGGCGACCAGGGCGGCAAAGCCCGCGCCGAGCGGGGCAACTCCTCCAATGAGCATGAGGGTGAACAGGACGAGATCGGCCGCGAGGCCTATGCCGCCGACCGCGAGGAAGCGCACGGGCCGCGGCAACCGCGGGGCAATGGACAGCAGCCACGCTTGCCTGCTCGAGGCGATCGACCACCACCGTTCAATTGGCACGCATACCGATTTTTCGATGGTTTTGGCCATAGGTCCCTTCAAGAGCAGCGGCTCACGCCAGCACGCGCGCGCGCACCCGCATTTCATTGCAGGGATTGGTTAAATCGGAATTTATCGATTGCAGCGCGTTACGCGATTTGAATTACGGTTAAGCAGATCGCAACGCTCTATTTGCATCCTCCCCGAGCGCAGGCGCCGACGATTTGAGCAGCATGACCGCCATAACCCGATCCCCGACCGCGGCCGGCCGCCGGGAGCTTTTCTTCAATCTGGCTCTGGCGATCGGGATCACCGTTGCTGGATTGGAGATCGGCTACCTCCTCTACTCGCCGCTTCCCTATGATCCGGTCGGCTATCTCGTCGGCCGGGATTTCGTGAACACCTGGGTGGGAGGCGGGCTCGCTCTGAGCGGACATCCGCAGTCGCATTTCGGAGTAGAGGCCTACAATACGCTGCTGGCGCAGAAGCTCGGGCCGCAATATCCGTTGCATATCTGGTCGTATCCGCCGCACCTCCTGCTTTTTACATGGCCGCTTGCTGCGCTTCCGTACGGGGTAGCGTATGTTCTCTACTCCGTGGCCGGGTTCCTTCTGTATCTCGCGGTCGTCTCCGAGGGGAGGTGGCGATCAGAGCGCCTCATCCTGCTTGCCCTGGCGCCGGCCGCAATCGTCAACATCTGGTGCGGCCAGAATGGTTTTATTATCGCTGCCCTGCTTGTGGGCGGGCTGCTGCAGCTCGATCGTCGACCGGTTCTCGCCGGGATTCTCTTCGGCGTGTTGAGCATCAAGCCGCAACTCGGGGTGCTCCTGCCGGTCATGCTTGCTCTGACCGGCCGCTGGCGAGCGATCAGCGCCGCGGCAGTCACTACGCTGGCTCTCGTCGGACTGGCAGGCCTTGTTTTTGGCCCGGGCGTCTGGGGCGCGTACATCAACGACGCGATGCCCACGCAGGCCAAGGTGTTTCTGCGCGACTACGAGCACTTCATGGTGCACATGCCGACAGTCTTCATGAACGCGCGAGTGGCCGGTTTTCCTCTCCGGCTCGCATTCGCGCTGCAAGCTGCCGTCTCAGCGGCCGCCGTTATTGCTTTCGTATGGGCCTTCTGGAAACGGCGAGATCCCGTACTTTCGACCTCATTGTTCGTCACCGCGACATTCGTGGTGACACCCTATGCGTTCAACTACGACATGGTCGTATTCGGCTGGGTGATCATCAAACTGATGGACAGGAACGATAACGAGCCGTGGGATTACTGGCTCATGCTTGCCGTGTGGGCGCTTCCTTTTGGGACGGTCCTCTTGGGAATTGCAGGAGCGCCGGTGTCCTCGATTGTCTTGCTTGCCTTTGCGGGAAGGCTGGTCTGGCGACTGCGCGCACCGGGCGCGGTCCCTTCGACCCCCACGAAGGTTGTCCCTGGACTCACGAGCTTTGGCTCGGCTGCGCTCGCGTGCCTTTCTTCCGAGCTGGACCACAGGGCCCCTGAACGGATGACAGCCAGGCCGGCCAGCAAAAAATTTCGCGTCTAAGTCGACTCAGTCGTAGCGGTGCACGCGTTCGTAGTACAAGGCCGCCTGTAAATCCCTGTAAAGGGGCGGGGCAAATATGGATGGTCTGCAAAAAATAACGTAGAATCAACGGGATGCATCCGAAAGACCTGGCGCCAAAACAGGGAAAAACAGGAAAAGAACAGGGAAAAAACAGGGAAAAGACGCCGACATATCAGGAGTGCCAGCGAAGGATGATGCACTCACCGTTTTCGCTGGGCGCATCCCTGCTCGACCGCCCGGCGAAGACGCCCCGCGCTCCCGGATTGCCGCTTTGGCCAGGCCGGAGCTGCATGCCTTGTCCTGTTTTGACCGAAGAGATCCGCCGAAGAGAGCCATCGACGCCATGCGCGCGGCGACCGCGTCATGCAAAAGCCCGGCGCGGTTTCCCGCCCGGGCCTCATGCACAAATTCCAGATTGCACTTTATAACACGAGTCGTGTTTCAATGCAAGTGAAATTTTTATGGAGCTATACCTTCAGCGGCACCTTGGGTACGGAGCCGCGCGGGGCGGAGGGGCCATCATCATCGCGCGGCCCCGGCGGTTTCCGCCGCGGCGGCCGGCGCTTGGCTTTCACGCCAAGCCGCTCGGGGATCTTTTCCGGCTTCGGCGTGACCGGTCCATCCAGGTACTCAAATCCGAGCTTCTCTGCCCCTGCCTCGTCCGTGGCAGCCACTACGCGCACGTGTCCGCCGGCCTTGAGCTTGCCGAACAGCACCTCGTCGGCAAGCGGCTTTTTGATGGTCTCCTGAATCAGCCGGGCCATCGGTCGCGCACCCATGTGCTCGTCGTAGCCGTGCTTTATGAGCCACTTCGTAGCATCCTCTGACAGCTCGATCGTGACGTCCCGATCACCCAGCTGGGCCTCCAGTTGGAGCACGAACTTCTCTACGACCTTCGCAATGATCTCCGGGGTGAGATGCGCGAACGTGATGATGGCATCGAGACGATTGCGGAATTCGGGCGCGAACAGGCGATTGATCGCCTCGATGTCGTCGCCTTCCCGTTTGATGCGGGTGAATCCGTAAGCTTGTCGCGCCAGGTCTGCCGCCCCGGCATTGGTCGTCATGATCAGGATCACGTTCCGGAAGTCCACCTGCTTGCCGTTGTGATCGGTCAGCTTGCCGTGATCCATGATCTGCAGCAGCACATTGAACAGGTCAGGGTGCGCCTTCTCCACCTCGTCGAGGAGAAGGACGCAGTGCGGATGCTGGTCCACGCCATCCGTAAGGAGACCACCTTGATCGAACCCCACGTATCCGGGCGGCGCCCCGATCAGGCGCGACACCGTATGCCGCTCCATGTACTCCGACATGTCGAAGCGGATCATTTCCACGCCCAAGGCCGTGGCAAGCTGCTTTGCCACCTCGGTTTTGCCGACCCCGGTCGGCCCTGAGAACAGATAACAGCCGATGGGCTTCTCGGGCTCGCGCAGGCCGGCGCGAGCAAGCTTGATGGATGCAGAGAGCGCGGTGATGGCGCGGTCCTGTCCATAGACAACCTGCCTGAGGGCCTGATCGAGGTGCTGAAGCACCGCCGCGTCGTCCTTGGACACCGTCTTCGGCGGGATGCGGGCCATCGTCGCGATCGTGGTTTCTATCTCCTTCAGGCCGATCGTCTTCTTGCGGCGGCTCTCCGGCAACAGCATCTGCGCAGCCCCGGATTCGTCGATCACGTCGATCGCCTTGTCCGGAAGCTTGCGGTCGTGAATGTAGCGCGCCGACAACTCGACCGCCGCCTTGATCGCCTCGCTGGTGTATTTGAGCTTATGGTAGTCCTCGAAATAGGGCTTGAGCCCCTTCAGGATCTCGATTGCATCGGGCACTGTCGGCTCGTTGACGTCGATCTTCTGAAATCGCCTGACCAGCGCGCGATCTTTCTCGAAATATTGTCGATACTCCTTGTATGTCGTCGAGCCGATGCAGCGCAGGGTGCCGGAGGCGAGCGCCGGCTTGAGCAGATTCGACGCATCCATTGCGCCGCCCGATGTGGCACCGGCACCGATCACGGTGTGGATCTCGTCGATGAACATGATTGCGCCGGGATAGGCCTCGAGCTCCTTGATGACCTGCTTGAGCCGCTCCTCGAAATCGCCCCGGTACCGGGTACCTGCGAGAAGCGTTCCCATGTCGAGACAGAACACGGTCGAATTCTTGAGCACGTCCGGAACTTCGCCATGGACGATTCGCCGCGCCAAACCCTCGGCGATCGCGGTCTTGCCCACGCCAGCATCCCCAACGAACAGAGGGTTGTTCTTCTGACGCCGGCAGAGCACCTGTATGGTGCGGTTGATCTCGGCTCCGCGGCCGATCAACGGGTCGATCTTCCCTTCCCGCGCTTTCTTGTTGAGGTTGATGCAATACGCCTCGAGTGCATCCCCTTTTTTCTTGGAATCATCACCGCTCTTGGTGTCGGTCTCATCGTCGGAGCCGCGCACCGGCCGTGCCTCGGACATGCCCGGGCGTTTGGCGATCCCGTGGCTGATATAGTTCACCGCATCGTACCGGGTCATATCCTGCTCTTGCAGGAAATAGGCGGCGTGACTTTCCCGCTCGGCGAAGATGGCTACCAGCACGTTCGCTCCAGTCACCTCCTCGCGTCCCGACGACTGCACGTGGATGACAGCGCGCTGGATGACGCGCTGAAACCCGGCTGTCGGCTTGGAATCGTCGTTTCCATCGCTGACCAGGTTCTCGAGCTCGCTCTCGAGATAGGCAACGAGCCCGCGCCGCAGCTTGTCCAGGTCCACGTTGCATGCCCGCATCACGGCAGCGGCATCCTGGTCGTCGAGCAGCGCCAGCAGCAAGTGCTCGAGCGTCGCATATTCGTGATGCCGCTCGTTTGCGAGCGCAAGCGCCCGGTGCAAGGACTGTTCGAGATTGCGCGAGAACGTAGGCATGTCAGGCCTCGTGGTAACGCTTGAATGTGGGCGGGTGTTCCCTCGGTCCTGTTCCGGTCATTTCTTCTCCATGACGCATTGTAGAGGATGCTGGTGCTTGCGGGCAAAGTCCATCACCTGCGTCACCTTGGTCTCGGCCACCTCGTACGTATAGATCCCGCACTCGCCGATCCCGTGTTGATGCACGTGCATCATGATTCGGTGCGCGGTCTCGTGGTCCTTGTTGAAGAAGCGCTCGAGCACATGCACCACGAACTCCATGGGGGTATAGTCGTCGTTCAACAGCAGCACGCGATAGAGATTGGGACGCTTGGTCTGAGGCTTGGTCTTGGTGATGACCGCGGTCCCAGGCGCACCAGACCGACGCTTGCTGTTGTCCTCCCCTCCCAGGCGCGTGATCTGAGCTGCATTGCTTGTCTGGACTATGATTCTGGCACACGTTCCGGTCGGTCTTGGGGTCATCTTGGGGTCATGGTGGTGTCGATAGCACAATCGCGGGCGTCTCATTAGCAAACGAGAGGCACCCACTCTACAGCCGTGTTGCCGGCGGGTTCAGCCGGTGATTAAGTTAATCCCGGAAAAGCTGGTTCGCCAGAGCATCCCCTCCGGCGTAAGTTCGCGACTCAATTGCGGGCAATTCGCGGCAGGTCCGCCAAAAGTTGCGGATTGCTCCCAGCGCTCTAGAGTCGCGGGAATGGCGGCATCGCCGCCAGGATGTCCAGTCTGCTCAGCGGGAAGGAAGGGGTGCCGCTTTCACGCATGGTTGGGGCGCCCATTGGGGGCGCCCCGAAATGCCAAGCCCGGCAGCTCGACCGGGCTTCGCGAAGAACGAGCAGGTTTACTTCACCACTGAGGCGATCTTCCCGAATTGGCTCTCGAACGGCTTGTAAGCCTCCTTGGCGAGATCGGCGTAGAGCTCACCCAGCTTGGTGGCTTGGGCTACGAAACCCTCGTACGAGCTCCTGACGAAGTCGCTCTGTACCTCGAAGGCCTTGTCGAGCGATTTCACTCCCATGAGCTTCTCCGTAGCGGCGGTGCCTTGCTCGAAGACACGCTTCGAGTAGTCGGCCAATTCGACCGCGATCGCCTGCATGCTCTTCGAGCAGGCCCCGAACGACCTCATCGTCGCGTCGATATGCTCCTTTCCGAACTGTTGTACCTCTTCGATATTCTTGACCATCTCAACTTCTCCTTTCGGCAGTGGGCCGATTCGATTGGGCTTGCGGTTCTCAGGCGTGCGCGGCCCAGAGCCAAGCGAAATATATTGCACTGCACAAAAACGTCAAGCTTTATTTTGCACTGCAAAATCAAGCCGTCGCCGCCGCCATTTACGGTTTTGCAAGCGGCCGTAATTAGCTTTCAGGATCCAGTTTCGTGGAGGGAAATTGTGGCTGCCGTTCGGGGTTTGGCAGCGGGGGACTGGCGCCAAAAAGGCTGAAAAAGTTCAGAAAAGTGCCTTTTTTGCCTCGTCCAATCCTGGAACCTCGGGGAGACAGGGGTGCGGTGCTCCGCAGGGGCATCAAGGCGAGAGGACGGGGGAGATATCATGCTGCGGGTCGGATCCGGAGCCCCAAACGGGCTTCGCTTGGTCGTGTGCAGTTCTGTTGCGGTGCTATTGACCTTGGCGAGCACTTCAACGCAAGCCGCGCCCTACTCCGATATTGTGGTGGACGCCAATTCCGGGAAAGTGCTGCACGAGACCAATCCGGATGCACGGCGTCACCCCGCGTCCCTGACCAAGATCATGACGCTTTATCTGCTGTTCGAGCAGTTGGAAGCCGGCAAGCTCAAGCTGGACAGCCAGCTCAAAGTCTCACGCGAGGCGGCCGGCCAAAGCCCGACCAAGCTAGGGCTCAAGCCCGGGAGCACGCTGCAGGTCGAGGATGCGATCAAAGGCATGGTCACTCGCTCCGCAAATGACGCTGCCGTGGTTGTCGCAGAAGCGCTCGCAGCAGATGAGGAAGAATTCGCCAAGCGCATGACTCGCAAGGCGCAAGCGCTTGGCATGTCGCACACCGTTTACAGGAATGCCTCCGGGCTGCCGGACGACGATCAAGTGACGACCGCGCGCGATCAGGCGACGCTTGGGCGCGCCATTCAGGAACGATTCCCTCGTTATTACAAATATTTCTCAATCCACTCATTCAACTTCCGCGGTCAATCGATCGGGAATCACAATCATCTCCTCGGCCGGGTCGAGGGGGTGGATGGGATCAAAACCGGGTATATCGAGGCCTCGGGTTTCAATCTGGTCACATCGGTTCACCGGGGAAATCGTTACCTCGTGGCGGTGGTTATGGGCGGCAGCAGCGCGGGTAGTCGCGATGCGCGCATGCGCGAGCTGATCAGCGAGAAGATCGCACAGGCCTCCGCCAAACGCACAGCCCCGATGATTGCGGAAGCCGCTCCGGCCGCCACCGGCGGCGGCCGCGATTCTCAGGGCTCTGCCAAATCTGTCACCCAAGCGGAAGCGCCCTCCACGCAGATCGAAGCCAAGGGTCAACGGCCCGAGCAGAAGGCAGAGCCGAAGGCTGAGCCACGTTACGCGGTGGCGAGCGTTGGAAGCGTAACGGTGCGGCTCAATGCGGCGGCCGGGCAGAGCAAGCAGCCACCCGCAACGCGTGTCTCTGAGAACACCAATCCTGGTCCGCAACCCGCTATCGGCTCCGCCGAGCCGCTTCGCCCCGTAATGGTGAAAACGCTCAGCGTCAGGGCCGGCCCGCATGCCGCAGCAGGCTCCGCGGCCGCGCCTTTCCAGGTTGCTCCGGCAGAGGCGGTCAAGCCGGAAAACATGAGACCCGCTGAGACTCCCGTATCCGCCGCACCGGCGCCGGCGCCGACCCCCCAGCCGACCCCTCCTGCGGTTACCGCTGCCGTCGCAGCACCGGCGTCCAGCGAACCTGCGGAGACCGCGTCAGAGCCGGCGAAGACCGTCATGGCCCAGACCGCCCCTGCCTTGCCCAAGGCGCAGCCGCGCAGCGGCTGGATCATTCAAGTGGGTGCCTACCACGCGGAACAGGAGGCGAAGCAGCGGCTCTCTGCGGCGCAAAGCAAGGCATCCAAGATCCTTACCGGCGCCGATCCGTTCACTGAAACGATTGATAAAGGCGGTACGACTTATTATCGCGCTCGGTTCGCCGGGTTGGACAAGGACAAGGCTGAAGCCGCCTGCAAATATCTCAAGCGCAACGACTTCGATTGCGTAACGCTTAAGAACTGACCACACAAACAGGAAGCCGCGTCTGGCAGGAGCCGCCGCACATGCATCGAGTAATGGAGTTTAGCGATGGCGGCGCAGAAGGACTTCCTTGGCCTCATTGACGCGGGCCGCGAGATACGTCGACCCCCCTTGGTCGGGATGCAATTTCTTCATCAGCGACCGATGGGCACGGCCGATCTCATCGGTGCTCGCCCCCGGTTGCAGGCCAAGGATCTGATAGGCCTCCTCTTCCGTCATTTTGCTTCCCCGGCCCGAGCGCCCCGACCCCTTTGCCGCGTCGTCCTGCGCGTGCTCACGCCAGCGGGGTTGCCGGCGGTCCAGATACGCCATCAGTAGCGCGCGGCTCTCCTCATCGATCTCGCCCAGAAGCGCGATCAGGGTGGCAACACCGAGCGAATCGAGCGCCGTGCCCTGATGCTGGCCGGCCAGAATGCGTCCATGCATCGCGCCGGTGTCGTGATCGAGCTCCATTTCCAGGAAGGCCGAACGAACCTGGGAGACCTGTCCCGGCCGTTTGAGGGTGCGCGCAGCCAGACCCGGCATGCTCCACGGAAGCCAACCCAGCAACCCCAACCCGGTCAGTCCGAGCGGAATCGCAACGTCGAGCCGACCGCGCGCCCCCAGCAAGCCTGCAATCGCCAGCGCCCCCAACCCGCCTCCAGCCTTGAGCACCGCAGCGGCAGTGTGTGGATTGACCCTGGTGAACGCGTTGAGAGCCCATAATGCCAACGCAAGCACCACCACCCCAAAAATGAGCGAGGCCATCAGCGCCTCATCTGCGCCAGGAGCTTGGTGGCGCCTGCCTCGCGCCGAGCGGAGAGCTCGGCGAGGGCGCGCATGCCGCCGGCGGCGTATGCGGCCACGGCACGCAACAGCTCCGAAAGCTGGTGAGCAGCGCCCGGATCGAAACGGCAATAAGCACCACGCGTAAGACGTGCAATTTCGCGAAAGGCCTGCTCGGCGACTGGATCGTGGCCTTCCTGAAACATGAAGGCAGGCACGCCGATCAGCCCAAGCTCGCCGGCGGCGTGGCAAAGCTCGTCGAGCTTCTCCTCCATGGCATCTCCCACAAACACCAATGCCTGCACCTTGGTGGCTTGGGTCTGCCGCTTGGCGTGCGCAATGACCCTTCCGATCTGGGTGTGACCGCCCCGACAATCGATCTGCTCCATGAGCCCGGCAAGGCGCTCGGCATCCGAGACCCATGGCGAGGCCCGGCACTCGCCGAGCCCGCGGTAGTAGACCAGCTGAATCTCCAGCCTGCCCACGGAGGCGGCCTCACGAAACATGTCGGCTTGCAGCTGACACGCGGTGTCCCACAGCGGCTGCCGGCTCATCGTGGCATCAAGGGCAAAGATGAGACGACCTCGCTGGCCGGCCGCTTTCGTCGCGCCAAGCTCTTTCACCGTGTCGAGGAAGGTGTCGATCTCTTGGCGTGTGGATTTTCCTACCGGCGCGTGAGAGGCACCAGCTGCTACCGGATTGTTGTGGTTGCGATCCTTCGACATCGCCAAGAGGATTCCGACGCTCCAATGCCGCAAAGGTGGCCATAGCCAAGGCCCGACGCAATGGCCTTGGAGCGGCGCGGACTGGAATCAATGCGGCAGCAATTCCGCCGGGAACGGACCAGACCGCGGTCACCCATCGACCACGTCGTGGATCTCCAGCGGGTCCCCGCGTGCGGCAAACCATTCCGACCGCGCGGCGGCGCGCCGCTTGCCGCGTGCATCGAGCGGCAGTCTCAGCGCCTCGACCAAGGTCATTACCTCCAGCCGGGCAGCGGCATGGGAAAGACTCGGTTTCGTCCCCAGAGTGGGCTCATCCAGATTGTCGAGCGCGGTCAATCCGCGGGGAAACAGCTCCCGATAGACCACGCGCTCGGCAAGTCCTTCCGCGCAGCGAAAACCCAACCGGGCTGCCAACTCCGTCAATCCTTGCCCGACCAGGCGCTTGTTGCGCGAGCCAAGAATCGAAAGCCGATTGCGCACCACGATCCAGTCCATCCGGGTTCCGTCGATCAGCCGCCTTTGCCTGCGCGCATTGCGGACCATCAGCGCATAGTGGCTCTCGCCGCTGACAGCATAGGTGATTGCATCCACTGTGCCGATCACGTCGAGATCGATAAAGCTGTCGTTCAGCGGCGTAATCAGTGTATCTGCCATGGAATGGGCGAGGCGGGTGAGATAGCTGTCCGTACCCGGCGTATCCACGACCACAAAATCGTGAGATCGCTCGATCGCGCCGACCGCCTCGGCGAAACCTGCAAATTCGATGCTCTCGTTCTCGTCCAGTTTCAGCGTGGTGCCGCGCGCTACGCAGAAATGCACCGGCACCTTCAGATGCAGGTGGGCGTGCCTTGCCCAGGCTCGCCGATTGTCGACGTACCGGGTAAAGCTTCGTTGCCGCGAGTCGAGATCGATCGTCGCGACCCGTTGCCCCATGAGCATGAGCGTGACCGCAACGTGCATGGCAGTGGTCGATTTGCCAGAGCCACCCTTTTCATTTCCAAGAACTACGACATGCGCGGACATCGGCGCCCGATCCGGATCAACAACATGACCTAACCGCTTCGACGCCATTCCTAGGCCGCCTCGATTTTGAATCAAGCAGCTGCATTGCGGCTGCTATGTTAACTATTAATTAGGTAAATCGTCGCTGGCCGACGAATTGCTGCGGAGACGTCGGGATTGGCTCGAACGGCAATGGAATTGGCTGTTGTACGCACGGTGCCCGCATTGGGTCGCGCCGTCGCGCCATGGAGAGCCGCGGGCGAGCTGCTTGCGCTGGTGCCGACCATGGGAGCGCTGCACGCGGGTCATGTTGCGCTGGTGCACGCCGCCAAGCGCCACGCTCGACGAGTGGTCGTCTCCATTTTTGTGAACCCCGAGCAATTTGCGCCGGAAGAGGACCTGGACAAATATCCGCGAACCTTCGATACCGACTTGGCAACGCTGCGGAAATTGCCCGTTGATCTGGTTTGGGCGCCATCAGCGCAGGTCATGTATCCGCCCGGGTTTTCGACCCGGGTCGTGCCGGACGGCCCGGCGGCTGCCGGCCTCGAGGACAAATTTCGCCCCCGCTTCTTTACCGGCGTCGCCACGGTCTGCACCAAGCTGCTCGTCCAGTGCATGCCTGATTACGCGACCTTCGGCGAAAAGGACTATCAGCAGCTCAAAGTGGTCACCCGGATGGCGACGGACCTCGATCTGCCGACGAGGATTCTCGCGGTCGCCACCGTGCGCGAGAACGATGGCCTCGCCCTCTCATCGCGCAATGCTTATTTGTCCGCGAGCGAGCGCGCGGTAGCACCGACCCTGTACAGGGTCTTGAAGGAATGCGCCGCCAGGATTGCAAGTGGCGCTGCGCCTCCTCCGGTTTTGGAAGAAGGCGGAGCCGAGATCGAGCGTGCTGGCTTTGCTGTGGATTACCTGGAGGCGCGCGATGCGCAGACGCTGTCGCGAATCGGCTCGCAGCAGGACGGTGCGGTTCGCCTCCTCGTCGCCGCGCGCCTGGGTACGACAAGATTGATCGACAATGTCGCAGTGTGACGAAGCTCATCAGTCTGCTTCTGGCGAAAGCCAGTACGGTATCTGTACGACGGCAAGCGCTTGTGACTTTGCGCCTGTTTCCATGTGCAGCCCATTGATATAACTGCCGCATGAGGCGCCCATGAACATTCAGTTGCCCCTGCGCATGGATAAGACCGCGTTCCTCGACTGGGTCCAGGGTCGCGAGCAACGTTATGAGCTCGATCGGGGATGTGTCATCATGATGACCGGCGGCTCGCGAGCGCACTGGCAGATTGCCGGAAACCTCTTCAGGGCTCTCGATTCGCGCATGGACCCCCAAGCGTGGGCAGTCTTGCCGGAATTCGGCGTTGAGCTTTCGTCGCAATCAATCCGGTTTCCCGATATCATCGTAGACAGAGCGGGTGAGCCGTCTAAGGATTTGACAGCGACCGCACCGGTGCTCATCGCCGAAGTGCTTTCACCGGCGTCCGAGCGAGTGGACCTCGGCGACAAAGCCGGCGAGTACCTGCGGCTCCCGAGCCTTCTGGCGTATCTCGTATTTGCCCAGGACGAGGTCAAAGCCTGGGTGTGGAGACGCGGGACTGCGGGCTTTGCTTCCGGTCCGGACGTCCTGGAAGGCAACGATGCGGCGCTCCGGATCGAGGCGCTAGGGATCGATCTGCCGCTTTCCGAAGTCTACGCGCGGGTCAGAATGGACTGAGCTGCTATCGAGCTGTTGTCACAACAGTCCCAGCTCCCGCAGCTCCCGACGCAGCGCCTCCGGCATCTGCTTGGCGCCTGGGGCGACACGATCAAGGTCGCGTGGGCTGTCCTTGCTGGCCAGGTATCGCCAGCCCTGAAACGCCCGCCAAGGCCTGGGCTCGACCAGCACAAGCTTCGGCTCGAGCACCAGATGGCAGCGGCGGATGCCGCCCTTGTCCACGAAGGGACGCACATCGATGAGCCGCTGCCGGCAGAGAACCTCGCCCCGGATCACCCAATAGAGCGAGCCGCCATCCCGCAGCTCATCCGCCCGCTTGGGCACCATGCGCGTACGATGCATATGCTCGCGGGACAGCCCCCGCTTGCGGCGGCCCTTGAGACGCTCTTCGATCCAAAGCTCCAGCTCCTGGACCGAATCGCAACCGACACAAAGCTTGATCAGATTGAGAGCCACTGGGAGACGCTGGGACAAGGCGCGCCCGCGCATTCGGGCGGCCGGCAGATGTGCGCCGCAGATTTACTGCGCTTGCGGCGCAAGCTGCAACGGGCCAGCGTGCGATTGTGCGGGGCTATCCACGGCCTGCGACTGCCGCGGTTGCGGGACGCGCTCCTGGGGCTTGCGTGGGCGGCCGGGCGTTTCGGCAGAGGCGGTGGTTTCGGCCGGCTGTTGGCTTGCTGCACTTTCAGGCGTCATGATGTTGACGGACGGGATCGAGGAGGAGGATGGAAAGAAAAGCTTGCCCCCGGGCCTCAGTGCACCCATGGCCGAACCGGCGGAGGCACCCAAGCCTGCGATGCCACCCCCGACGCGATTGTTGTGAGCAGCCCACTCCGGCGCGTGGAGAGCGAGAGAGGCTTCAAACGGACGCTCGCCCAGGTTAGCCCGTACCCGGCCGGCATCTTGCAGCAAGGCAAAGAGATCACAATGCTCCGGGCGACAACCGCGGCGGGTGGCAAAGACGTGCGCGACGACGCCGAACTGATCGCGCTCGAGTGCACTACGAAGCGCCATGACGGCATCCGAATAGCTCACGCCGCTTGCTTGCATATGCTTCCTGGCGTCGCTCAAGAGCTCGAGCTCAGCGGTGACGTAGGCCACGGCGGCGGCCACCGTTTCAGGGCCGGCGAACAACGTTTTCTCGCATGCGTCTTGAATCACAGGAGCAAGCGGCTCGAGGCAGGCCAGCGCCGATCCGGGCACAAATGCCTGCAAGCTCAAGGCAAAGGCGCGCTCGTCGAGCGCCCTTCGTTCGGCAGCAAAGTCGCGTGCGGCGAGCCGATCGAGCACCCAGACCACGGTGCCTGCAATGATGCAGACGATAACGATGGAAAGAATCGAGACCCTGCGCATGTTGCGCACCGCGACGAAACCCAAACCCACGACCGCCCCAGCCGCGAGCGCTGCAAGCAACCATGGCGGCAAGGCAACCGCGCCAAGATAGAAGCCAGTGAGTTTCTTCGCGAACTCGAACATCCGCTACATACGCTGGTTACGCAGAGTAGTGAGAGCGCCCCGCCCCAGAGGCGCCCCTACGGTTAACAACCAGATTGTCGCGATTTGGCGACGTTTTGTGTGCCAATCTTAGGCGTGGGCCTAATTGCCGTGTATTTTGAGCGGGGTGCAATAAAGCGGGGTGCAATAGAATCGATTGCTTCCCCGTGGGCAATTCAGTGGTCTACCCAGAAACCAAGGAGGCGGGGCACGCTTACCCCGCCTCGTCTGCCGTAAATGGGCGCCTATTGCGAATATTCGAGCTGACTTTCCCGGACAACTCGTTCAAACGCTTCTTGGGGATTTTTAATTCGGTATTGGTAGTCCATGCCGTCGCTGGGCAGGAGCCTCACGACCTCGTAGGTACTGTTGCGCACCATGTGGCCCACCGGGCGGGATGCGAAGTAGACGGATTGGCCAAGGCGATACTTGTGCTCTTTCAACGCGGTTCTCCTGGACACGAACGAGACGAACCTGCTCCATTGCAGAGCAGCTACCCCACCGATCGCCATCAATATACCGCAAAATCCGGCCGTGTCGCAAAATTTCCTTGTTTTTGTCGGGAAATAGTATCTGGTTCAAGACAGACATGATTACCATTTCTCCTCAAAGACTTGAAGAGGACATTTAGAGTAAAGGATCGCCCATCGCAAGCTCATAGCGGGCATGCGGCGCGGATGCGGCAAAAGGTCTGCGCGGCGGGCAAACGGGGCGGCTTGCGCATCCTGGACAATCATACCCCCCGCATTCACAATCGCGCCGCGTTCCAGGCCTACTGCTTGAGGCAGGGACGCGGAGAAGTGCCGATGCGGCTTATCTTGGGCATCATTTTGGGATGCGCCATCACGGTTGGGGTCGCCTATGTTACAGACGCAACCGCCAGCTCCGATGGCAAGCAGATGGTGAACTGGGACGTCGTGGCCAAGCGCGTGGACGCGGTGACCACGTTGGCACGCGAGGGCTGGAGGAAGATCGCCGGTTGACGCCGCCGCACGCGTCCGGTTGCGGCGCGAGCACGCGGGCCAACGCCGGGGTCAGGCTCGGATCTCCTGACGCTGGAAGACCATATAGCCGATTGTAAAAAGCACAATCGTGCCTGCTACCAGTCCCACGATGTCCGGCCAGGCGATGACCAGGCTTTGCCCGAGCGGCAACGCTCCCCGCGCGGCACCCTGCAGCTGCACCAGATAGATCGCGCCCAAAGAGCGCGCACTCACATCATCGGGGTTGAGCAGCACGAAAGCGATCTCGCCGAACAGAGTGCTGGGCGAGAGGCGGGAAAGCATCTGCCCCCACTGCGTCGTCTCAGGGGTGGGGAGACCGAGTGCCGTATAGCCTGGATCGGGGGGCGCAATCACCGCTGCGACCATCTGCGCAAGCACTGATGGCCACAGGAAAGTGAGAAAGAGCCACAACCCGAACGTCACCAGAGCAGCCGTTGCCGCCGAGCGAAATACGATGGAGAACAGCAGCGCAAGCGCAAGCCATACTCCCGCATACGCAATGGTTACCAACAGGAAGATGAAGGCCCGAGCCGTCTCCTCCGCGCTTGGCGGCACCCCTAGAAGCACCAGACCAAGCCCGATCACCAGCAGCCACAGCGCGATCAGGCTGAACGCTATGGTGAGCAGCCCGGCAATAAACTTCCCCCAGAGCAGTGCGTCGCGATAGATCGGCTGCGCCAGGATACGCGAAAGCGTTCGCCGGTTGTATTCGCTGTTGACGGCATCGAAGCCAAGGCCAATGGCCATGACCGGCACGAGGATGCTGAGGAAGGCGACGAATGTAATAGGAATCCCCTCCCTCGCTCTGGTGAACAGACGCAGCAGCAGAAATGGATCTTCAGCGGTCGTCTCTCGCACCTGCTGAATGGCGAGATAGAGCGCAGCAAGGGCAAACAGAACGACGAGCCACTCCAGCACTCGCATCCGCACGCTGGTAAGATGATCGCTGAGCTCCTTAAGGGTCACCACCCCCAGTCCATTCAAGGCCGAACCTTCACGCCGCATGGCGTTCTCCTTCGTGCGGATGCTCGTGGAAATACTGCCGGTAAATGGCTTCGAGACTGGGCTCGTCCACCGCAAGTCGCAGCAAACGTCCGCCGCCCGCTACGACCGCCGCGGCGGCTTCCGGCCGAACATCGCGCTCCGCTAAAAGCAGGAGCCGGTCAGGCCCGGCGCTCTCTACCTTCCTCACCCCCGGTATGCGCGCCAGGTGCTCCGCGAGGCCCTTCCCTTCTGCCTCGACCTCCACGCGAAAGCCGCCGCCCAGCACCTGCCGTCCAAGCTCAGGTACCGTGCCAAGGAGCGCAATGTTGCCCTCATTGAACAGGGCGACGCGATCGCAAACGCTCTGGACGCGATCAAGCAGATGCGACGACAGCAGCACGCTTACGCCGCGATGTTTGAGATCGCGAATGATGTCGAGGAGCTCGACTGTGACCTGCGGATCGAGGCCGGAGGTCGGCTCATCCAATATGGCGACCTGGGCATCTTTCATCAGGATCTCGGCCAAGCCCAGCCGCTGGCGCATGCCACGTGAGAACGTTCCAACTCGCTTGTCGGCCACCTCTGCGAGCCCGACATGGGCAAGGGAGGTCGCAATTTTCTCCTCGCGCTCGGCTCGCTCGAGCCCGATCAACCGGGCAGTATAACGCAGATTATCGCTCGCACTCAGATTGTCATAAAACCCGACCTGGTCCGGGAGATATCCGACGCGCCGCTTCACCGCGAGCGGATCGCGCACAGGGTCATGATCGAGCACGCGCGCAGTCCCGGCGGAGATCTCGCTCAGGCCCAGCAGCATCAGAATAGTCGTCGTCTTGCCGGCGCCGTTGGGGCCGAGCAGCCCGAAAATCTCGCCGCGCGCGACGGAAAATGAGATGCCCTTGACGACGGGGATGCCGCCGTAGCGCTTGGTGAGGTTTTTCGCCTCTATGACGACATCGTTCATCGCCGGCCGAACCACGCTACGGCACCGACCAGAACAAGAAGCGCAATCCCGATCAGAGCAATTCCCACGATACCCCACAGCGTCGAGGTCACGACCGCAATACGGAAGGTCTGCGAGGCGGATTCGCCACGGGCCGCGGCGCGAACCGTCGAGACGTAATCTCCGGCGATCGCCTTGGCAGGGGGCGTGATCAGGGCCTGCGCATCCTTGCTCTCGTTCGGCGCAATGCGGTCTATCGTCTTGGGCTCGAAGTTGATCTTCCAGCCGTTCGGCGCCGAGCCAGACAATTCGACCTGCTCGGCCGCGGCAGTGCCCGAATTGGTGAGCACTACCGGCACCGAAGTCTCGCTGCCGGCCGAGGCACTGGCATTGAGCCGCCCATCGCGACCGCTTATGTCGATCTTCGGCTGCCCCGTGATGTCGAGCACCAGATCGGTGGTGGCCGATGTGTCCTCGGCGGACACTTTTGCCAAGACCTTGTACTTGCCGGCCGCTACGGTGTTCGGCGGCTTCACCTTGAGCTTCACGTCCTTGGATTGGCCGGCATCGAGGGGCAGAGCATTGAGCTCCTGGCTGCCGTACTGCTCGGTGAATGTCGCGTCGAAATTCTGCGGCGCCTGCGCGGAGAGGCTGACGGTGACCTTCTTGCCGCTGTCGTTCTTGATGCCCAGCTGAAACTCGAAATTCGATTTAGAGGTCCCTCGCAGCTCGGGCAGCTGAGGATTGAGCGTCAGCTTGGCCGGCAGATCGGTCGCAAGTGTTACCGCGACCGGCAGTGTAACGTTTGTGGTTGAGCCTTGCGCATTGACGGTCAGGTTGGTGGTCCCCATAGGGGCCTCCTTTGGGACCTCGACGCGCAGCTCGAGCGACACGCTGCTGTTGGTCGCGGGCATCGCCGCGGCAATGGGCTGACCGCCGCCGATCAACGTCGCGGTCCAGCCCGAGGGTACACCCGATACCGAAAGCGCAAGCCGCTCCGGCGGGAGATCATAGTTCTGCAGCCTGAGATTGATCGAGGACGTGGTCCCGGGACGCAGTGTAAGTGCGGGATAGTCCGTCAGCAGGAACAGCCCCTTGACGTCGTTCTTGGGCTCCTCCGCATGGACTGCGATGCAGAGCGCGGCGAGAATGGAAAGCACAGCCGAATAAAGGGCGATAGCGCGACATCGCATGGCGACAGCTCCAGAAGTAACAATTGTTCAGACTTGAAAAATACCGCTCCCACGCGCACCAAACGGCAGGCGGTACTTTGCGGGGCAGGCGAGTATTTCTTTCGTATTCGCGCCGGAATCAACCCTCCAGCGTGACATTTTTTGCCACAGGGCAGCAAGCCGCGTTCATGCCGTCAGGACGAGGGGCCAGTCCACTTCGTCTTGCGGCAGGAGCCCGGTCTCGGCAAGCGCCGCGGCCTGCCATTCGCTCCAGGCCGGCAGCGCCATCATTGCGTCCATGTAGGCGCGGCAGACCGCGCCTATAGGAACGTCGTAGGTATGCAAGCGCGACACGACCGGAGCATACATGGCGTCGGCGGCGCCGAAATTGCCGAACAGAAACATGCCGTTTCGCCCGAATTGACTGCGACAATCGGTCCAGATCGCCTCGATGCGGCGGATATTGGAATGCGCTTCGGGAGTGAGCTCCCGCGAACGCACCGGGCGACGCATGTTCATGGGCAAATGCCGCCGCAGCGGCACAAACCCGGCATGCATCTCGGCGGCGATGGCGCGAGCTCTGGCGCGCGCGGCGAAGTGCTCCGGCCACAGTTTTGCATCGGGAAATTTCTCGGCAACATATTCGAGGATGGCAAGAGATTCCCAGACATGCACACTTCCATCGACGAGCAGCGGCACTTTCCCGCTGCCCGAGAAGGCAGCAAGACGAGCCTCGAAGTCGCTTGCGTCGAGCGCAATCACCTCGTCCTCGAACGGGATCTGGGCGACCTTCATCGCCAGCCATGGCCGAAATGACCATGAGGAGTAGTTCTTGTTGCCGACGATCAGCCGCAGAGCCATGCGTGCTCAAGGCTCGGGCTTTGCAGTCGGCATCTCTACTGGCCCGCCGGCGGCCTTCCAGGCAGTAAACCCGCCCCGTATGTGGGCGACCGGAGCGAGGCCCATGCGCTGCGCACACTGGGTTGCGAGGGCCGAGCGTTGACCGGCGGCGCAGAAAAACACGAACCGCCTGTCCTGGGCAAAAACCGGCTTGTGGTACTTGCTTTCCGGATCGACCCAGAATTCGAGCATTCCGCGCGGGCAATGGAAGGCGCCCGGTACTCGTCCTTCGCGCTGAAGCTCGCGAATGTCGCGCAGATCGACGAGGAGGACATCGTCGCGTCCTTGCAGGGCAAGGGCCTCGTCGGCGGAGAGGCTCTCGATCTCGCGCTCGGCCGCTTCAACCAGGGCGCGGGAAGAGGTCGTAATCTTCTGAGGCATCGCATCCGACGATCAGGAACGTCTGCGGCTCACCGCAAACCGGCCTGCGGCCCGCTCAACCCCATTTGCGCGAAGACTGCGCGGCCAAGCAGGCCATAGGGGTTTCCCAGTGTCTCCAGCATCTCGAAATGATTGTACCCCTCTCCGACAATGAGCTCGGCCGGCTTGCCCGCAGCTTTCACGGCAGCGTGGAACTCGCGCGTCTGCCGCTGAAATTCCGGAGTCTCGTAGGTGCCGTGGGCGAGTATCAGTGGTGTGTGCAGCCTGTCGATATGACGCTGGGCGCTCAGCGCCTCTTCCATCTCGTCGGTGAACTTGACGTATTTGGAGCGCTTCGAAAGCCGCACGGGCTTCAGGTCATACATCCCGCTGCTCAACGTCGCACCCTTGAGGATGTCCAGCGGGAGATTCTCCTTGCCCCAATCATGGGTGACAACACACCCCGCGAGGTGGGAGCCGGAAGAGTGCGATGTAAGGTAAAGCCGGCCGGGATCGCCGCCCAAACTGCGGGCATTCCGATACACCCACGCGACTGCCCGTCGCACCTGCTCGACCATCGGAAAAAGGCTGCCCCCCGCCTCCTCCACGTTGGTAAAATCGAGGATGACGTAGTGAGCCCCGCCATTGACGAAGGGCTCGGCAAGGAACGCGTAATCGGCGCCCTGGTTTGCACGCCAGGCACCGCCGTGGACGAAGATGTTGACCGGGGCGTTCGACTGCGCGGTCCGGAAGATGTCGAGCTTCTCGATCTCGCTTGAACCGTAAGCTACGCGCTGCGGCATGCCCAGGACGGCGCGTGCCTTGTTGCTGTTTGCGATCCGGCGTTTCCCAACCTGGTCGCGATTGGGAGCGTAGACGATCTGGTCATACGCGTCGTCGAGCTGCTGCTGGTCCATGTCGAGCCACACCAGCGGACCCCGTGTCCGCGGTTTGCTCACCGCAGCCGAAGCTGCTGAAGCCGCCGCGCCCGACAGCGCGTTTGATCCAGAATTGCCAGGCTCGTACTGCATCGATTCCGCCTTCAGACGCTCGCGTGATTGATGAACTTCGCGGGCGGCGCCTCGCCCCACTGAGAGGTCAGGGCCTCTTCGGCGGGAACGAGGTTGGAACCATTGGCGAGGTTCAGACGGTCGCTGTCGGCCCAATGCTCATGCACGCGTCCCCAGGGATCCGCCCAGTAATCGTACACCTGGCTGCCAAGCACGTGTCGGCCGATGCCCCACATATGCTCGTACTTGCCGAACTGGACCAGGTAGTCATGGCCCATCGCAACATCGTCGATATCCTGGACCTCGAAGGACAGGTGATTGAGACCGGTCTTTTCGTGGTTGAGGCAGAAGAAGACGTGATGGTCGACATAGGTGTCGCCGCGGTCACAGCGATTGAAAGAACCGATGAGGTTCGTTTGCTCGCCGACATAGACGTCGTCCGAGCAGATGAACCCCAAGGTGTCGCGGAACCAGGCTACGGTCTCCGGAAACTTGGGTGTCATCATGACGCCATGGCCGATGCGCTTCACATGCGAGGGCCCCTTGGGCAAACGCATGAGCTCGCCGGCACGCGATAGCGGGTCCAGGCCGGTATTGAGCTTCTGCCGCTGGACGGGTATCGGAGCCGGCCGCTCAATCCCGTGCACCACCTCGATCTGATAGCCGTTGGGCTCGGTCAATCGTACCCGTTTGCCCCCGCCAGGCTCGTCAATTTGCTCGATTCCGGATGCTCCCGGGGCGTTGGCGATACGCTCGAGGTCATCCTCGCTCGCGGCGTAATAAGCAAAGCCCACGAATTTGGGCTCGCCTTTCTCCGTGACATGGATGTGGTGATACGGATCAGTGCCGCGCATGTAGAGGGCGGTCGCCGTGCGCTCCGCCCGCGTCATGCCGAACCGCGTCAAAAACTCCTCCATGACATCGAGATCGGGAGCGCGCAGCCGCCCATAGGCCATATCGGTTACCTTTATGATCGCCATCGTCCGTTTCCCATGCACATCATCACGGAATTTTGCACCATTGAGCTCGGCCCGTCGAGAGATCGATCGTCTTATCCCAGGTTCAGCTCCTTGAAGAAGTCGTTACCCTTATCGTCAATGACGATGAAAGCGGGGAAGCTCTCGACTTCTATCCGCCAGATCGCCTCCATTCCGAGCTCGGGATACTCGACCGCCTCCACCTTCTTGATGCAGTGCTCGGCGAGATTGGCAGCCGCCCCCCCGATGGACGCAAGATAGAACCCCCCGTGCTTTTGGCAGGCCTCGCGCACGGCGGCGGAGCGATTGCCCTTGGCCAGCATGACCATTGATCCGCCGGCCGCCTGGAAATCCGCAACGAACGAATCCATGCGCCCGGCGGTGGTCGGCCCGAACGCGCCCGAAGCGTAGCCCTCCGGCGTCTTCGCCGGGCCGGCGTAATAGACGGGATGGTTCTTGAAATAGGCCGGCAGGCCCTCGCCTCTTTCCAGACGCTCGCGCAGCTTGGCATGGGCCAGATCGCGGGCAACGATCATGGGACCGGTGAGCGACAGCCGAGCCCGGATCGGGTGCTTCGAGAGCTGCGTCAGGATCTCTCGCATCGGTTTGCGCAGGTCGATCTCGACCACATCGCCGCCAAGCTTGGAGGCATCGAGCTCCGGCAGGTATTGCGCCGGATTGTGCTCGAGCTCTTCGAGCCAGACGCCCTCTGCCGTGATCTTCCCGACCGCCTGGCGGTCGGCGGAGCAAGAAACGCCGAGCCCGATCGGGAGCGAAGCGCCGTGGCGAGGCAGCCGGATCACGCGCACGTCGTGACAGAAATATTTGCCGCCGAACTGCGCACCCACCCCCAGGGATTGGGTGAGCCTCTGCACTTCTTTTTCCATCTCGAGATCGCGGAAGGCGTGGCCGTCCTCGGATCCACGGGTCGGGAGGTCGTCCAGATAGCGGCAGGAGGCAAGCTTCACCGTCTTCATGGTCAGCTCCGCCGAAGTGCCCCCGATGACGATCGCCAGATGATAAGGTGGACACGCCGCAGTCCCGAGTGTGAGCACCTTCTCCTTGAGGAATCCGATCATGCGATCACGGGTCAGAATCGACGGCGTCGCCTGGAACAGGAATGCCTTGTTGGCCGAGCCCCCGCCCTTGGCGATGAACAAGAACTTGTATGCCTGCTCGTCCGCCCCTCGTCCTTCGGCGTAGATCTCCACCTGCGCCGGCATGTTCGACCTGGTGTTCCTCTCCTCGAACATCGAAATCGGCGCGAGCTGCGAGTAGCGCAGATTGCGCCTGAGATAGGCGTCGCGCGCGCCCTGGGCGAGCGCTGCCTCGTCATCCCCCTCGGTGAAGACCAGCCGGCCCTTCTTGCCCATGACGATGGCGGTTCCGGTATCCTGGCACATTGGAAGCACGCCGCCCGCCGCGATATTGGCGTTCTTCAGAAAATCGTACGCCACGAACTTGTCGTTGTCGCTCGCCTCGGGATCATCCAGGATCGAACGCAGCTGCTTGAGGTGGCCGGGCCGCAACAGATGATTGATGTCGGTGAACGCCGCCTCTGAAAGCGCGCGCAGGGCCTCGCGGCCGATCATCAGCATCTCCGCGCGACCGAGCCTTTCCACGCGCACGCCGTCGCTGGTGAGCTTGCGATAGGGGCTGCTGTCCTTGCCGAGCGGAAAGAGCGGCGTGTGCCGATAGGGCGGCAGAGCGATGTCAACCGGCGTGTCCATTGCGTGCTCCACTAAGCGTCGAGCTCCTTGAAATAGCGATAAATCCCCCACTGGCTGAATGGGATACGCCGTTCGGAGGCGAGATAGGCCGCGATACGTGGGCGTTTGGCGACGCGATCATGCAACGCCACGAGGCCGGGCACCTTCTTCTCGAACCGCTTCATCCGCTCGGGGAACGCGTAGCGCAACCCCTCGACGATCTGAAACAGGGAAAGGTCTACATAGCAAAGCCTGCGGCCGAGCACATGCGGGCCGCCGCTCGTTGCGAGCACGCGCTCGAAGTAGCCGAGGATCTTCGGCACGCGATACCGCCAGAAGTCCGCCGTGCGGCGTTTGGCGGCCGGCCGTTGCTCCTCGTAATAGAGGTACGTTGTAACGGGATGGTGGGTGTCATGAATTTCGACCACCAGATCCGAGATGGTGAGCTGGAGCTGGTGTACCCACAGGCGACCCGCCTCGTCCCGGGGCGCAAGCCCGAGCCGGGGCCCGAGGTAAAGCAGGATGTTGGCGGTTTGCGCGATGACGAGCTTGCCCGCGCGGATGAAGGGCGGTGCATAGGGCGGACGTTTGCTGCGCCTGGCGTTCATCAGCTCGGTCATTGCCGGCACGCCGCCCGGCCGGCGCGCCACATCCACGTAATGGGCTCCCGCCTCCTCCAGAGCGAGCCGGACGAATTCCCCGCGGCCCTGGATGGTTGGCCAGTAGTAAAGCTCGTAACGCATCAGTGCGAGCAACCTCGAGTGTAAAGCGTGGCGACAGCGGCTGCTGCCGGTACAGCCGCCGACCGTGCACTCGCAGACTATCTTGGCCTAAAAGACGGCGCTACTCTGCTCCGATCGACAACCGGGAGAACGAGCATGCCTGTCGCCAAGCTGCGAGGAGCCAATCTCAACTACGAGGTGCTCGGCTCGCATGGGCCTTGGGCTGCGCTTTCGCCCGGAGGACGGCGCGCCCTCGATGCGGTGAAATCCCTGGCGCAGCGCATGGCCGACGCGGGCTATCGCGTGCTCATTCACGACCGCAGGAATTGCGGAATGTCCGACATCGTCATCGGCGGAAAAAGCTCCGAATACGAAATCTGGGCTGATGACCTCCACGAGCTTCTCTCGCGGCTCGACGGATTGCCCGCCGTTCTCGGCGGGGGCTCCTCCGGCTGCCGGCTGGCACTCGTGCTCGCACTGAAATATCCGCAAGCCGTGCGCGCCTTGCTGCTGTGGCGCGTGACGGGCGGAGCATTCGCGGCCCAGCGCCTCACCGAGAGCTATTACGCACAGTATATCCGGGCCGCGCGATCGGGTGGCATGGCTGCCGTATGCGAGCTCGATCACTTCAAGGAGCGCATTGATGCGCGGGCGTCGAACCGCAATACCCTCATGTCCATGAAAGCGGAGGATTTCATTGCCGCCATGGAGCGCTGGCATGAGCAATTCCGCCGCGGCGCCGAGCTTCCTGTCATCGGAGTGAGCGAAAAGGATTTGAATTCGATCAAACTGCCGACCTGCATCATTCCTGGCAACGATCGCACGCACAACCATGGCATCGCACGGGCGGCGCACCGGATGATTGCAGGAAGCGAGCTGCACGACCTGTTTCCCGGCGACCTCGACGTCGATCTCGTCCCGCAGGAGGACTGGGCGCCGAAGGAGCCCGAGATGGCGGCCATATTTGTCGACTTCCTGCGCCGAGCGCAGCGCAAGGCGGCTTGAGCATGGCTGGGCACGCGAATTGCCGCAAGCGCATCGCGATGAGCGGGACGACATGACCGACCTGATCCTGCGCGGCGGCCGGGTAATCGACCCATCGCAAAAGCTCGATACGGTCGCTGATGTCGCGTTCTCGCGCGGCAAGGTCGCGCAAATCGGAGCCGGATTGAAGGCCGATGCGAGCACCGAGGAGCGCGATGTCTCCGGAGCGATCGTTACGCCGGGACTCATTGACCTGCATACCCATGTCTACTGGGGCGGCACCTCGCTCGGCATCGATGCCGAAGATTTCTGCCGCCGCTCAGGGGTGACCACTGCGGTCGATACCGGCAGTGCGGGAGCCGGCAATTTTGCCGGGTTTCGCAAGCATGTCATCGAGCGCAGCGAGGTGCGAATCCTTGCTTATCTGCACATCTCCTTTGGCGGAATTTTCGCGTTCTCGCAGCGGGTCATGGTCGGCGAGAGCGAGAATCTCCGCCTGCTGGCGCCGGCCGATGCGGTCGAGGTCGCGCACGCCAACCCGGATGTCATTGTCGGGATCAAGGTGCGTGTCGGCGCGCACGCTTCGGGGCGTTCCGGGACCGTGCCGCTCGATGTCGCTCTGCAGGTCGCGGAGGAAGTCGGCTTGCCGGTCATGGCGCATATCGACGAGCCGCCGCCCAGCTATGAGGAAGTGCTCGAGCGGCTGCGGCAGGGCGATGTCCTCACCCACGCGTTCCGGCCGTTTCCAAACTCACCGGCAACGGCGCAGGGCACCGTCAAACGGGCCGTGAGGGAAGCGCGCCAGCGCGGCGTGCTGTTCGATATCGGTCACGGCAAGGGCTCGTTCGCGTTCAAGACCGCGCGGGCGATGCTGGCGAACGGGTTTCTGCCCGACACCATCTCATCGGACGTGCATGCCCTTTGCATCAACGGGCCAGCGTTCGATCAGGTGACCACGCTCTCGAAATTTCTCTGTCTCGGCATGCCGCTTGTCGATGTCATAGCCGCATCTACCGCCAACACCGCCTTTGCATTGAAACGTCCTGAGCTCGGCAGTCTCAAGCCCGGCAGCGTCGGCGATGCGACGATCCTGTCGGTGAAGGAGGGTCGCTTCGATTACGTCGACGTCGTGGGCGAGCACCTGGTGGGCGACCGGCGGATCATCTCGGAAGGCGTGGTGATTGCCGGCCGCTGGTGGCACCCCCAAGATATCGAGCAAGTTCACGGCCGCTTCCTGACAGCGGGCAGCAGCCCAAATGCACACCAACATAAATGTCGATGACGAGCTGGTGCCAGAGGCTCAGGGAGCTTGCGGTTACGCGAGCAAGCGACAGACGATAGAGCAGGCACTCTGTTTGACGATCGCCAGAGCAGCAGGAGATTAACGCGGCTTTCAGCAAATACCGTTGGCGTGGCAAACTCAGGCAAAACCGCAAACAAACGGGCACGGGCGCTGAATTGGCCTGACTCGACAATTGATAGCATGGCTGTTATGTTCACTTTATGTTCTCATAGGGCGGCCATGAGCCGAGGGAAAGATGGGCTTAACGAACGCTTAAGGTCAGAGCCGATCCCTGGGCGCGAAAGCGAGCGGTGGAATTCGATCATATCTCGCTTACACCCATTGATCTCGGCCTTCGACTCGTCAATGCAAACAGGGCTACTTGAGCCCAAAGCCGCGCAGGACTCATCCCCGAGTCGGCCCGAGGCACCGGAAGCACAGCTTGATCCAGCGCAACTCATATCCGGGCTCTCCACCGTAAGAGAGACAGCACAGCCGCAATTTATGAGCACGGCCGAAACACAACTTGTTTCCCTCGCGGCTGCATTGATGGGCAATGCTACCGGACTGTCGATCTGCGAGACGAAGCTCCTTGCGTGCGTCCGGCCGATTGATCCTCGACTCGTTGCACACGCGCGCCAGCATATCCTAGCCGGTGAAGACGTACTCGGGGCGACCTTTTGCTCACTGAGGAGCGCCAACCAGCGCCGTGAACGCGGAGCGACCTACACGCCCCCGCCAATCGTGAGGGCCATGGTAGCCTGGGCCGAAACGGCGAAGTTAGGCCCGGCCCGTATTGTTGATCCTGGCGCGGGATCGGGACGTTTTTTGATCGCTGCAGCTCGCCATTTTCCCAAGGCAGAGCTTCATGCAGTCGAAGTCGATCCACTGGCGGCGTTGATCTTACGCGCCAACGCCGTCGTGCGACGCTTTGTCGATCGCCTATTTGTACACGTGCTCGACTACCGAAGCTTTGCACTGCCGCCGATCGATCGGCCTACCTTGTTTATCGGTAATCCCCCGTACGTCCGACATCATAAGATCGGCAAGCGCTGGAAAAACTGGTTCGCCGCGTCGGCCAAGCGACTTGGGCTGACCGCAAGCAAGCTTGCCGGCCTACACGTCCATTTTTTCTTCAAGACCTGCGAGTTGGCTCGCCCTGGCGATTTTGGCGCTTTTATCACAGCAGCGGAATGGCTCGACGTGAACTATGGCAGAGTGTTGCGGCAGTTGCTTCTCGACGGATTGGGTGGCACAGCCGTACATCTGATGGATCCGAAGGCGCAACCGTTTGCCGATGCGCTGACAACTGGCGCGATTACCTGCTTCCACGTCGGGAAACAACAGGCTTCGATCACAATGCGCGCGGTCAACTCGCTGGAGGATTTAGCTCCTTTGCGTTATGGCCGCGCGGTCTCCCGGGACGAAGCCGCCAGGGCCGCGAAATGGTCAGTATTCGTCGGCGAGCACAAGCAGGCACCTGTAGGCTTCATCGAGCTCGGCGAGTTGTTCCGCGTTCATCGTGGGCAGGTCACGGGCAGCAACAAGGTCTGGATCGATAACGACGCGGCGCGCGACGTACCGAACCGATTCAAGCCGTTCACAGTCACAAGCGCACGTGAACTGCTTGCCGCGGGCGCCGAGCTGGCGTCAAGCAAGGGTTTACGTCGCGTCATCGACTTGCCGGCCGAGCTCGATGGACTTCACGGCGAGGAGCGCACGGCATTAGAGCGATTTCTCGCCTGGGCGAGAAATCACGGTGCGCATGAGGGTTACGTTGCCCGGCATCGGCGCGCGTGGTGGTCGGTAGGATTGCGGGCGCCGGCGCCTGTCCTCTGCACCTACATGGCACGTCGGGCGCCCGTCTTTGTACTCAACAGAGTGCTCGCAAGGCATATAAATATTGCGCACGGCCTGTATCCGCGTGAGCCATTAAGCGACGCGGACTTGAGGACCGTCCTGGCCTATCTGCAAAGCCACAGCAGCACCATCGGCGGCCGCACTTATGCCGGTGGATTGATCAAATTCGAGCCAAAGGAGCTTGAGCGCATCCTTTTACCGCGTTTGGAAGATATTCATGGCTATCTCGCAGGCGAAGCGGCTCCCGAAACGGTGGACGGACGCCGAGCTGCAAACTGATGCGCGTATTGCGAGAAGCGCGTTCCGCAATGAGCGATTGCTGGAGCCGCTTGATCTGTACAACTGGTTTTTCGCCGTCTTCGTCGATATCTTTCGCGAGCTTATCAACAGACTACCGGACCTCGCTGCTGACCCTGTCGATGCTCAACTCCTCGCCGATTTGATCGACGGTCGCGACGCTCAAAAGGCCTTCCGTTACTTGACAGCGCCGCCGATTTCTAAGGACGACTTGGAGACCGTCGCCGATACGATACTCACTCCCTCCCGTCTGCGTACCGATGCCGCCAGTGCCAGCGTATCCGTGACACCGTCCTGAGTATTATTGATCCCCATCGTTTTCCCTGGATGGCCGAGCGGCGGGAAGGCCGCACATTGGTACAATCAGCTTGGCAGGGCACAGGTCATACCCTGCGCGGTCCTGAGTGGCGTCTACAGCACCGCCAATCTTGCGGACGTACAGGAGGACAAGGGCGTTTATCTTTTTTGGCAGCACCGTTTAGCGGACCTGGCTGCCTTTGTGAAAAGGGCGAGATAGCCCAAGAGTTTTTGGCCGCGCTCCCTCAGGCTTGACGCGCTCGCCTCGTCAAGACCAGGATGGCCGGCTGGCGCGGCCTTTGCCGGAACGGGCACGGCTCAACGGCGCGGGCCGATGCAATGATTGTGCTGCCGCCCGCGCCATCTAACAACGAGGCAAACTGGCACAACTCTAGGCGGCCCTTGGGAGGTCAGGTCATGGATCGCAGAACTCTTCTTAAAGTGGTTGCGGGTGCCGGCACGCTGGGAGCGAGCGGCAGGTTGTGCAGCCCAGCCATTGGGCAAGGGGCGGCCGCGCGGGCGCTGCGTCTCGTGCCGCAAGCCAATCTCGCAAACTTCGACCCGATCTGGGGTACGCAATATGTGGTGCGCAATGCAGCGGTCCTGGTGTGGGACACGCTTTACGGGGTGGACGAGAAGCTGCAGCCGCAGCGGCAGATGGTGGAATCGGAGGAAGTCTCCTCCGACGGGCTCACCTGGACCTTCCGGCTGCGACCCGGACTGAAGTTCCACGACGGTGAGCCGGTTCTGGCCAAGGACGTGACGGTGAGCCTTGCCCGGTGGTCCGCGCGCGACCTCATGGGGCAGATGCTCAAGGGTATCCAGCAGGAAATCACGCCGGTGGACGACCGGACGTTCAAGTGGGTGCTGAAGAAGCCCTTCCCAAAGATGCAGCTGGCACTGGGCAAAGTCAGTACGCAAATAGCCTTCATCATGCCGGAACGGATCGCACAGACCGACCCGTTCAAGCAGATCGGCGAATACGTCGGCAGCGGGCCCATGCGCTTCGTCAAGGACGAATGGGTGCCAGGGGCGAAGGCCGTCTTCGAGAAGTTCAAGGACTACGTGCCGCGACAGGAGCCTGCGTCCTGGCTCGCTGGCGGTAAAAACATCATGCTCGATCGCGTCGAGTGGGTGATCATGCCCGACCCCGCCACCGCGGCGGCGGCGCTGCAGAACGGCGAGATCGACTGGTGGGAGACTCCGATCTCGGACCTCGTGCCGCTCCTGCGCAAGAACCGCAACATCAAGGTGGATATTGCCGACCCGCTGGGAAACATCGGCTCGTTCCGAATGAACCACCTTTATCCGCCGTTCAACGACGTGCGTGCGCGGCGCGCGATTCTCATGGCCATGAGCCAGGAGGATTACATGCGCGCCATCGTCGGCGATGATGACGCCTTGTGGAAGCCGTTGCCGGGCTTTTTCACGCCCGGCACGGCGCTCTACACCGAGGAGGGCGGCGAGATCCTCAAAGGTCCTCGCAATCTGGACGGCGCGAAGAAGCTCTTGGCGGAAAGCGGCTACGCTGGTGAGCCGGTCACCTGTTTGGTGGCGCAGGACCTGCCCATCACCAAAGCACAGGGCGATGTCACGGCCGATCTGCTCAAGCGGCTTGGCATGAACGTCGATTTTGCCGCGATCGACTGGGGTACCGTAGGCGCCCGTCGCGCCCAGAAAACGAAGCCGGGTCAGGGCGGCTGGCAGGTGTTTCACACCTGGCACTCCGGAGCGGACTGCGTGAACCCGGCGGTGGCGATCGGGGTGCGCGCCAACGGCGACAAGGCCTGGTTCGGTTGGCCGGATCTCCCCGCCGTCGAGAAGGAAGTCACAGCCTGGTTCGACGCCAAATCGCTGGACGAGGAGAAGCAAGCGATCCGGCGTCTCAACAAGGCTGCTCTCGAAGGCGTGGTTTACGCCCCGACCGGATTCTTCCTTGGTTATCAGGCCTGGCGCAGCAATGTCAGCGGGATCGTGAAGGGGCCGGTACCGTTCTTCTGGGGAGTAGCGAAGGCTGCTTGACCCGCCCGGGGAACTCGCAGCGTGGACCGGAGGACATTCCTAAAAAGCGCGAGTGCAGCCCTTGCGGTCTCGGCCGCCGATGCCCTCGCGAGCCCGGCAATCTCTCAGGCAGCCGCAACGCGCAGGCTGCGACTCGTGCCGCACGCGGACCTCGCCAATTTCGATCCGATCTGGAGCACGGCCTATATCGCGCGCAATGCCGGGCTGCTGGTGTGGGACACGCTCTACGGCATCGACAGCGACCTGCAGCCGCAACGGCAGATGGTCGAATCCGAGGAAGCATCGTCGGATGGCCTCGTCTGGACATTCCGGCTGCGCGCAGGGCTGAAATTTCACGACGGCGAGCCTGTGCTGGCAAAGGATGCCGTGGCCAGCATTCGGCGCTGGGCCGTCCGTGAGCCCATGGGCCAGATGATCAAGGCGGTGGAGAACGAGATTGCTCCCGTCGACGATCAGACCTTCCGCTGGTCGCTGCGGCGGCCGTTTCCGAAGATGCTGCTGGCGCTGGGGAAGATGGCTACCCCGTGCTGCTTCATCATGCCGGCCCGGATCGCCGCGACCGACCCCTTCAAGCAGATCGCCGAATATGTCGGCAGCGGCCCGATGCGTTTCGTCAAAAGCGAATGGCTGCCCGGTGTCAGGGCCGTATTCGAGAAATTCCGCGAATACAGCCCTCGGCAGGAAACTGCCGCCTGGCTTGCCGGAGGAAAGCGGATACTGGTCGAGCGGGCGGAATGGATCGTGATCTCCGACCCCGCCACGGCTGCAGCGGCGCTGCAAAGCGGCGAGGTCGATTGGTGGGAGAGGCCGTTGCCCGACTTGATTCCGACCTTGCGCCGCAATCGCAATCTCGTGGTCGACATTGCCGATCCGCTGGGCTCTACCGGCATGCTGTTCATGAACCACCTCTACCCGCCGTTCAACGACGTGCGCGCGCGACGTGCCATCCTCATGGCGATGAGCCAGGAAGATTACATGCGCGCCTATGTGGGTGATGACAGCTCCTTGTGGAAGTCGATGCCCGGGTTCTTTGTTTCCGGCTCGCCGCTTTACAATGAAGAAGGAGGGGAAATTCTCAAGGGCCCGCGTAATATCGAGGCGGCGAAGAATTTGCTCGCCAAAAGCGGCTATTCCGGTGAGCCGATCATCCTCATGGCGGCGCAGGACCTGGCAACCCACAAGGTCTGGGGCGATGTGACCGCTGACCTGCTGCATCGGCTCGGAATGAACGTCGATTTTGTCGCCACCGATTGGGGCACGGTGGTCGCCCGGCGGGCGCAAAAATCCCCTCCGGGCCAGGGCGGCTGGCACCTCTACCACACCGGCGTCTATGGTGTTGATTCGACCGACCCCTCGAACAAGTTCTTGCGCGCCAATGGCGAGAAGGCGATGTTCGGATGGCCGAGCATTCCAGAGGTCGAAACCGAGATCGCTGCCTGGTATGACGCGAAGTCTCCGGCCGACGAGCAAGGGGCGGCTCGCCGGCTGAACAGGGCTGCTCTCGATCAGGTCGTCTACGCGCCGCTCGGCTCCTATCTGACGCACCAAGCGTGGCGGAAGAGCCTCAGCGGCATAGAGCAGGGACCCGTTCCGTTTCTCTGGAATGTGAGCAAGGCTGCCTGATGGCTCGATAGCCAGGATGAAGCGTCCTGGCGGCGCGCTCTCCAAGCGGAGTACGCACATGGATCGACGAGCATTCCTGGAATCCGCAGCGGGTGCAGGCGCGCTCGCGGCCTCGGCCGGACTCGCCAGCCCGGCCGTCTCGCAACGCCTTGACGCACGCACGCTGCGCTTCGTGCCGCAGGCCGACTTCGCCAATTTCGATCCGATCTGGAACACGCAATATGTGGTGCGCAACGGCGCCGCGCTGGTGTGGGACATGCTTTATGGCGTGAACGCCAACCTGGCGCCTCAGCGCCAGATGGTCGAATCGGAGGAGGTGTCGGCCGACGGCCTCAGCTGGACCTTCCGCCTGCGGCCGAATCTGAGATTCCACGACGGCGAGCCGGTGCTCGCAAGGGACGTGATCGCGAGCCTCGCCCGCTGGCAGGCCCGCGACAACATGGGGCTGATGATCAAGGCGATCGAGAACGAGCTCCTCGCGCTCGATGATCGGACCTTTCGTTGGCGGCTCAAACGGCCGTATTCGAAATTGCTGGTCGCGCTGGGAAAGGTCGGGACGCCATCATGCTTCATGATGCCGGCGCGCATCGCGGCCACCGACCCGTTCAAGCCGATCAGCGAGTACGTCGGCAGCGGACCGATGAAGCTCGTCCGCAGCGAATGGGTCCCCGGTGCCAGGGCGGTATTTGAGAAATTCGCGGGATATGTGCCCCGAGAGGAGCCAGGCTCCTGGCTGTCCGGAGGCAAGCAGATGCTGCTCGATCGCATCGAATGGGTCGTGATGGCCGATCCGGCAACCGCATCGGCTGCGCTGCAAAACGGCGAGGTCGACTGGTGGGAAACGCCGCTTGCCGATCTCGTACCCGTGCTCAAAAAAACGAGAAACGTGGTTGTCGACATCGCCGATCCGCTGGGCAATATCGGCAGCTTCCGCATGAATCACTTGTACCCGCCCTTCAACGACGTGCGCGCGCGCCGGGCAATCCTTATGGCAATGAGCCAGGAGGATTACATGCGCGCCGTCGTCGGCGACGACGCCTACTGGAAACCGCTACCCGGCTTTTTTACTCCGGGCACGCCGCTTTACACCGAGGAAGGAGGTGAGATCCTCAAGGGTCCGCGCGATCTGGACGCAGCCAAACGCCTGGTCGAGCAAAGCGGTTATGCCGGTCAGCCGGTGACGTGTCTCATTGCGCAGGATCTTCAGATCGCAAAGGCTCAGGGCGAGGTTACAGCCGACCTGCTCAAACGCCTGGGGATGAATGTCGAGCTCAACGCCATCGACTGGGGTACGACCGCAGCGCGCCGGGCACAGAAATCTCCCCCCGGTCAGGGCGGCTGGCACATGTTCCATACGTGGCATGCAGGTGCCGTGTGCGTCGATCCTTCGAGCTATACGGCCATCCGCGCCAACGGCGACAGGGCCTGGTTCGGCTGGCCCACGAGCGAGAAGGTCGAAGCAGAGATCGCGGCGTGGTATGAGGCTGCGAGCTTGGATCAGGAGAAGGCAGCGATACGCCGGCTTAATCGGGCGGCATGCGAGGATGTGATCTACGCCCCAACCGGCTTTTTCCTCGGCCATCAAAGTTGGCGCTCCAACGTGTCGGGGATCATCAAGGGCCCGCTGCCGTTCTTCTGGGGGGTGAGCAAGGCGGCATAGGGGAGCGACCGCCTTGCGCAGCTATCGGCATAAATCCTGCTAGAGTGCGTCCATGCTGAACTACGTCTTTCGGCGCATCCTGGCGACGATCCCGGTGATGGCGGTAGTCGCGCTGTTCGTATTCAGCCTGCTCTATATCGCGCCCGGAGATCCGGCTGCGATCATCGCGGGGGATCAAGCGACCCCTGCCGATGTCGAGCGTATACGCCAGAGCCTCGGTCTCGATCGGCCGTTCCTTGTACGCTTCGGCGAGTGGGTCTGGCTCATTCTGCACGGCGATCTCGGCACTTCGATTTTCACCAATCTTCCCGTTTCGACCATGATCGGCCAGCGCATCGAGCCGACGCTCTCGCTCATGGTGGTCACGCTGATACTTGCGGTTTCGGTCGCCGTGCCGATCGGAGTATTGGCGGCATGGAAGGCCGATACCCTCATCGATCGCGCCATAATGGGATTCGCGGTGCTCGGCTTCTCGGTTCCGGTTTTTGTGGTGGGCTATCTGCTCGCCTATGTGTTTGCGTTGGAGCTCGATTGGCTGCCGGTGCAGGGCTACACGCAACTGAGAGAAGGGCTGTGGCCGTGGCTGGAGAACCTGATCCTGCCCGCCATCGCGCTCGGTTGCGTATACATTGCGCTGATTGCACGCGTCACCCGTGCCACGATGCTCGAAGTGCTGCAGCAGGACTATATCCGCACGGCGCGAGCCAAGGGCATGGGGCAGAGCGGGATCCTCTTCCTGCATGCGTTGAAGAATGCCGCCGTACCGATCGTCACGGTGATCGGTATCGGCATCGCGCTCCTGATAGGGGGCGCGGTGGTGACGGAGACAGTATTCGCCATTCCAGGGGTCGGCCGTCTTACCGTCGATGCGATCCTGCGCCGCGATTACCCGGTTATTCAAGGCATCGTGCTGTTGTTCAGCTTCATCTACGTCCTGGTGAACTTGCTGATCGATGTTCTCTACACCCTGCTCGACCCGAGGATCCGATATTGAGCAGCGCCTCCGACGCGACGGCATTGGCAACCGCCTCCATCGTGATGGAGTCGACAGCACCCGCTTTTGCCGCAGCGCCCGAATTGCCGGACATCCTGCCGCCGATGAAAGTGCGGCGCGGACTGAACGGTTTCCTCTGGAGGCATCCTGCAATCGCCGTCGGCGGAGCGCTGGTCGGCAGCATGTTGCTGATCGCACTGCTCGCGCCCTGGCTCGGCACCGTCGATCCCACCGCACTTGCGCCGGCACGGCGCACGCGCGAGCCGTCTGCCGCATTCTGGTTCGGCACCGACATGCTGGGCCGCGACATCTATTCACGCGTGCTTTACGGCGCTCGGGTCTCGCTTGGCGTGGGTTTCTCGGTCGCCATCCTCTCTTCGCTTGCCGGCCTGACTATTGGCCTCGTCTCCGGTTTCTTCCGCCGGCTCGATGGGTCAATCATGCGGGTAATGGATGGGGTGATGTCGATCCCTCCGATCCTGCTCGCCATTGCGCTGATGGCGCTTACCCGCGGCAGCGTCGGTAACGTGATCACCGCGATCACGATCGCGGAGATCCCCCGGGTGTCCCGCCTTGTCCGCGGTGTTGTCCTATCCTTGCGCGAGCAGCCTTACGTGGATGCGGCAGTGGCGGCAGGAACACGCACCGCCACTATCCTTCTTCGCCACATCCTGCCCAATACCGTTGCGCCGATGACGGTGCAGGCCACCTATGTGTGCGCCAGCGCCATGATCGTCGAAGCGATCCTGTCTTTCATCGGCGCGGGCACGCCGCCTACGATACCGTCGTGGGGCAATATCATGGCGGAAGGGCGCGCCCTTTGGCAGGTCAAGCCGTATATTGTGTTCTTTCCAGCAATATTCCTCTCCCTGACCGTGCTGGCGGTCAATCTGCTTGGCGACGGTCTTCGCGATGCACTTGATCCGCGCATGATGAAAAGGTTGTGACGACCTCTGCAATGGCTCTGCTGGAAATCGAGAACCTGCAAACGCATTTCCGCACCCCTGATGGGGTGAACCGAGCCGTGGACGGTGTGTCGTTCTCCGTAGAGCCCGGCGAGACGGTTGCGATTGTCGGCGAGAGCGGGTGCGGCAAATCGGTCACCGCCGGCTCGGTTCTGCGCCTGATCCCGGAGCCGCCAGGCAAGATCAGCGGCAAAATTCGCTTCGACGGTGTCGATCTCCTCAAGCTCGATGAGCGCGCCATGCGCGACATCCGCGGCGATCACATCAGCATGATCTTTCAGGAGCCGATGACCAGCCTCAATCCCGTGCTCACGGTAGGTCATCAGATTTGCGAAACGCTGCGCCTGCATCAAGGCGTTGCGCGCCGGCCGGCCGAGAAACGCGCCGTGGAGATCCTGCGGCTTGTGGGGATTGCCGAGCCGGAACGGCGCCTGCGTGAATATCCGCATCAGCTCTCCGGCGGCATGCGGCAGCGGGTGATGATCGCCATCGCGCTTGCATGCAACCCGAAGCTCCTGATCGCCGACGAGCCGACCACCGCACTGGACGTAACCATCCAGGCGCAGATCCTCGATCTGATGAGCGACCTGAAGCAACGGGTGGGTGCCGCGATCATCCTCATCACCCACGATCTCGGGGTGGTGGCTGAGATGGCCGAACGTGTCCTGGTGATGTATGCGGGACGCAAGGTGGAAGAAGCCCGGGTCGGAGAGCTCTTCCGCAGCCCGCGGCACCCCTACACCCAGGGTCTCCTCGGCGCACTGCCGAAGCTCGGCTCCTCGCTCGACGGAAAGGCGACAAGGCTTGCCGAGATTCGAGGTGTCGTCCCAAACCTGAAGCAGCGTATTGCGGGCTGTGTATTCGCCAGCCGCTGCGCCTCGGCAAGGGACATTTGCCGGCGCATCCCGCCGGCGCTCGAGCTTAAAGCGCCGGGCCACCTTGCCGCTTGCCATTTTGCGCCCAAGGCCATGGCGGCCGCATGAGCATCCCGCTGCTTCGGGTCAGCGACCTCAAGAAGCATTTCCCGGTACGTTCAGGTTTTGCCGCTCCCGGCATCGGACAGAAACGCTGGGTCTACGCGGTAGACGGCGTTTCCTTCGATATCGGCCGAGGCGAAACTCTCGCCTTAGTGGGTGAATCGGGCTGCGGAAAGTCGACGGTGGGGCGCTCCATCCTTCGGCTGTTCGATATCACCGCGGGGCAGGTGGTGCTGGACGGTCGCCGCATCGACGACCTCTCGGCGGGCGCGCTTCGCCCTCTGCGCCGCCGTGTGCAAGTGGTCTTTCAGGATCCGTTTGCGAGCCTCAACCCGCGCATGCGTGTGCGCGACATCATTGCCGAGCCGATAAGGAACTTCGGGTTGGCGCCGTCGTCAGCCGACCTCGAGGCGCGGATCGGCGCGCTCATGGACAAGGTGCGGCTGCCGCGCGACGCCGTGAGCCGATGGCCGCATGAGTTCTCCGGCGGACAACGCCAGCGTATCGGGATTGCGCGGGCGCTCGCCGCCGACCCCGATCTGATCGTGTGCGACGAGGCGGTCTCGGCGCTCGACGTATCGGTCAAGGCCCAGATCGTGAACCTGTTGCAGGATCTGCAGCAGGAGCTCGGCCTCGCCCTCCTCTTCATCAGTCATGATCTTGCCATCGTCGAGCACATGACCGATCGCGTGGCGGTGATGTATCTCGGCAGGATCGTTGAGCTCGCACCCAAGCGAAACATCTTTTCGGCGCCCAAGCACCCCTATACCAAGGCACTGCTTTCGGCAGCTCCGGTCCCCCAGCCCGGTGCCGTACGTCAACGCATCATCCTCAAAGGCGACGTACCGAGCCCGATCAATCCGCCGAAGGGGTGCCGCTTCCATACGCGGTGCCCGTATGTGTTCGACCGGTGCCGGACGGAGGAGCCGCAGCTGCGCTCGATCGGCAGCACGCATGTTGCCGCCTGTCATCTGCACGAGCTGCCGCCCGCACAGAATCCGATGGCAGGCTGATTGCAACAATGTCCGTTGTCTGGTGAATGCAGATCGAGGCCTGAACCCGCCATTAACGCGACGGCACGTCCACCGGCGCGCAATTGCGCCGTCCTTGCGCGATGCAGTCGTCGAGGAGGCGCTGATTGTACATGGCATTGGCGAGCCAGATGCCGCCGCCAATCACGATCACCAGCAAGGCTAAAAGCACAATGTTCCCGAGGCGGCGGTCCGCTTCACTTTCGGGCCTTGTGCTCGGTGTCGGCTGCTGGTCCTCATTCATGCCGGACTGTCAGCCCGCCATCGTATCTTTCACGGCCGTAACCAGCTGTTTCAACGTGAAAGGCTTCGCCAGAAAGTTGAACTGCTTGCGATCTGGCAAGCTCTTCTCGAACGCATCTTCGGCATAGCCCGAGACGAAGATGATCTTGATACCCGGATTGCGTTTGCGAAGCTCCTTCATCAGCGCCGGCCCGTCCATTTCCGGCATGACAACGTCGGAAACGACGAGGTCGACCTGCCCCCCCTGCCGTTCGAGCTCTTCCAGGGCCTCGAAGCCGTTGCTCGCCTGAATCACGGTATAGCCGCGTGATTGCAATCCGCGCGCGTTGAGCGTGCGCAGGCCTTCCTCATCCTCGACCAGGAGTATCGTTCCCTGCCCTGTAAGGTCGGTCGCAGCTGTGCGCACGACCGTGTCGGCGGCGGAGATAGCCCCGGCAATGGCCGGAGCGGTGGTTTCCGGCAGCGACGGCGGCTCGATGTCGTCCGCGCCGGGAATGTAACGCGGAAGAAAAATGCGAAAGGTAGCTCCGTTCCCGACTACGGAGTCGACATAGATGAAGCCGCCGGTTTGCTTGACGATACCGTAGACCGTCGAGAGGCCGAGGCCCGTGCCCTTGCCGATCTCCTTGGTCGTGTAGAACGGATCGAAGATCTTGTCGATGATCTCGGGCGCAATCCCGGTGCCGGTATCCTCCACTTCCACCAGCACATATTCGCCCAGCGGCATTCCCTTTCCCTGCAGCCGGATGCTGTCCTCCGCGCGCACATTGGACGTGCGCAGGGTCAGCTTGCCGCCCAGCGGCATGGCATCGCGGGCATTCACCGCCAGATTGATGATGACCTGCTCGAACTGACCCACATCCGCCTTGACCGTCCAGAGGTCGCGGACCTGCGGCACGTCGAGCGTTACGTTCTCGCCAATGAGCCGCCGGAGCAGCACTGTGAGATCCGACAGAGCCTCACCCAGATCGATCACCTGCGGCCGCATCGTCTGCTTGCGCGAGAAGGCAAGCAGCTGGCGCACGAGGCTGGCGGCCCGATTTGCGTTCTGCTTGATCTGCATGATGTCATGGAACGACGGATCGGTGGGCCGGTGCGCGTTGAGCAGAAAGTCGGTCGCCATGATGATCGCGCCGAGCAGATTGTTGAAGTCATGTGCAACGTTGCCGGCAAGCCGCCCGATCGTCTCCATCTTCTGCTGCTGGTTGACCTGGTTTTCGAGCGTGCGCTGCTGGGTGGTTTCCAGCGCATAGACTATGGCCGCTTCGCGCTCATTGTCCTGCTCGTCCTCAATGGCGGTGACGAAGAAGGTCGCAAAGCGCTCGTCCGAACCGGCGAGAGCCGCCTCCACCGGCGCTATTTCGCCTTGACCTTCTGCGGCGCGGCGGATAGCGGCCTCCAGGGCGCCGCGGTCGCGCGCCGCGACGGCGCTGAGAATCGAGCGATAGGCCGAACCTTCGCGCTTGAAGGCAGACAGGAACAGGTGAGCGAATTTCGCGTTCGATTCTGCGATCAGCCCCTGCCTGTCCACAGTAGCTATCGCCATCGGCGTATTCTGAAAAAAACGCATGAAGCGGACCTCGGCGGCACGCTGTGGGTCATTGCCCTCATCATGGGCCCGGTTGAGAACAAGCGTCCTTGAAGTTCCCGCAGTGCCGTCGGCGCCGAAGGCGACCTTATGGTAAAGACGCACGGGCAGCGTGCGACCGCTGCGGGTCCTCAGGTCGATATCGAATATCCCGGTCTTCACGTCGCCGGGCGTCACCGCGATCGTCGTCAGCAACGCGGTGCCCTGCCCCGCCACGATATCGCCGAGCTTGAGACCGCCAGAGCCGACCTGCGCCAGATCGTAATCGAGCCACCCGGCCAGAGTGGCATTGAGATAAACGATGTTCCCGGCTGCATCCGCCGCGAAAAAACCAGCGGGAGCATGATCGAGGTAGTCGATTGCGTGCTGCAACTCTTGAAAAACGTTCTCGTGACGCTGAAGCTCGCGCGTAACATCCGCGAGCGACCAAACCGTCATTCGCCCGTCGCGCTTTCCCGTTTCGAGCGGCCGAACACAGATGCGCAGCCAGCGGCCTTCCTCGCCTTTATGGGCGCCAACGCGCACTTCCTCCTGGCCGCGGCGGCCTTGCCGCGCTGCCTGCATCAGCCGATAGACGGATTCGGACACGCCCGGATCGCCGATGAAGACACGCTCGACAGGGCGAACCTCATCCGATTCCGCCGTCGCGATCAGTGCGCGATAAGCGGCATTGGAATAAACCACCCTTCCCTGGGCGTCGGTCACCAGGATCCCATCGCTCGCGCTGTCGACCACTGATTTGGGCAACGGGCTTGCCGGCTCGCGTCGTCCAATGCGGAGGATGCCGGCTGCAAGCGCAAACAGCAGGAATACCCCGATCGTCGCGAGCGTGGCGAGAAAGGCGAGAATGTAAGGCTGCGCATGGGCGCGACCCGCGAGCAAAAGGCCCGCGGCAGCAAGCAGCAGCAGCAATGCAAGCAGGAGCACGAGGCCGACGCTGCCGCCGGCCTGGTTCAGCACGGTCCGGTCAATCGGCGCAGAAGCATCGGCGTTGGGCCGCTGCATGGTCGCTGTGAATCACCCCGTTTGCGGCTAACCTGAGTGCCTCAGCAACCGAGTCGGTGCAAGGGCGGCTTGAGACGGTTGTTTGTCGACCCGGCAGCCGGGCGCAGATCAGGCCCAAAGTACAACTGCGAGGTGTTGAGCCGGTTGTTTACCAGGGCAATGCTTCTGGTATACAAAAGGTGAACTGAACGGACACCCTGTATTGCTTGTAGTAATCAGGGCCGCGGCGTTCTCTACTGGAGCGATCCAGGCGAATGCCCTTACCCGAGGGCGCGGGGGAGGAGTAATGTTCAATACCCTATTCGGCGAGGGATACGCGTTCAAAATTCTGTTCGCGTTCATAGTGGTTCTCGGGGTTCTGGCGCTGGCCTTGTGGCTCGTGCGCCGGTTCGGCGGCGAGCGGCTGAGCAGCGGCAGCGCCCGCGGACGCCAGCCCCGTCTGGCCGTCATCGATGCGGCAAATGTGGATGGACGGCGAAAGCTGGTGCTGGTCCGCCGCGACAACGTCGAGCATCTCCTCATGATCGGCGGTCCCTCCGATGTCGTCATCGAGCCGAATATCGTGCGCGCGGCAGCGGCGTCGCGCGAAATGCCTGCACCGCGCCCATTGCCCGCAAGCGACACCCTGCCTCGAGCGTTGCCGCTGGGCGAAGGAAATATGTGGCCGTTGCAGCCGGAACCCATGTCCAGAGCCGAGCCGCCGCTGCAGCGGCCGGAGCCGCAGCGGCCGGCCGTGCCTGTCGCGGAGCAAGCTCCGCCCCGGCCGCCACGCGAGTCGGATCTTCCTCCTCCACCCCAACCCGTTCCTGTCCGGGAGCGACGCGCGCGGCCCGATCCGCTTTCCGGGTTGGCGGAGGAGCTGGGACGGCTCGGTCCCTCGGCGGAGCAGGAGCACTTCGAGCCGCCAGCGCGACCACCTCGCCGCGAACCCCGCCTGCGGCCTGTACCCCCCGCTGCGCCCAATCCCGGGCCGACCGGCGATGCAAAGTTCGCCTCACCAGCCGACCAAAACCTGGCCGATATGGCGCAACGGCTCGAGGCTGCATTACGGCGGCCCAACCGAAAGGAGGAGCCGCCGGCTCCGCAGCCAAGCGTCAAACCGGAGCAGCCCGTAACGGCGGGCGAGGAATTGGCCGAGTCAGCTCCGGCGGAGACTGGCTCGCCTCCGCCTCGGCCGGGTGCACCGCCCGAGGCTCCTCCGCCCTCTCCGGATGAGGCAAGAGTCCCCCGCGCTGAGAGCAAGAAAGCGCCACAGCAGAAGTCGCTCTACGACAGTCTCGAGCAGGAGATGGCGAGTTTGCTCGGACGGCCGCCGGGGAAAGGCTAATCGCTGCCGCCCGGAGGGAAGTTTGTCAGGGGCGCGTCACCTTTCAGGCCGCCCCGGGTACAGCGCCGAGGAGGATACTGTTTCGCTCACTCTCAAGCCTCACTCATCGCGGTAGATGCGCTCACGCCGCTCATGCCGCTCCTGCGCCTCCACTGAGAGCGTGGCAATAGGGCGCGCTTCCAGCCTCTTGAGGGAGATCGGCTCTCCTGTTTCCTCACAGTAGCCGTAGGTGCCGTCCTCGAGCCGGACGAGCGCGGCATCGATCTTGGCGATCAGCTTGCGTTGGCGGTCGCGTGCGCGCAGCTCAATGGCCCGTTCGGTCTCTGACGAGGCACGGTCGGCGAGATCGGGATGATTCTCGCTCTCTGCCTGCAGATGCGCCACCGTCTCCTTGGCCTCTTTGAGAATTTCCTCCTTCCAGGTCAGCAGCTTCTGGCGAAAATACTCGCGCTGACGCTCATTCATGAAGGGCTCTTTCTCGGAAGGCCGGTAGTTCTTGCTCTTGTCCAGCACCGCCGTGCCGTTCTTTTGCGATGACATTGCAACCCCATGCGAAAAGCACGCGAAGCCCCTCCTCGCGCGGCGAGCTTATAACGGCACCCGCGGCGCTGGACAATAACGCAGTTCATGGCGCAATTTCGAGCGAGGGTCTTCTTTGCTGCAGTGCGACATGCGGGCCAGCTGCACAGATTCCCGGCAGAACAACCCGGCCGAGCACGGAAAGCCCCTGTTGGGGTAGTTCGCGGCGCTACTCCTTCTTGCCCCAGAGCTCCTGGAGCCGCGCATCTCGCCCGCAATTGAAACGATAGAACTTGTAGCGGATCGGGTTCTTCAGATGATAATCCTGGTGGTATTCCTCCGCCTTATAGAACGGACCCGCCGCAGTGATTTCCGTCATGACCGGAGACTCGAATCGGGCTTGCACTTTCGCCTTCGAAGCCTCGGCGAGGTTGTGTTGCGTCTCGTCATGGTAAAAGACGGCAGTACGGTACTGGTCTCCATGGTCGCAGAATTGGCTGTTCCTCGCGAGCGGATCGATGTTGTGCCAGAATACGTCCAGCAGCTTATCGTAGCTCACCTTCGCCGGATCAAACGCCACCTCGACAGATTCGGCATGACCGGTGCCGCCGCGCGAGACCTCCTCATAGCTCGGGTTGACGGTATGCCCGCCGGTATAGCCCGAAGTAGTGCTGATCACGCCCTCCACTTTGTCGAAATCCGCTTCCACGCACCAGAAGCAGCCGCCGGCAAACGTCGCGACCGCTGTCCTCGCCGGTTCGGCCGGCTGCGCGGCTGCCCCGCCAACGAGCGTTAGCCAGACTGCCAGACCAGCTGCTCTGCGCACGAACAGAACCCGCATTTCAAATCTCCGGCTCAATGGCATTATACGCCGATCCGGATTGCTTTCGAACGGCTCACGCCTACAACTCTCCTCACGTTCGCGCGAGAGAGCCTGTCAGGAAAAGGCCAGGAATGCCCAACGAGGCGTACTGGCCGACGAAGGAGCTGCATGCGGTTTGAGGGGACGAATGCCTATGTCGCTACCGACGATCTCAAGATCGCCGTCAATGCCGCGATCGCCCTGGAGCGTCCGCTCCTGGTGAAAGGCGAGCCGGGTACCGGCAAGACCGTGCTCGCACTGGAGATTGCCAGGAGCATCGCTGCCCCGCTCATCGAGTGGCACATCAAGTCAACGACCAAGGCGCTGCAAGGGCTCTACGAGTACGACGCAGTGTCACGGCTGCGCGACAGCCAGCTCGGCGACGAGCGGGTCAAGGACACCCGCAACTACATCAAGCGCGGCAAGCTGTGGGATGCTTTCGTTGCCGACGAGCGGCCGGTGCTCCTCATCGACGAGGTCGACAAGGCGGACATCGAGTTTCCCAACGACCTGTTGCAGGAGCTCGATCGCATGGAGTTTTTTGTTTACGAGACCGGAGAGACGATCAAGGCGCGCCGGCGCCCCATCGTGGTCGTGACCTCCAATAATGAAAAGGAATTGCCGGATGCGTTCCTGCGCCGCTGCTTCTTTCATTATATCCGCTTTCCCGACCCCGACACAATGCGTGCCATCATCGACGTTCACTTTCCCGGTATAAAGCAACGACTGGTCGCCGAAGCACTGAAGCTGTTTTACGAGATCCGCGAAGCTCCGGGACTGAAGAAAAAGCCGTCCACCTCGGAGCTGCTCGACTGGCTCAAGCTTTTGATGGTGGAGGATATCGGTCCGGAGATACTGCGCGAGCGCGACCCGAAGAAGCTCATCCCACCATTGCATGGAGCGCTCTTGAAGAACGAGCAGGATGTACATCTGTTCGAGCGGCTCGCATTCATGGCGCGGCGCGAGGGCCGTTGATCGCAACGTCACCGCCGGCGATCGTTCCGCGCGTGTGGATTGCCTTCCGGCCAATCGCGGTCTGTGAGCGACACTTCCGCAATACGCGCGCTGCCGCCCCTTTCTACGTCCCGATCACGTTCGATCCCGGCATCGGACGACTTGCGAGGCGGGTGGCGCGCCGGTACGGGGTCCTCCACGGGTCTGATGCTTCCCGCTACGACCACAGGATCATCAGGCAGGTCACGCAGCTGTGGCTCTTGGGGCAGTTGCTCGGCCGGGACGACGGCCCCAAGCTGGGCCTCGCTTTCGGGCTGATCTCCGCCGGCGCGCAAGACAGCGAGCTCCTCGGCTCGGCGAAATTCATCCTCGCGCTGGCGCGCCTGTCGCGCTGCCCAGCGCTCACGTGCGCCAAACCACCAGTAGTACGCCTGGATGGCCACCCGGCCCAACGTGCCTCCCGCCCAGACCAGCTCGAACGGGGCGAACAGGCGCCAGGAATCGTTCCCCTCCGCAATCCCCTGCGCGACGATGTTGCCGGCCATCGCGGTGGTATTGAGCCCGTGACCGCCGAAGCCGCTCGCAAGCCAAAGTCCGGGCGAGAGCTCGCCGATTTGCGGCATCCGGTGCAGCGGGTTGCCGAGCAAGCCTGACCAGGAGTACTCGACCTCCACCTCCTCGATCTGCGGATAAACGCTCCTGATGTCGGCGCCCAGGCCGTGCACAAATCTTGCGGCATCGACCTCCCAGGTCGTCGAGCGTCCGGACCAAAGCAACCGGTCGCCATCCACGATGCGGTAATGATTGTCGGCGAGATCGGTATCGGTGACGGCGCCGCGGTAGGTAATGGCCTTCGCGAGCTGCGCACCGAGATGCCGCGTGGTGATCACATATGTCCACACCGGCACCAGCGTTCCCGCGATGCGAGGCAGCAGGCGGCCGAGATGGGCATTGCAGGCCAGCACGATTTGGCTTGCCCGAACCCGGCCTGAAGGTGTGGTAACTCGCTTGCGCACGCCGGCCGGATCGATCGCCAGCGCCTCGGTGTCCTCGAAAATCCGCACGCCGGCCGCCTCCGCAGCCTCAGCGAGGCCGAGGGCGTAGTTCAACGGGTGGATATGGAACGCCCGAGGCAGATGCAGCGCGTGGAAGTAATGCTTGCTCCTGAGCACGTCGCGCACGCGCTCCGTCGGCCATCCCTCGACCTCTGCGCCAAGCTCCTGGCCGTAGAGCTGCACATCCGCCAGGACCTCGTCGCCGTTGTCCACCTTGGACACCTTCAGCCAGCCGGCCACTGGCTCAACGCCCGGCATACGCAGCTCCGCGATCGCCCTGCGTACATAGTCGAGGCCCATCTCGGACAGGCCCCACAGTGCCTTGGCATGATCGAGCCCGACCCGACTGACGATCTTGTCCATGGATTGGGCAAAGCCGGGCAGAACGAAGCCGTCGTTGCGTCCGGACGCGTTCCAGGCAATCCGCCGGCTCTCGAGCAGGGCAACCGACCAGCCGCGCCGGGCGAGCTCGCGCGCCGTGGTCAGCCCGGCCAAGCCTCCGCCGACGACGCAGACGTCGACATCCAGATCAAAGGTAAGCGGCCCGCGCTCTCGCGCCGGCACCATGGTCGCGGTGTACCAGGTTGCGCCATAGGACGGCCGCTCCGCAGCGTTCACGTTCTGCTTCCCTGCAATGCGAGACATCATCCGCCGATGGTCTATGCTAAACTGCTATTTCCAGCAAAATCGATTTACCGCCATGCGCCTGATGTTGCTTCGACACGCGAAATCCGAGAAAGCCGAGCCCGGCATGTCCGACCGCGACCGCCGGCTCAACGCACGCGGGCATGGGGATGCCGCAACGATGGGCGCCTACATGGCACGGCACCAATTGATCCCGGACCTCGCATTGATCTCGAGCGCCCAGCGTACCCGTGAGACCTGGGAACAGGTCGCCGCAGAAATTTCGACACGTTCTCCCCCGGTTTTCGAGCGGCGACTTTACAATGCCGGAGGTGATGCGATCCTGCGGGTCATCGAGCAAACGGAAGAGGCTGTGCACGCCCTATTGGTAATCGGCCACAATCCCGGGCTGCACGACCTCGCACGGAGGCTCATTGCATCCGGCGATGTCGAAACGCGGGAGCGGCTGAACGAAGGCCTGCCCACCGCGGGCCTCGCCGTGATCGACTTCGCTGCCGAGAGCTGGCGCAAGCTCCACCCTCATGGTGGGCGGCTCGAGCGCTTCGTCACGCCGCG
>DATBHG010000125.1:0-43994 GCA_036557665.1 Xanthobacteraceae bacterium | reverse complement strand
GCGCTTCGCGCTCAATCTCGTGCGCGCCAACAAAACCAAGGGAAGCATCAAAACCCGCCGCAAATGCGCGGGCTGGAGCCCGGAACTCCTGCTGGAAATCCTTCAGCTCAAATGAACGTTAACCTGGATTCCGTGCCGTGGACAAAGAGGCCCTGAATATCTAGAGGTTGGGTATGGAAGCTGTAAACATTGCCCGCCCGGCATGACGGTGATGACGCTGCAAAAAACACTACGCCCGAGCCCGCCCGAGCCGAGGCCCCGGATTCTACTCCGCGATTTTTCGGCCAGCATGACAGCGCCGGCTCGCCATCTCAGCCCTGGCGCAAGACGGCCATGGCCGAAATCTCGATCAGCGCGTCCTTGCGCAGGAGCCCGGAAACGAGCACCCCTGTGGAGGTCGGATACGATGTCTTGAAGAGCTCGCGGCGCACTGCGGCTGTGCCCCTGTAGCTCTCCGTCGTGATGAAAAAGTCGTGCGTCTGCACGATATCGTCGCAGGTGCCGCCGATTGCGTTCAGCAGCCTCTCGAACTTGCGGAAGATCTGCCGCGTCTGCTCGACGATATCGCCGGGTGCAGTAGTGTTGCCGCTGTCATCCGTGCCGGTCGTGCCTGACAGCCAGACCATGTGCCGACGCGCAGCGCCGGCACATAGGTGTAGTGTGGGGGCCAGGGCTTTCCGCCGCTGAGGGGCTCGCGGACATCGGACATCAGCTCTTCTCCTTCGGCGTGTCGTGTCGCAATATGCGGTAGACGTGAAAGCCCTCGAGCAAGGTCTCGTCTCGCTGGTTGAACAGCGCCGTCCTGACCCGGCAAAAGCAGCGCTCGCCCTCCTGCCAGATGCTCTCGACGGTGAAGCGCGGCCGCACCGTGTCGCCGACGACCGCCGGCTTGAGAAACCGGCAACCCTGCTCCACAAAGACGAAGCCTTCGAGGCGCTCGCGAGCATTCGATGCGCCAAGCGCGGTGAGGGCGGCCAACAGAAGGCCGTGCGCGAGCGGCTTTCCGAACCGCGTCTGCTTGGCATATTCGACGTCATAATGGATCGGATGGACGTCGCCGGTAATGCCGGAGAACAACAAAAAATGTGCATCGGTCAGGGTCTTCGAGGGTCCCTCGAACGCCTCTCCGATCTGCAGCGGCGCCGGCGTCATGGCGGCACAAACCGGATCATGTCCCGGATGCGGCGCAGCGCGAGCGCATACACAGGGGATGGATCATTCACCAAAGCTCAATGCGCGAGGCGGCGCGCCGCTGATCCGGGGCCACCACAAGCTCGGCCAAGGCGCCGGCCTTCAGGGCGTGATCTCCTCGAAAGTTGGTTTGTCGACGTCCTTCACCTGATAAAGCGCCACGGGAAGAATGGCTTGACCATCCGGGTCGATGCTGAACGTCCCGCCCCCGATGCTCTTGAAATCCTTGAGTCCGGCGATCGTGCTCCTGATGCCCTCGCCGTCGTAGCCGTTCTTGCGGATGCCCTCGGCAACCATGTTGATCATGTCGTAGATCTCGATCACCGCGAAATCCGGGTCGAAGCCGAATCTGGCGCGATAGGCGTCCACCAGCTTTTTCGCGACGCCGAGATCATACTTGAAACCGGCGTAGACAACCCCGTTGAGCGCTTTGCCGGCGCCCTCACGATAAACCTTCGAGGTCGGGTTGCCGTTACCTACAAATATGGGCGCGGAAATTCCCAGCTCGCGCGCCTGCTGCATGATCGTGCCCTCGTCCGGAGTGCCATGGCCCCACATGAGAATCGCGTCCGGGTCGAACGCCTTGGCGCGTGTGACGAGGCCGCGGTAGTCGGTCTCGCCCAGCTTGAACAGTGCCTGCTCGTGGGCTGCTCCCAGCCGTGCGGCGGCCGCCTTGACGAGGCCCGATCCATATCCGGCGATCGCGGTGTTTGGATGGAAGGCGAAGATCCGCTTTACCCCCATCTTTTTCCAGCGGATCTCGAGCAGCGGCAGCGTGCGCGACAGGAGCGCAGAAACCGCGAAAGCCCAGTGATTGCTGCGGGCCACAAGACCCGGCGCCTCGACCGGGCTCAGCAGCGGCACCTTGAGCTGCTGCGCCAGCGGAATCTGCGCACTCACCACATTGGTGAAGATCGTCATGATGACCTGCACGCCATCGACCTGGACCACCTTGCGCATGGAGGAGACTGCGCCTTCGGGATTGCCCTTGCTGTCCTCGACGACGAGCGCGAGCGGATGTCCGTTGATTCCGCCTGCCTCGTTGATGTGCTGCGCCCCGATCTCGATCGCGGGCACGAGCAATTGGCCCCAGGAGCCGGACGGACCGCTGAGGGGATAGGTGACGCCGATCTTGTACGGTGCAGCGTTTGCCTGCTGTGCCAAGGCAGCGCGCGTCGACGGCAGCCCGAATGCCATCGCGCCCGCGCCGGCTAAAAATCGACGCCGCGCGCGATCAATGCCGATCCTCGCTTGTTTGCTCATTCTGCTCCCTTTCTTTTCTGTTATGGTGCTAATGCGCAACGACAAGAGTGACGTGCACGACTTCCTTGCCGTCATCCACCTCGCGGCCCAGCGTGCGTACTGCGAGATCCGCCTGGTCGAGACCGAAGGAATGTGAGCAGAGGCCACCCAGCCTGTGCTGGTGCGCCTTCAATATTTCGAGTGCCGTCTCAAGCGAGCGCGCCGTCGAGGCAAAGCCGCCCAGTACCTGCAGCTCATTGGCGACTATCTTGTCCGTCATGAGGCCGTGGACGGCCTTGCCGTTCTTCAGTCCTGCCAGCACGATCCGACCGCCTGTGCGGGCAAGATCGATCGCCTGCAGTATCGGCTCGGTCGAGCCCGCCGACATGTCGAGGACTACATCTGCCATCTCGCCGCCGGTAACCTTGCGCACCCGCTCGACGATATCCTCCTTGCTCACATCCACGATTGCATCGGCGCCGAGCTCCCTGGCAAGCGCGAGGCGATGCGCGTCCTGCGGGAGCCCGGAAATGGTGACAGTCCTGGCTCCAACATGCCGGGCTGCCACGACGCCGAGAATGCCGCGTTGCCCCGGTCCGAGGATGACGACGTGCTCGTCCCGGCGCAATTTCGGGATTTCCAGGAGCCAATGCACCACGCCCGAAAGTGGATTGAAAAGCGTCAGAACGTCGCCGGGTATGTTTGCCGGAGCCTTTTCCATCTCCGCGTCGGGATGCAGATAGAGGTGGGTCGCGTACCCGCCCCAAAGGCTGGGCGGCACATCCGTTGACACATAGAGGCCGTAGCCCATTCGCCGCTCGCAACGCTGCGTGGCGCCCATCCGGCATTGCCGGCACTGCCCGCACGGCAGGGGTGCCTTGACCACGACGCGGTCGCCCTCGTCAACTTTCCAACGCTTGGCAGCCTGAGGACCGATCTTCTCGATCCAGCCGATCGGCTCGTGGCCGGGAATGATCGGCAACTTGCCGGTGCCGATCTCGAACTTGCAAAGATATTGATAGTAGTCGGTGCCACAGAGGCCATTGGCCTCGATGCGCAGCAAACCGTCCTCCGGCTTTATCTCGGGCAAGGCGAAATCGCGCAGCTCGAGCTTGCGCGGCGCGGTCAATACCGCAGCATGTGCTGTTGCCATCCCCAGGCTCTCCCTTTCGCGATGAATAATGCAGCGAAGGCCGTACTACTTGTTTGGAGGAAGCATCACGGTCACGACTCCGGCAGATCAATCAAGCCATAGACCTTCATCGCTGCCTCGAGGCTAATGTAGCCGTTTCGCACGTCATCGGCGACAGCCCCCCGCGCGCGCAGCAAGGGATCGCCGAACCCGGCCCCGCCACTGCGCTCGAAACGAATGATGTCGCCGGCGGCCAGGGAACGCGTCTCGAGCGCGCTCAATTCTTCCGGATTGGCACCGTATGGATTGATGACGACGCGCGACAGGCGAGGCGAGCCGCCGCCGTACAGGCCCTTTGAGCCGACCTCGTGATTTGATGAACGCACGGTCAGCACGCTGTCCTCCAGCACCTCGAATTCCCGCGCATAGCCAAGGCCTCCCCGGAACGTCCCCGGCCCCGCTGAATCGCAAATGAGCTCGAACGCACGCACGCGCAGCGGATACTCGCTCTCGACAATCTCGACCGGGGCTCCTGGGGTGAAATGGTTCATCGCCATGACCACCGCGACCCCGTCGTGTGCGCTGGTTCCGCCAAGCGAGGTTTCGAGCAGCTCATAGAGCACTGCCGGCTTGCCGTACCGCGCCTTGCGATAGCCGATGGTGACGGCGCCCGAGCCCAAGCCCGAAGGCGCTACCGCCCGCTTGGGATGGATTCTCGCGAGCGCCGAAAGAACGGTGTTGTAGGCGAGATGAGCGGTCGGAAAATAGTGATTGATCGTAGCCGGATACTGCGGATTGACTACGCTGGCCTCGGGAAAGACGAATTCGACCCTATCGTTCAGGCCCGCGTTGACCGGGATCGTAGGGTCGGAGGCCGCCAAAATCGCCATGACCGAGACCGCCCGGGCCGTGCAGGAGACCATGTTGACCGGCCCCCTGCCCTGCGGCGCCGAGCCGGTGAAATCGATCGTGAGGCAGCCGCCTCGCTTGCGAGCGGTCACGCGGATGCGGACAGGCTGATCCTTCATGACGCCGTCATGATCGAGAAAGCCCTCCGCCTCCGCTTCGCCGTCGCTCCATTGCAGCAGCTCGGTCTCGAGCCTCCGAGAGCTCGCGGCAATGAGGCTCTGCATCACCTCGAGGACGGTTTCCCGCCCATATTCGTCGCAAAGCGAGACGAGCCTCTGCCCGCCGATCCGCGTGGAGCCCACCTGTGCGCGCAGGTCGCCCAGCACAACCTCCGGCACCCGGCTGTTGTTGGCGATGATCGCCTCTATTGATTCCTCAATTCCCTGCGCGGTGTGAAACCGCACCGGCGGCAACACGATGCCGTCGTGATAGACCTCGCGCGCCGCAGCCCCCGAGGACCCCGGCACAATGCCGCCGATATCCGATTTGTGCGCCAAGCTTACACCGAAGCCGACAAGCTCGTCGCGATGGAAGGCGGGGGTGATCGCGCAGAAATCCGGCGCGTGCGGCATCCCGCCGTGGTAGGGATCATTGCAGACGAAACTGTCGCCGGGCCGCAGCTTTTCGAGCGGATAGCGCGCAAGCACCGCCTGAACCGATTGCTCGTAGGCCGTGTAGTGGAATTGGATGCCGCCGCTCAGCATCACGACCCGACCGGCCTTGTCGGTCAGGCCTGCCGTGCCATCCTTGGATTCGCGAAGGATCGGCGAATAACCGCTGTGATAGAGCGCGTGCTCCATGGTGGCGACGGTTTCGTGCAAACGGCTCGCCAGGACCTCGGTTGTGATCGGATCGACCTTCACCCGGTACCTCGCTCGGCAATGATGAGGGTACCATTGGCTTCAACTCTCACCGTCTGACCGGCCAGGGCTACGGTGGTCGAATCGAATTGCTCGATGACGGCCGGGCCCTCGAAGCAATCGCCGGCGCGCAGCTTCGCCCGGTCCCAAATATTCACAGTTTGAAACTTCCGCTCCGATATGTCGTAGAGCGGCCGTCGGCCCTTTATGGAGAGGGCGGTATTTCCATCGGTGCACGGCAGCTGCGGCAATGAAAGACGCGGGACCACGATCTCGGACTGAAGCCGCAAGGTGACGATGTCCGCGCTCTCGTTCGGCGCGCTCTGGCCGTAGACTGTCTGATGCAGCGAATCGAATGCGCGCTTCACCGCAACCCGTGCCGCCTCGTCGAAGGGAGCGGGACACGGGACGCAGAGGGAGTATCCCTGGTGCGGGTAGCGTAGATCGAGCAGGTGCGAAATAACGACCTCGCTGGCCGAAAAGCCTTCCTCGCCTGCCTCCTGCATGGCCTGCGCCTCGAGCGCTCCGAACAGCTCATTGACGCGGCCGGTCGCGATGCGCTCGAGCGATCCGATCTCCGATCTGACATACGAATGGCGCACGCTCGTCTGCAGCATCCCGAGCGCGCAGTTCAGGCCTGGATAGAGCGGCACGAGAACAGTCGGTATTCCCACCGCCCGAGCCAGCGTTGCGGCATGCAGCGGTCCTGCGCCGCCGAAAGCGACCAGCGCGAACGAGCGGGGATCCTGCCCTTGCTCCTGCAGTGCGAGGCGCATGTCGACGGCCATCTGCGTGTTGACGATTAGGATGATACCGGCGGCTGTCTGCAATGCGTCCAGGCCGAGAGCGGCCCCGGTGCGCTCGACCGAGGCTCGCGCTGCCGCATCGTCCAGGCGGAGCGTGCCGGCCAGCAGTGTCTCGCTCGACAGCGCGCCCAGCAGCAGATTAGCGTCAGTGACTGTCGCCTCTGTTCCGCCGCGCCGATAACATGCCGGCCCCGGCACCGAGCCCGAGCTGCGCGGGCCGACCTTCAACCGGCCGTCCTTGCCTATTTCCGCAACGGTACCCCCGCCCGCACCTAGACTGCGCACGCGCAGCATCGGGGTGCCAATGTCCTGGCCTGCGATCTGCCCCTGAGGCATTTCGAGAATTGCACCGTCGACGATGACGCTGATATCCGTCGATGTCCCGCCCATATCGAAGGTGAGAAGGTGACTGCGCTTCGTCTCACGGGCGAGCTCGGCGCCGGCGATGACGCCGGCTGCGGGTCCGGACAGCAGCGTCTGGTTGGGGTGGCGGGCACCAAGCGAAATCCGCATCAATCCACCGTTGGACTGCATCAGAAACTTCTGTGGGGTCGTGACTCCGCACCCATCCAGGCGAGCTTCCAGGCTGCGAAGATACGTGGCGACCCGCGGACCGACGTAGGCATCCACTACCGTGGTTGATAACCGCGGATATTCCCGGATCACGGGCAGCACCTCGGACGAGACCGAAATACGGCAGTTGGGGACCTCCTGCGCGACGATCTCGGCGGCACGCTTCTCGTGCGTCGGGTTGACGAAGGAAAAGAGGAAACAAATGGCGATCGCGTCTACGCCCCTGCGCGCGAGCTTGCGTACCGAGCCGCGCAACGCCGCCTCGTCGAGCGGAACGACCACACGACCTTCATGGTCAAGTCGCTCGATGACCTCCTCGGTGAGATATTGCGGCGCGAGCAGGGGCGGCTTCTGGTAGAAGGTGTCCAGCAGATCCGCACCGCGCGGCTGGGACCAGCCGCGCGCCTCGTAAACCGCGCGGAAGCCCTTCGTGATGAGCAGGCCGGCACGCACTCCCTTGCCTTCGAGCACTGCATTCGTCGCGACCGTGGTTCCATGGACGAGCATGGCGACGTCGGCCGGCCGCACGCCCTCGGTAAGCAGGCTCTGCAGCGCGTCGATGACGGCAAGCGATGGATCGCCCGGCACCGAGGGCACTTTGGCCCGTCGCAGTGCACCGCTCACTGTGTCGAAGGCGACGAGATCGGTGAATGTGCCGCCGGTATCGACGCCGACCAGCCAGCTCGCGCGCCCGATTGCATCCTCGCTGGCTCTCTGCGGAGATGGTTGGCCCGAGAGACCGGCGCTTGCGTCTGCACCTGTTACGCGCGGGGTGACAAGTCGCGAAGGCAGTGTGGGCTCGAAGGGCGAGGAAATCATGTGCGGGGATAATTCAGAAGCGACAACATCTAACGGCCACCGTGAAAAAAAGAAACGTGGTCGATGGCTGGAGGAAGGACGGCGGTTGACATACAACAGAGGGTCTCGCGATAGCGGTGCGGCATTTTCGCCGCTCCATGTATCTCGAACAGGTGCTTGACTTTAGCTTGGCGGCGCCTGCCCGGGCCGCGCCCGGTTTCGGCTTGTGCGCCGTGCGGCGGGGGCTGCCATCGATGCGGTCTGAAGGAAGCACATGTTGACGATCCTGTTGCAGGTTTTGTCCACAGGGCTCGGACTTGCGGGATACTACGCGCTTATCGCCGTCGGCTTTGCGCTTATTTTCGGGACCTTGCGCATCTTTCACGTCGCTCACGGCACGGTCTTCATGATCGCCGGCTATGCGTTCTTCAGCCTGCATCGGCTGCTGGGAGTGAACCTTTTTGCCAGCGCTGTTGCCGGCATCTTGTGCGCCGTTGTTGCCGGGCTCGCCATCGACAGGATCGTGTACGGTCCGGTTCTGAAGCGGGGCGGCGGCATGTTCGCCGTGTTCATCGCCTCGCTTGGCGCGGCGCTTATCGTAGAGGCGGGTTTTCTCGCCTGGTCGAGGGGCATCATCTCGGTCGCACGCACGGGCATGCTCGACACGTTCACTGTTGGCGGCATCGCCTTTCGCGTATTCGATTTTGTCATTTTTGCCTTCGTCGGCGCAGCGTACGTTGCGCTCTATCTGTGGCTGCATCGGACCAGCACTGGCCTTGAAGTGCGCGGATTGACCGATAATGCCGATCTCGCTGCTGTTGTTGGTGTCGACGTGCGGCAAACGCGCAACGCGATATTCCTTGTCGCCTCGGCGCTCGCAGGCCTCGCTGGTGTGCTCGTGGCGTACGACACAGGACTGGAGCCTTCCATCGGATTCAAGATGCTGTTCATCGGCGTCGTTGCCGTCATCCTCGGCGGCGTGCGCAACATCCTCCTCGGCACGGTTGTGGGAGCCACCTGCCTCGGCGTGCTGACGGCATTCGCCGGGTTCTTGTTTCCGGAATGGAACAGCTTCACGATCTTCCTGACCATGATCGTTCTCATCATCATCCGGCCGCAAGGCATTCTGGGGTGATATGGAGCATCTTCTCTACATTGGCACGCTCATCGCGGTCTGGACCATCGTCGCGCTCGCGGCCAACCTGGTGATCGGGTACACGGGGATGATGTCGATGGGCCAGGCGGCCTATCTCGGTATTGGCGCCTACGCGACGGCAACGCTGAACATACTCCTCGGCGTCAATTTCTATCTGGCTCTGCTCATCGGATCGATGACAGCCGCGGTCGTAGGCGCGATCACCCTGCTTCCGCTGCTGCGCATCGGCGGCTTTTATTTTGCGCTCGCAACGCTTGGCGTAAATTTTGTCTTCTTCGATATCTTCCACAACCTGGGACCGCGCGTGGAAGGCAGCGAGGGCCTGTACGGCCTGCAGTTGCCTGATCTCCTTGCCTCGTCCGCCCCACGGTTTGCCACCACGACGGCGGTCGCCATCGCCTGCGCGTTGTTGTGCCAAGCCATCGTGACGTCGCCGCTCGGGCGGGCGCTGCGGGCGACGCGCGACCGGCCGGATGCCTTGGCGGCGCTGGGGAAGGATCCCCGCCGCTACCAGCTGCTCATCTGGACGTTTGCAGCAGGCCTCAGTGGACTTGCCGGCGGTCTTTACGCGGCAACGCTGTTTTACATCGATCCGACGCTGTTCACGCTCGACGCTTCGATCCTCGTGCTCGTCTATATCGGAGTCGGTGGGCTCGCGAGCACCGCCGGCTCGGTGCTCGGCGTGATCCTGCTCATCGTGTTCAATGAATCACTGCGTTTCCTCGGGCTGCCGAGTCAGCTCGTGGGTCCGTTTCAGCAAGCGATATATGGGCTTCTCCTCATCCTCTTGATGATATTCCGGCGCCGCGGCCTGGTGGGCGAGTATGACTTCGCCGAATAACGGTCTCTACATCGACCGGCTCTCGATGAATTTCGGTGGTGTCTTCGTATTCGAGGACATTTCGATCGAGGTCCCGCCCGGCAAGGTGACCGCCTGCATCGGTCCCAACGGTGCCGGCAAGACTACGATCATCAATATCGTCTGCGGCGTATTTCCCGCCAGAGCCGGCGAGGTCTATGTCGACGGCGTGCGGCTGTCGGGCGTGCGGCCGCACAATACGGTGCGACACGGCTTGTGCCGCAGCTTTCAGGACGTCCGGATTTTTCCCTCCTTGACGGCCATCGAAAACGTGCTCGTGGCTATGCCGAACCAGACCGGTGAAAGCTTGGGCGCTCTATTTCTTCCTGGCGCTCGGGCTCAGGAACGGGCAAACCGCAAAACGGCCCGACAACTGCTGCACGCTCTGGCGCTCGAGACTGCAGCGGAGCGAGCAGCCGGCGAGCTGCCTTTCGGGCAGCAGAAGCTGCTGTCGCTCCTGCGGGCGATCGCAACCGGCGCGCGGGTGCTGTTGCTCGATGAGCCCGCCGCCGGTCTCGAAAGCCATCTCATTCCTCGCGTCGTCGACCTCATCCGCACCCTGGTCAAGGCTGAGGGCCGCGCAACGTTTCTCGTCGAGCATAATATCGATCTCGTCCGTCAAGTCGCCGATCAGATCTGCGTCCTGCAGGCCGGCCGCATCATCGCTTCGGGCGGCGTGCAGCATGTCCTGGACGACCAGACGGTCATTCGCGAATACCTGGGCCAAGTCTACAATGTTTGAGGCTCGCGGCCTTGATATCGCCTACGGCAATTTTGAAGTACTGCATCACGTGGACATCGCCGTCGGCGAGCGGCGCATCGTCGGCCTGTTTGGACACAATGGGGCAGGCAAGTCCTCGCTGCTCAGGGGCATCTACGGTCTCCTGCCGGTGCGCGCAGGCAAGGTGACTTTCGCGGGCGAGGAAATCACGAACGATCCCCCTTTCGAGCGAGCCGCTCGTGGAATCCGCCTGGTGCCGCAGGAGCGTAACGTCTTCGGGAGCCTCACGGTCGAGGATAACCTGCGGCTCGGTGCACTCCGGCTTGCGGGCGACGCTTCGGTCCACGCGTCCCGGCGGGAGGAGGTCTATGGAGCTTTTCCCATTTTGCGCGAGCGGTACCGCGCTCGCGCTTCCGTGCTGAGCGGCGGCGAGCGGCAGATGCTGGCCATCAGCATCGCGCTCATGACATGGCCAAAGCTTTTGCTGCTGGACGAGCCCTCATCGGGGCTGGCGCCCATCGTGATCCAGCGGCTGTTCGATATGATACGCAAGATCCGCGATCATTTCGGCATGGCTGTCCTGTTGGTCGAGCAGAACGTCACGCAGGCGCTGCATATCGTCGACGAGGTCTGCGTGCTGGAGGAGGGTCGGGTAATATTTTCAGGCCACGCGGGGGCCAAGGACGACATCGTCCGTCATCTCTGGCGGCTCCACGGGCCTGCACGTTGAAAGGAAGCCATGCCGATGCCAGGACAGAATGGCAAGACCGTGATTGTCACCGGTGCTGCAAGCGGCATCGGTTTCGCTTGCGTGCAAGGTCTGCTGGCAGCGGGCCACTGCGTTTGCGGAGCGGACTTGCAGCCGTTCCCGGCGGAACGGCTTCACGACCCCGCGCGCTTCGTGGAAGTGCGCGCCGACATCGCTGATGAATCGGACTGCCGCAGGATCGCGGAGCATGCCGTGAAAACGTTCGGCGCGCTCAACGCCATGATCCACATGGCAGCGTTGCATTCGACGTCGACATGGCGCGAGCTTACCGCTGAACATTTTGATCGGACCCTCACCGTGAACGTGACCGGCTCGTTTCTGATGGCGCGCGCAGCGGCCGAGCAGATGACGAGCGGTGGGGCGATCGTGCTGACGAGCTCAGGATCGATCAACATCGGAGGTGTCGGAGGCCGCGGCCGGGGCGGCCCGGCCTACGTAGCATCGAAAGCCGCAATCATTGGTCTGACGCGGGCGCTTGCACGCTCGCTGGCTCCGATCGGCATTCGCGTCAATGCCATCAGCCCTGGGTCGACCGAAACGCCCATGACGGCCGATTACGACGACGAAATGCGGCGCAACGTCGTCGCGCGCTCGCTGGTCGGGCGCATGGGTCGCCCCGAGGACATTGCGTCAGTTGCGCTGTTCCTGATCTCGGACGCTGCCGGCTACATGACGGGCGAGATCGTGAATGTGAATGGCGGCGGCGGGGGCTGACATGAAGAGGCCCATCAAACGGCGCATGCAGCGTTGCCGCAACCGGTGAGATCACGTTCGCGGACACCAAAGTTTTCGAAAGGAGAGGACGAATGACCACCTTAGTGATCGGATCGGGGCTGGTCGGCTCGCAGGTCGCCCGCATCCTTGTCGAGTCTGGCGAGAAGCCGGTTCTTATGGATCATGCCGCGCAGCATAAGGCTATCAACGAGATTGTCGATCTGGCCAAGGTCGCGCTGATAGCCGGAGATGTGTTGCGACCCCTCTCGATCGTGGATGCGCTGCGTTCCCATAAAATCAGCAGGATCGTGCATACGGCCGCTAACCCGCTGCTCACGATGGGTGCGCAGAAGGAGCCCTATTCGGCGATAAACCTCAACATCATGGGAACTGTCAATGTCCTGGAGGCAGCGCGGGTGACCGGCATCAAGCGCGTGGTGGTATCATCCTCGAGCGTGCTCAACCACTACGTGGAGGGCGGTGAGGACGGCGGGGATCTCGGAAAAGAGGAGGCGCTCCCGCGCCCGACCACGTTTTACGCTGCGACCAAACAGGCGGTAGAGAATCTCGGTCTGAATTACGCCAGGTGGTGCGGGATCGAGTTCGCTGGGTTGCGTTACGGGGCGGTATTCGGACCCTGGAGCGGCAGCGGCGGCGGAGGACCTTCGAATGTCGTTCGCGATGCGATGCGCAATGCGCTCGCCGGAAGGGAGGCAACTCTCCCGCCAGGCGCAATGGAGTGGGTCTATTCCAAGGATGCGGCTCGTGGCACCGTAATGGCCCTTGACGCCGAGGATCTCGGTCGTCGCGTGTTCAATATCACCATGGGCTCACTTACGACGCCGAGCGAGATGGCCTCGGCACTCCAAGTCACGGTTCCAGGCGTCAAGGTCAAGTTCGACAAACCAGCCGGTATCGGGGTCTCGCTTTCCAATCGCGACAGCCGAGCCGATTTGAGTCGGGCAAAGCGCTACCTTGGATATGAGCCGCAGTTCAAATTGCAGGATGCCTTGAACGACCTGGCGGACTGGATGCGGCGCTATTTGGCCTGACTTCGAATGCGGATTTCTGGTCAACTCACGTCGAGCTGAATGCTTTTAGCCCTAAGGCCCGCCCCCTGAGGTTGCACCCCCGGTGGCGCTGTGTTACGGAACCGCGCGATTTTCACGGCATCCCAGGGCGTTCCATCGCCCGCCGCGAGGTTGCAAAACCCAACCGGATTTCAAGGGCTTGGCCCCCGTTATCGGCGGTGCCTGCGCCTGCGGAGCTGACCCGGACGCGTAACTAACCCGAACCCATAATAAGAAGTGTCAGGCGAAGAGACCCACTTGTCCGGCATGGCGGGCCGCTACGCCACCGCCCTGTTCGAGCTCGCGCTCGAAGGGAATGCCGTGGACGCGGTTCGGGCGGATCTCGACCGTTTCGACGCGCTCGTTGCCGAGAGTCCCGATCTCCAGCGCCTCATCCGCAGCCCGGTATTCGGCGCAGACGATCAGGTCCGCGCCTTGCGCGCGGTGCTCGATGCTGCCGGCCTCCACGGGCTCGCCGCGCAGTTCCTGCTCACCGTTGCCGGCAACCGGCGCCTGTTCGCGGTGCGCGACATGATCAGGTCGTATCGGCAGCTTCTCGCGCGCCACCGCGGCGAGGTCAGCGCCGAGGTGCGCATGGCGCAGGCCCCGAGCGAGCGCCACCTGAGCGCGATCCGCGAAGCGCTGCATGCGGTCACCGGCAAGCATGTGCAGATCGATGTGAAGGTCGATCCGTCGCTCCTCGGCGGACTCATCGTCAAGCTCGGCTCGCGGATGGTCGACAGCTCGCTGCGCACCAAGCTCAATCTGATCAGGCATGCGATGAAAGAGGTTTCCTGATGGACATCCGCCCCGCCGAGATCTCGGCGATCCTCAAGGAGCAGATCAAGAATTTCGGCCGCGAGGCGGAGGTCTCCGAGGTCGGACAAGTTCTCTCGGTGGGTGACGGCATCGCCCGCGTCTATGGTCTCGACCACGTAGAGGCCGGCGAGATGGTCGAGTTCGAGAACGGCGTGCGCGGCATGGCGCTCAACCTCGAGACCGACAATGTCGGCATCGTGATCTTCGGCAACGACCGAGAGATCAAGGAAGGCCAGACGGTCAAGCGCACCCAGGCCATCGTCGACGTGCCGGTGGGCAAGGGCCTGCTCGGCCGAGTTGTCGACGCGCTCGGCAACCCGCTCGACGGCAAGGGCCCGATTCAGGCGGCCGAGCGGCGCCGCGTCGATGTGAAGGCGCCCGGCATCATCCCGCGCCGGTCCGTGAACGAGCCGATGGCCACCGGGCTCAAGGCCATCGATGCGCTCATTCCCATCGGGCGCGGCCAGCGCGAGCTCATCATCGGCGACCGTCAGACCGGCAAGACCGCGATCGCGCTCGACACCATCCTCAATCAGAAGCCGCTCAACGCCTCGGACGACGAGAGGATCAAGCTCTACTGCGTGTATGTCGCGGTCGGACAGAAGCGCTCGACCGTCGTGCAGTTCACCAAGGTGCTCGAGGAGAACGGCGCTCTCGATTACTCCATCATCGTCGCCGCCACCGCCTCTGACCCGGCGCCGATGCAGTACCTTGCGCCGTTTTCCGGCTGCACCATGGGGGAATATTTCCGCGACAACGGCATGCACGCCGTGATCATCTACGATGACCTTTCGAAGCAGGCCGTCGCCTATCGGCAGATGTCGCTCCTGCTGCGCCGCCCGCCGGGACGCGAGGCCTATCCGGGCGACGTCTTCTATCTGCATTCGCGGCTCCTGGAGCGCGCTGCCAAGATGAACGACGCCCACAAGGGCGGCTCGCTTACCGCGCTTCCCGTGATCGAGACGCAGGCGAACGACGTCTCCGCCTACATCCCGACCAACGTGATCTCGATCACCGACGGTCAGATCTTCCTGGAGACCGACCTTTTCTATCAGGGCATCCGGCCGGCGGTGAACGTCGGCCTCTCGGTCTCGCGCGTCGGCTCCTCGGCGCAGACCAAGGCGATGAAAAAGGTCGCCGGACGCATCAAGGGCGAGCTGGCGCAATATCGCGAGATGGCGGCGTTCGCGCAGTTCGGCTCCGATCTCGATGCGACCACGCAGCGCCTGCTCAACCGCGGTGCGAGGCTGACCGAGCTGCTCAAGCAACCGCAGTTCTCGCCGCTCAAGATGGAGGAGCAGGTCGTCGTCATCTATGCCGGAGTCAACGGCTATCTCGATCCCATGCCGGTCAACCGCGTGCGCGCCTTTGAGCACGGCCTGCTAGGTATCCTGCGCAGCCAGCATCCCGGTATCCTCGATGCCATCCGCGACACGCGAGACCTCGACGACGGCACTACTGCCAAGCTCAAGTCCGTGGTCGACGACTACGCCCGGACATTTGCGTGACCATTTCGATGAAAGCGGATCGCATTCGCTTCGTAGGGTGGGTTAGCCGTCCAAGTCGGCTGCATGCAGCCGGCCTGGAAGGCGTAACCCACCGCGACACGGGCATAGATCACAAGCCGAACGGCGGGTTACGCCAGCGAGCCGCTGGAGACGGCTCGCTGGCTAACCCGCCCTACAGTTGCATCGTCCTGGTGTAACTGACATGGCCAGCCTCAAGGACATGCGGGTTCGCATTGCGGCGACCAAGGCGACCCAGAAGATCACCAAGGCCATGCAGATGGTCGCCGCCTCGAAATTGCGCCGCGCACAGGCCGCGGCGGAAGCGGCGCGCCCCTACGCCGAGCACATGACCAAGGTCCTCGGCAACATCGCCGGTGCGGTGCGCGATCGCGGCGATGCGCCGCGGCTGCTCGCAGGCACCGGCACCGACAACGTGCACCTCCTTCTGGTCTGCACCGCCGAGCGCGGGCTGTGCGGACCGTTCAACTCGGCAATCGTGAGGCTGGCTCGCGAACGCGCCTACGCGCTCATCGCCCAGGGCAAGGAGATCAAATTCTTCTGCGTTGGGCGCAAAGGCTACGAGCAGCTGCGCCGGCAGTTCGAGAAGCAGATCATCGAGCACATCGAGCTGCGTGCCGTGCGCACGCTCGCCTTCGAGCACGCGGAAGGCATCGCCGACAAGATCCTGCGCCTGTTCGAGGATCATGCCTTCGACGTGTGCACCCTGTTCTTCTCGCGCTTCAGGTCGGTCATGGCGCAGGTCCCGACCGCGCAGCAGATCATTCCGTTGCAGCTCACGGCTGCGAGCGAAACGGTGGGGGGCGCTGCCTACGAGTACGAGCCGGACGAGGACGAGATCCTGGCGGAGCTGCTGCCGCGCAACATCGCGGTGCAGATCTATCGTGCGCTGCTCGAGAACACAGCCTCGTTCTATGGGGCACAGATGACGGCCATGGACAACGCGACGCGCAATGCAGGCGAGATGATCCGCAAGCAGACGCTGACCTACAACCGCACCAGGCAGGCGATGATCACCAAGGAGCTGATCGAGATCATCTCTGGCGCCGAAGCATTGTGATTCCTAGGTTCACGCCTGAGAGGACGAAAAACAGGACCTGATTTCATGGCTTCCGACGGGGATCATCTGATGTTGAAGCACCTGCGGCACATTCGCAAGGCCGTTGACGACTTGCGACTGGACATGGGCGACGTGAAGTCGCGCGTCACCGCTGTGGAGCTTACCATGGGCCAGATCATTTCACTCCTGGTTGCTCAAAGCGGGAGAATGGACCGCATCAACGAGCGTTTGGGACGGGTTGAACGCCGGCTCGATCTTACGGGATACGTGAGGCCGCGCCTGATTCCGTCAGCTCGGGTGATATGATAAGGACCGTTCATGCCGAATGATGTTGGACATATCACCCAGGTGATCGGCGCCGTCGTCGACGTGCAGTTCGAGGGGCATCTTCCGGCCATCCTCAACGCGCTGGAGACGCGCAATCAGGGCAACCGGCTGGTGCTCGAAGTCGCCCAGCATCTCGGCGAATCGACGGTGCGCACGGTTGCGATGGATACGACCGAAGGACTCGTGCGCGGCCAGGACGTCACCGACACCGGCGGGCCGATCGCGGTCCCCGTGGGAGACGGCACGCTGGGGCGCATCATCAACGTGGTCGGCGACCCCGTGGACGAGGCCGGTCCCGTGCCCCACACCGAGACCCGCGCCATCCACCAGAATGCGCCGGCCTATACCGAGCAGTCCACCGAGTCCCAGATCCTGATCACCGGCATCAAGGTGGTCGATCTGCTTGCACCCTATGCCAAGGGCGGCAAGATCGGGCTCTTCGGCGGCGCCGGGGTGGGCAAGACCGTCATCATCATGGAGCTCATCAACAACGTCGCCAAGGCGCACGGCGGCTATTCGGTGTTTGCCGGCGTGGGGGAGCGCACGCGCGAGGGCAACGACCTCTATCATGAGATGATCGAATCCGGCGTCAACAAGGACCCGAAGGAGCACAACGGCTCAGCCGCGGGGTCCAAATGCGCGCTGGTCTATGGGCAGATGAACGAGCCGCCGGGCGCCCGCGCGCGGGTCGGTCTGTCCGGGTTGACGGTGGCGGAATATTTCCGCGACCAGGGCCAGGACGTGCTGTTCTTCGTCGACAACATCTTCCGCTTCACCCAGGCGGGCTCCGAGGTCTCGGCGCTGCTCGGGCGCATTCCTTCGGCGGTGGGGTACCAGCCCACGCTCGCGACCGACATGGGTGCGCTGCAGGAGCGCATCACCACCACGACCAAGGGGTCGGTCACCTCGGTGCAGGCGATCTATGTGCCGGCCGACGATCTCACCGACCCGGCGCCGGCGACCTCGTTCGCGCACCTCGATGCGACCACCGTGCTCTCGCGCGCCATCGCCGAGAAAGGGATCTATCCTGCGGTCGATCCGCTCGATTCCACCTCGCGCATGCTATCGCCGATGATCGTGGGAGAGGAGCATTACAACGTCGCGCGCCAGGTGCAGCAGATCCTGCAGCGCTACAAGGCGCTGCAGGACATCATCGCCATTCTCGGGATGGACGAGCTCTCGGAGGAGGACAAGCTCACGGTCGCCCGCGCCCGCAAGATCGAGCGGTTCCTCTCCCAGCCGTTCCATGTGGCCGAGGTCTTCACCGGCTCACCCGGTGTGTTCGTGGAGCTTGCAGACACCATTCGCGGCTTCCAGGGGCTGTGCGACGGCAAGTACGACTACCTGCCGGAAGCAGCCTTCTACATGGTCGGCACCATCGATCAGGCCGTGGACAAGGGCAAGCGGCTGGCAGCGGCGGCGGCATGACCGGATGGAGAGAGCGGACGTCAGAGGAGAATAAGACGGTGCTAAGACGCATAGCATCTGACATCGAGGTCAGACGCCTGAAATCTGTCATCCGACGTCTGACATCTGACATCTGAAATGCGCTTCGATCTTGTCTCGCCAGAACGGCTGCTCCTGAGCAGCGATGTGTCGCAGGTCGATGTCCCCGGCATCGAAGGCTATTTCGGCGTTCTCGCGGGTCATGCGCCGATGGTCACCACGCTGCGGCCTGGCATCCTCGCGATCTATCGCGACGGCCAGGCGCCGACGCGCATCGTGGTCGAGGGTGGATTTGCCGAGGTGGGCCCCAACGGCTTGACCGTGCTCGCCGATAACGCGGTGCCGGTCGAGGAATTCGACGCCGCGGCACTCGCCGGCGTGATCAAGGATACCGAGGAGGACGTCGCCGACACCACCGACGGCTGGCGGCGCGACAAGCTCACGCGCCGGCTCGAGCAGCTGCGCTCGCTCCAGGCCGCGCTCGCCTCGTAGGGGCGGGTTTGAAACCCGCCCCTACAGCATCGACGCTCGTGCGCGTCGGATCAGCGCGCCGCAACGAAGCGCGAAAATTCCCGCACGACCCGCTCGTAGACGGGGCGCTTGAACGGCACGATCATCGCCGGAAGGTTGGCAAGCGGCTCCCAGCGCCATTCCACGAACTCGGGATCATGCCCGCCGGCGGGGTGGGCGATGTCGATTTCACTCTCGCTGCCTGTGAAACGCAGCGCATACCATTTCTGCCTCTGCCCGCGGTATTTGCCGCCCCAGGCCTGGCCGACGATCTCGCGTGGGATGTCGTAGACGAGCCATTCCCTGATCTCGCCCAGCTTCTCGACCGAGCGGATATTCGTCTCCTCATGCAGCTCGCGCAGCGCCGCCGGCCACGGGTCCTCGCCGGGGTCGATGCCGCCCTGCGGCATCTGCCAGACATGGGTGTTGTCGACGTGCTCGGGGCCGTCGATGCGCCGCCCGATGAAGGCGCGGCCATCGCGGTTGAACACGGCAAGCCCCGCGCAGGGGCGATACGGCAGCGACTCGAACGATGGCATCGCAGCTGCAAGTCAGCGCGCGGAGAGAGCGCGCGGCGGCAAGGAAGCGCCTGCATCCGGGTCCGGGATGACGATCTCGCGTCTGTTGCCGCTCGTGCCGTCGATGATGGTCACCGTGCGCAGCGCCGGTGCCGGCGCGGGTACGGGCGGCTCGGGCGCGGCAACACGCGGCTCCTCGTCGGCCGCTGCTGAGGCGTTTGCGGCAGCGCGCGCGACCTGCAGGACGGCAGCAGCGTCATTCGGCCGCGCGCGAAACGGGCTGTTCAATGTCATGGCCCAGCCGGAAACGAGCGCCGCGGCAACGGCGGCCACGCCCATCACGATCCGGAAATCGGACAGGCGCCGCCTGCGCTGCTGGCGCGATCCGTGCTGGCCCAGGGGAGTGCTGAACTCGTCGATCACCATCGGCTTGCTCGCGTCATCGGAATGCTCGCGAATCGAGAGTTGCGCGAGCCTGCGGATCTAGCAGCCAAAATTGCTAACACGGCGTTTACCATGCTTCTCAAGCTTTTGTTTACGTCCTCCGGGGCTTGCACGAAAAATACCAGGAAATAGAAAAAACGGGGCGGCACTTGGCCGCCCCGCATGCGCAATCGAGGGTTGAACAGTCAGTTCGGTACCGCGGTTTTCGGGTTGGGCGGATAGGCCGAGTTCTTGATGATGCCGCGGACGAGGTCGAGCGCCGTGTGCAGCGCCTTGTCGTCCTTCGGGTCCGGCGGGATGTAGGACTGCGAGCCGGTCTGCTCGTCGCCTTCGGCCTTGAGATGCCCGCGCAGCGAGGCCTCGCCGCGGGTATCGGTGCGGGTCTTGAGCTCCTCGGGCACGTCCTGGAGCACCTCGATGTCGGGCGAGATGCCCTTGGCCTGGATCGAGCGGCCGGACGGGGTGAAGTAGCGCGCCGTGGTGAGCCGCAGGGCGCCATTGCCGGAGCCGAGCGGGATGATGGTCTGCACCGACCCCTTGCCGAAGGAGCGCGTACCGATCAGCGTGGCGCGCCGGTGATCCTGCAGCGCGCCGGCGACGATCTCGGACGCCGACGCCGAGCCGCCGTTGATCAGCACGATCAGCGGCTTGTTCTTGCTCAGGTCGCCGGCGCGGGCGTTGAACCGCTGCGTTTCCTCGGCGTTGCGACCGCGCGTCGAGACGATCTCGCCCTTCTCCAGGAAGGCATCTGAGACCGAGATTGCCTGATCGAGGAGACCGCCGGGGTTGTTGCGCAGGTCGATGACGAAGCCCTTGAGCTTGTCGCCTGCCTGCGTGGTGAGGTCGGCAACCGCCTTCTTGAGGCCGTCCGTGGTCTGCTCGTTGAACTGGGTGACGCGGATGAAGCCCACGTCGTCGCCTTCGAGGTGCGAGCGCACCGACCGCACGCGGATGATGTCGCGGGTGATCGACACTTCGAGCGGCTTCTCCATGCCTTTGCGCATGACCTTGAGCTTGATCTTGGTGTTCACGGGCCCGCGCATCTTCTCGACCGCCTGGTTCAGCGTGAGGCCCTGCACCGGCTCGTCGTCGAGATGGGTGATGATGTCGTTGGCCATGATGCCCGCCTTGGCCGCCGGGGTCTCGTCGATGGGAGCGACCACCTTGATCAGCCCCTCCTCCATGGTGACCTCGATGCCGAGCCCGCCGAACTCGCCGCGGGTCTGCACCTGCATGTCGCGGAAGCTCTTGGAATCCATGTAGCTCGAATGCGGGTCGAGCCCGGCCAGCATGCCGTTGATCGCCGATTCGATGAGCTTGCCGTCGTCGGGCTTCTCCACGTAGTCGGCGCGCACCCGCTCGAACACGTCGCCGAACAGGCTGAGCTGGCGATAGGTGTCCGGCGCCGCGGCTTGCGCGCGTGTGCCCTCCAGCAGAAGCCGGGGCTGGGTGGTCGCCAGCGTGATGGCGACACCCGCCGCCGCACCGAGCAGTATAAGAGAAGTCTTGCGCATCATCCGCGAACCTTCTGGCCTTGCGTTGCGGCCCACCATGGGCCTGAATCGACGGGTACCCCGTCCTTGCGGAATTCCACATATAGTACGGGCTGACCGCTGTCGCCCGCCGATGCTCCAGCCGATGGGTCTCCGCCACCCATCACCGCGACCGGCTCCCCCGTCACTACGAATTGGCCCAAGTCGACGGATATCCGCTCCATCCCAGCGAGCAACACATGATAACCGCCACCCGCATTAAGGATCAAGAGTTGGCCATAATTGCGGAAGGGTCCGGCATAAACCACCCAGCAATCGCACGGGGCCGTGATCTGGCTGCCGGCCCGGCCGGCAAGGGTGAGGCCCTTTTCCGTGCCGCCGTGGCCGTCGGGGGCACCGAACTCCTTGATTCGCTCGCCATTTACCGGAAGCGGCAGGAGACCTTTGGCCGCGGCGAAGGCCACCGCCGGCGTCAGACGGCCGGGATCGTGGAGCGCGGCAAGATCGGGCCGGCCGTCGAGCGCCTTGCGCTCCTCGCTGGCGCGCGCCACCGCACGTTTTGCCCGCCCCGCGGCATCAAGGCTCTGCTCGAGCCCGGCGATAAGCTGATTGAGGCTTCCGGCCTGGCGCGCAAGCTGCTGGGCGTGCTCGCGCTCGCCGGTGAGCGCCTGCTCCGCCTCGCCCTGGCGCTTCTGACGCTCCTCGATCAGCAAAGAGAGACGCTCGCGCTCGTCCGCGAGCACGAACAGGTCGCGCGCGAGCTTGTCGCGCTCCTGCGCGATCTCCCGGCGCAGGCTCACGAGCTCGGCGAGATCGGCAGACAGAATCTCGGCCTGCTGGCGCACTTCCGGCAGGACCGCGCCCAGCACCATCGCTGAGCGTACCGATTGCAGCGCATCCTCGGCGCGCACGAGCAACGCCGGCGGCGCTTCGCGGCCGATGCGCTGCAATGCCGCAAGCAGCTCGGAGATGAGGTTGCGGCGCTGCTGCAAGGAATCGCGTAGCGCCTGCTCGCGCGCATCGAGCGGCTCGATGCGGGCCTGGGTCTGGGCAATCCGCTCCTCGACCGCGGCAACGCGCGCGGTCGTGTCCAGGATCTGCTGGTTGAGCTTGCGCCGATCGTCGCCCATGATCTCGATCTCGCGCTTGAGCTTCGCCTCCTTTTCCAGGGTCTTGCGCTGCTCGGCGCGCAGCTTTTCGAGCTCCTTGTCGCGTTGCTTGAGGGTGTCGAGGCTCGCGGGCGGCGCGGGCCTGTTTTGCGGCGCGAAAGGATCGAGCGAGAGCGGCGCCTGGGCGAAGGCAACAATCGGCGCGATCGCCAGCATGGCGAATGTCGCCGCCACCACCGGGGTCCCCGAAAAACACGGCCGCGTTTTTTGGAATGCCGAGAGGCGGGCCAGAACCGGACAAGCGTAGGCGAGGGAGCGCATCAATCCGTTCTGTGCAAGAACCGGTCCATTCCCGCAAGAGGCATCAGGATTGCCGCGGCATTAAGACTAAGAACGTTTCGTCATGCGCGGTGATAGGGGTGGCCGGAGAGGATGGTGATGGCGCGATAGATCTGCTCCATCAGCATGATGCGGGCGAGCTGATGCGGCCAGGTGGCCGCGCCGAAGGCAATCGCCAGCGTCGCCTTCTCGCGCAGGCTGGGCGTCAGCCCGTCATGGCCGCCGATAATGAAGACGACTGCGGCTTTGTTCTGCGCGCGCCAACCCTGGAGGTGTCCCGCGAAGGAGGCGCTGCTGACGCTCTCGCCGCGCTCGTCAAGTATCGCCAGCACGGCATCCTCGGGGATCACATTGGCGACGGCGATCGACTCTTCCAGCATGCGGCGCGAGGGATCGCCGGCGCGGCTCTCCCTGATCTCGACGATGTCGAAGCCGTTGATCCCGGCGGCACGCCCGGCGCCAGCGGCGAGCTTGTGATACCGCGCCGCGAGCTCGCGCTCCGGGCCCTGCTTGAGCTTCCCCACGGCGGCGACCACGATCCGCATCGCTCACGATAGGCATGGACCGGCGGCGGGCTCAAGGGCAGCCCGGCTTGCGCTTGCACGATCCGGGCTACGGATTACGGCGCGCACCGCTCATGGGACCTGCCGGGTCGCCCTCGATCCTCCGACGCGCGTGGCAAGGGAGCGGCACATGCGTCGCGCCTACGAAACCGGAATCGGAGCGGTCAGCTCGGGCGGGGGCCGTGCGGCGATGCGGGCGCCCACATCTTCTCGAGATTGTAGAAGGCGCGCACCTCGGGGCGAAAAACATGGACAATGACGTCGCCCGCATCGATCAGCACCCAGTCGCAATGGGGCGTGCCTTCCACCTTGGCATCCGGCACGCCGGCCTTGGCGAGATCCTTGAGCACGCGGTCCGCCACCGAGCCGACGTGCCGCTGCGAGCGGCCCGAGGCTATCACCATGGCGTCGGCGATCGTGGTCTTGCCGAGAAGATCGATGGGGAGGATGTCCTCGGCCTTCATGTCATCGAGGCTCGCGAGGATCAGACGGAGAACCTCCTCGGCGGCGGGTCGCGGCCGGGAGATCGATTCGGCGGCGCGGCGCGCGCCATGCCGAGCAAGTCCATGTGTTGGCAGGGTTTCCTTTCCTTTCGTTGGCATCGGCGCCCACGCGGATCGCGGGAGCAGCGATTAAGATAGGCATGCAGCCCTAACCCTTTCAATCGGGTGCTGTTCCGGAAGTGGGGACATGTGGCCGATCCGCCACGGGGGTGTGGGCGCTCGCACAACAGATTCACCTTCGATAGGGGCTCGAGGCGTCGCCTGGTCCTCGTGCCACGGGCCAACCGCCGGCCGGATCAGGATAGAGGCAACCACCCAGGCAGGTCGCCCTACGAAGCGATCGATCGCTTGGATTGGAGGCCGACGCGGGCGGCGCGCAGCGCCGTGGAGGAAAGCGGCGACTTGAGCCCGTGCAGGTACACCCACACCGGCGGATTGCGGTCGAGCAGCGATTTTGCCGCACTCTCCGGGATGCGCGAGCGGGCGAGGAACTGACCCGCGGCGCCGGCGCTGGCATAAAGGCTCGGCCCCAGCCGGTCGATGACGGCGATGGGGACAAGCGCCGCGATGCCTCGCCACTTCTGCCATTTGTGGAAGCTGCGCAGGTTGTCCGCGCCCATGATCCAGACAAAGCGCACGCTGGGACAATGCTGGCGCAGATACGCGATCGTCTCGTAGGTGTAACGGGTGCCGATCTGCGCCTCGAGCCCGAGCACCGCGATGCGGGGGTGGCGCGTAAGCTTGCGCGCCGCCTCGATGCGCGCCTCCAGCGGAGCAAGCCCGCGGGTATCTTTGAGCGGATTGCCCGGAGTGACCAGCCACCAGACGCGGTCGAGGCGGAGCCGCTTCATGGCGATGAGGCAGGCTGCGAGATGCGCTCCATGGGGCGGGTCAAAAGTGCCGCCGAAGAGGCCGATGCGCATGCCGCGGCTGTATGCAGGCAGGCGGACATTGCCGCGCGCGCGGCGTGCGACCAGGAGCTTGCGGTCGCTTGCGCCCAGTCGCGCGGCAGACTCCGTCTGCTCCCTCGCGTGTTGCGGCAAGGGGCCGGCGCGCTGTGCAACGTCAACGGGCATGTGCCACGCCCCCGCATGCACAACCAGGCTGTCGATTCCTGCAATACCGGCTCTCCGCGGGGCCAAGCTTGGCGTCGGCCGGAATGACGCCGACGGTGGTCACGGCCGGGTTTGCCCGCTGCCGCGCACGCGATACTTGAAGGTGGTGAGCTGATCGACACCCACAGGTCCGCGCGCGTGGAAGCGGCCGGTGGCAATGCCGATCTCGGCGCCGAAGCCGAACTCGCCGCCGTCGGCGAACTGGGTCGAGGCGTTATGCAGCACGATCGCGGAATCCACCTCGCGCAGGAATCTTTCCGCGTTGGCCGCATCCGCGGTGAGGATGGAATCGGTGTGATGCGAGCCATAGCGCTCGATGTGAGCGATGGCCGCGTCCACGTCGGAGACCACCTTCGCCGAGATGATCGCATCGAGATATTCGGTCGACCAGTCCTCCTCGCCGGCGGCTTTCACGCGTGGATCGACGGCACGCGTTGCCGCATCGCCTCGCACCTCGCAGCCGGCGTCGAGCAGCATGCTCACCAGCGGCGCCAGATGCGACGGCGCAGCCGCCGCTTCGACCAACAGCGTCTCCGCCGCCCCGCACACGCCGGTGCGCCTCATCTTGGCATTGAGCACGACGGACTTGGCCATGGCGAGCGGGGCGCTGCGCTCCACATAGACGTGGCAGATGCCCTCGAGATGGGCGAACACCGGCACCCTCGCCTCCTGCTGCACGCGAGCGACCAGGTCCTTGCCGCCGCGCGGCACGATCACGTCGATTGCGCCGTCGAGGCCGGCAAGCATCATCCCCACCGCGGCGCGCTCGCGGGTCGGCACCAGCGAGACCGCAGCCTCGGGCAACCCGGATCGGCGCAGCCCGGCGACCAGCGCGGCGTGGACGGCGCGGTTGGAGCGGTGGCTCTCGGAGCCGCCGCGCAGGATGGCCGCATTGCCGGCCTTGAGGCAGAGCGCCGCGGCATCGGCGGTGACGTTCGGGCGGCTTTCGTAGATGATGCCGACGACACCGAGGGGCACGCGGACGCGCTCGATGCTCATGCCGTTGGGCCGCGTCCAGCCCTCGGTGACCATGCCGACCGGGTCGGGGAGCGCGCGCACCACGTCGAGCCCCGCGGCCATGGCGGCGACGCGCTTCGCGTCGAGCGCGAGGCGGTCGAGGAAGGCCGCGCTCGCACCCGAGCTCTTTGCTTCCGCGAGATCGGCCGCATTGGCGGCGAGAATATCGGCGCTGCAAGCGCGGATCTCGGCCGCCATGGCGGCGAGCGTATTATTTTTCTGCTGCGTCGCGGCGAGCGCAAGCACGCGCGCGGCTGCCCGCGCGTTTCTGCCGAACTCGCGCATGGCCGCGGCGATGTCGGGCCTGCCCTCGACGGCTTGCAGCTGGGCGGTCATTGCAAGTCCCTGATCAGGCTGATGTCCTACCACAATTCACGCGGGCACCGCGAGACCGGGTGCGGGCGGCCCAATGGGTCGCCGCTGCGCAACGCCGATCGTTCTCGTCCCTGGAGAAGAGATTCCGCGCAGGTGTTGCCGAGGGGCAACCGATTGAGCGCCGGAATGAGCTAAAAGGTGATGGGGGCGACATGTGCAAAGCAATCAGGGGCAATTCGCCGTAACGCGCGGCGAACGCTCTCAACCGGAGCCCGTCACATGCGCCTCATCTCTGCTGTGGCCGCAGCGATGCTGCTGGCCCTGCTCATCCCGGCACAGCAAGCATCCGCATTCACCATCGATAACGCAAGCGGCGCCAATGCCGATGGCACGCCGCGCTTCGTCGATCCGGACGAGCAGGTCCATTCGTTCTTCTTCGGCGGCTCGACCCTGAACGCGGAGGGCTGGTCCGACCGCACTGCTGTCTCTCCCCAGGCCGCGCCTTTGATGGGCGAAGCCAATCAGGGCAGCATATTCCCCAACCTGTTCCTGCCCCCATCGCCGCATCGCTGATTCCGTCCCGGCTGCACGTGTGTGATCCGCGGCCGATCTCTCGGCCAGCATCCGCTGCTCGCGAGATGGTCCGGCGCGGCATCGCCGGCACAAGTTGGGTCGATGCTGCTCCGCGCGCTGACGCGGCAATCGAGCCGGCACGCTGCTATCTGTTGAAATTATACCGGATGTAGGCGTCGCGGTCGGTGGGATTGTTGCCCAAGCCCTTGTTGAACTGGAACGACTGATTGTACTGCGAGATCTCGGCGCTCGGGTTGCGGACGGGAGGCGGATTGTAGGGAGCGGCGGCCGGTGCCTGGCCGATCAAGGGTGTCCGCGGCAGAGGTCCCATCGAGGAAATCGGGGGAATGAAGCCCGGGCTGCCGTGCGGGATGTGGACGTGGCGCTTGGCCTCCCTGGTGGCCTCCTTGGTCGCATGCGGCCTGCCCACGACGGTTCTCCTCGCGGGCTGCAGCCCCTGCATGATGATGGGCGTTCCGGTGTCGTCCACCGCCAGGCCCGGAGCTGAAGGTTGAGGGCTGTGCTTCTTGGACCTCGCCAAGGCCTGCTCAGGCCCGGAGGCGCAAAAAACCAGGAAAAGCGCAAAGGCAAAACCGCGAGCGAGGGACGATCGCATCGCTTGGAAGTGGATATTCGCGCGGGGCGGCACAAGTACCGGCAGCGGTTGCGCCATGGCGAGGCAATGAGCTCCATGGCATTGGCGCCTTTCACCCGGCTCCCTAATATGATACTTGTCTAATATCTGAGATTCACCCGCGAGTCGGCATGGGGCAGGCTTTGAGCTCGATCGGAAGCCGGCTGAAGGCCTACCGGCTCGGGCTCGGTCTCACCGCGGACGACGTCGCCGAGCGGCTGGGAATCTCGCGCGCGGCGGTCTACCGCATCGAGAGCGGCACCGTGGTCAAGGTGGAGACGCTCGAGCGATTGGCAGCGCTGCTGGACACGTCGCTCGCTTCCCTGCTCGGCGCCGGCGTCGAGTATTACGCGCACTCGATCGCTTATTTCGAGCGCATGCGGCAGGTCGAGGAGGAATCCGAGCAGGTCATCGCGCACTTTCCGCCGATGTCGTATCTGCTCACCTCGGACCAGTACCCGATCTATCTGCGCAAGACCCTGATAGAGGCGCTGCCGCGCGACACCTCGGGACACAGCAAAGCCCAGGCGGAGATCGATGCGGTGATTGCCATTCTCGGCGAGCGCAGGAAGGCGCGCAAGCAGCGGGGGCTGAGCGTGGTCAACTTCGTCACGCTGCCGGAGATCGAGCGCTGGCTCAAGCTCGGCGTGGTCGGCCGCTTCAACCTGCCGGCCGCAGAGACGGCAAGGCGCCGGCAGGCGGCGCGTTTCGAAGTGGAGCATCTGATCGGGCTGGTCGAGAGCGAGCCGATGGGCGTGCAGATCGGACTGATCGAAGCGACACTGCCGAACCTCACGTTTCAGCTCTTCCGCACCCCGGCGGGCACGCTGTTGGGCCTCAGTCCCTATCGTCTGGGCGGCGAGCTGCCCAATGTCAGCATCGGCATCGCCATGATGACCGCCGACCGCGAGCCGGTATGCATGTACGAGCAGCTCGCCAACGATCTCTGGAAGGGCGCGCACAAGGGGCGTGATGCAGTCGCCCTGCTGCGTGCCGCGATCGCACGCTCGGGGATCGAAGCAACGCGCTCACGCAAAGCGTCGTAGTCTGCATACGGCGACATCCAGAGCCGCTGGCAAGGGTAGAAGCGGGTTTCAAACCCGCCCCTACATCCAGCGAACGATGCCGGCGCGCGGTCAGATCAGCTCGGCCATGGCGAGCTCGTTGAGCAGCGACATCTCCTCGGCCAATCCGGCAGCGCGCGCCCGCACGGCGTTCTCGACGAGCGCGGTCAGGCGGACAAGGGCGCGCTCGGCCACATCGAGCGGCAGCGGCTCGCTGAAATAAGCCTCGGAAAAATTGCCGGCGAGAGTGGCGAGCAGTCGCGCCATGGCCGCGTGCTGCGGCTCGCTGCCACGCAACGCGAGCGCCTTCTCGCAGAACTGCGAGAATACCCGCACGCCCGCGGTTTGCTGGCGCAGCCACTGCAGTAGCTCGTCCATCTATTCTTTCTCCGCGGGACTCAAGGGCGCGGCGGGGAGAGCGAGCGGCCGCCGTGCTCGGTGGACCAGGCGACGGGATCGCGCAGAAAGCGCTCGATCTCAGCACGCTCCTCGGGGGGAAGCCCGGCACCTCTATCCGCGTGCAGCACGTCGGCCCAGGTGGCAAGGCTGTGCAGCTGCAGGCCGGCCTGCTGCAACCGCGCTTCGGCACCGGGAAACGCATTGTGATAAAAAATGGTAAGCACGTGCTCGACCCTGGCGTTGGCAGCGCGAAGACCGCGCGCGAAAGCGAGCTTGCTGGAGCCGTCGGTGGTGAGATCGTCGACGACGAGGACGCTCAACCCCTCGACCGAGCCCCCCTCGATCTGGGCATGGCGTCCGATACCGAGCGGACGCTTGCGCACATAACGGAACTTGAGATCCATCCGCTCCGCGAGCCAGCACGCAAACGGGATGCCGGCGGTCTCGGCACCGACAATGGCGTCGAACGGACTCTGCGCAAAGATTGCGCCGGCGCGTTTGACGGCGAGCTCGGTTACCGCCTTGCGGTGAGCAGGCTCGCCGACGAGGAGGCGGCAGTCCACATAGACCGGGCTCGCCCAGCCCGCCGCGAGGATATACGGCTGCGCGCGGCTCACATGGATCGCACCGGCAGCGATCAGAAGCTCAGCGACGGCGTTACCGATGTCGGAGGCCGGTGCTGCGTCACCATCGCGACTGCGGCCTTGCGACGTCTCAGACATGCTCATTGCAATGCCTCTTTGACCGCTGCGCGCATGACGGCGATGCCGGCGAGGAAGTCGCCCATCTCCATCGCTTCCCTGGGATTGTGCGAGCCGTGCTCGTTGCGCACGAATATCATGGCGCTGGGGATGCCGGCATTGGCGAAAACAGCGGCGTCATGGCCGGCTCCGCTCGGGATCTCCTCGTCGGGAAGCCCAAGCTCGCGCGCCGCTTCCCTCAGGCGGCTGATCCATCCCGCATCCATGATGGCCGGCGGCGCCTCGATCCGACGATCGAGCTTGAACTCCACGCCGCGCTCCTCGCCGATCATGCCGCATTCCGACAGGAACAGGTCGTAGAACGCCTCCAGCGTCTCCTTGCTCTGGCTGCGCAGATCCAGGCTGAAATTCACCCTCCCGGGAATCCTGGCGATGGCGTGCTCGCTCGGATTGGTGCCCAACACGCCCGCGGTCACGACCAGGTCGCGGCCGCGCTCCAGCATCGTGCGCCAATGCCGATCGAGATGGGTGATGAGCTCCGCGGTCGCGAACACGGCATCGTGGCGCAGCCAGCGCGGAACGGCGCCGGAATGTCCCGGCTCGCCGGCGCATTCGATGCTGCGGTGGCGGATATTGCCGCGGATGCCGGTAACGATGCCGATCGGCAGCTTGCGCGCCACCAGCACCGGACCCTGCTCGATATGCAGCTCGACCCACGCGGCCATGTGCCTCGGGTCAAAGAGCGGCTCGCCTCTCGCGACGCGATCGACATCGATGCCCACGCTGCGCATGCAGTCGCCAAGGGTGGCATCCGACCGCGCATCCCTGAGGGCGAGATCGGCCGGCGTGAGTGCGCCCACCAGAGCGCTCGATCCCACATAGGCCTTGCCGAAGCGCGCGCTTTCCTCCCCGCGCAGCGCAAAGAGCTTCACGCTCCGGCGCATATCGAGCCGGTCCTGCCTGAAGCCGGCGAGAATGGCGAGGCCGGCAACGACGCCGGCGCCGCCGTCGAAATTGCCGCCCTGCGGAACGGAGTCGAGGTGCGATCCGCAGGCGAGAAACGGCAGGCCGGGCTCGGACCCTTGGAGGGTCACGACCAGATTGGCGGCTGCGTCGCGCTCGGTAGCGAGGCCGAGCTGGCGCGCCTTGCTCTCGATGAGATCGAGCGCAACCGACTCGCCTTCGCCATAGCTCGTCCGCGTGATGCCGGGACCGTCGCCGGTTCTCGCACGCAAGGCAGCGAACAGGTCCTCGGCAAGCGCGCGGTCGCGGTCGCTTTCGCTCTGGGCAGGGCGCTCGGCGGCGATCGAGCTCATCACGTTACCGGGTTGAGCCAGGAAAGCTCCGGCTCGTCCGCTTCCTCGACGATAAGGCCGCCAATGAGGTCGGTGACGCGGGGGATCTGGCGCACCAGGCAAAACCGCTCGAGCCCCTCGATGACGGCGATCATCGCCGCGGGCTGCAGGAAGGTGGCGGTGCCGACCTGCACCGCGGTCGCGCCGGCCAGCATGTATTCAACGGCATCGTCGGTGGTGGAAATACCGCCGCAGGCGATCACCGGGATGTTCACCGCGCGGGCGCACTGAAAGACATGGCGCAGGATGATCGGCTTGACGGCGGGTCCGGAAAGGCCGCCCATGATGTTTCCCAGGCACGGCTTGAAGGTTTTGAGATCGATCGCCATGGACAATATCGTATTGGCGACCACGACCGCATCCGCGCCGGCAGCTTCGGCCGCGCGCGCCACTTCCGGCATGTCGCCGGTGTTCGGTGTGAGCTTCACCCACAGCGGCAGCTTCGTTGACGCACGCAGCTCGCGCGTGACCTTCTCTGTCGGCTCGGCGCGCATGGCGAAAGCCTTGCCGTCCTCCTCGATGTTGGGGCAGGAGATGTTGGCCTCGATCGCCGCTACCCCCGGCATCGTCAACTCCCGCGCCAGGCTGGCGAAGCCTTCCGCCGTCGGCGCCGAGATGCTCACGATCAGCGGGGGCGCGAACTGCGCATAATGCGGGATCGTCCTCTGCACGAATTCCGGCACGCCCTTGGAGGGAATGCCGATGGCGTTGATCAGGCTTCCCGGGCACTCGACGACGCGCGGCAGCGGATTGCCCTCGCGCAACTCGCGGGTGATGGTCTTGGTGACGAGAGCGCCGAGGCGATTGAAGTCCATGACGCGCTCCAGGCCTTCGGCAAAGGTCCCGGAAGCCGGCATGACCGGGTTGCGCAGCGCAAGCCCGCCCACGCGGACGGAAAGATCGATGGCTGCCGTTGCGCTCACGGCAGCGCCTCCATCAGATCGAAGACCGGCCCCTCCCAGCACACGCGCCGGTGCATGATCGCACCGTTGACGTTGAACTGGCGCACGCAGCAGAAGCAGAGGCCAAGCCCGCAGGCCATCTGCTGCTCCATCGCCACCTGGCCGGGGAGACCGAGCTCTCGCGCCAGTCTCTGCTGCACCTGGATGAGCCGCGACGAGCCGCAGGTGAAGAAGGCATCGCAGCGGCGCTCGGCAATCAGCCGGCGCAGGATGCGCTCGACGTTGGCGGGGCCGCTGGTCGCCTGGGAATCGGTAACGGTGATGACGTCGGCGCCATGGCTTCTAAACAGCTCGGCCGACACCATCAGGTCGGGACGCCGGGCACTGAGAACCGCGGTGACATGGATGTTGACCCCGCTCGCCGCCTTGGCCAGCGGCGCGAGCGTGGCAAGCCCGGCACCGCGGCCGACCGCAACGATGTGATGCCACGCCGGGTCGAGCTTGAAGCCGATGCCGAGCGGCCCCATGACGTCGAGGCGGTCTCCGGGCTCGAGCATGGCGAGGCCGCGGGTGCCCGCGCCCATCACCTTGTAAAGAAATTCGAGATGCCGGGTTTCGGGATCGGCGCCGTAGATGCTCATGGGCCGGCGCAAGAACGGCTGCTCGCCCTGCGGATACGGGCACAGGAGCTGAAAGAACTGGCCGGGCTGCGCCCGGGCGGCTTCGGCACTGCAATTGAGCACGAGGTGGCGATACTCGCTGTTCACGGCGCCATTGCCGACAACCTCGGCAAGCTCCGCCACCACGCTCGGCTTCCAGCTGCCGGCTTGCCGGCGCTCCAATAATGATGCGTTCAGCCCAGAATCCATGTTCAGCCGTCGCTGTCATTCCGGCCGGCCCGGGCTTGACCTGGCTTGACCCGGGGGAGAGCCGCAATTCCCAGTAAACGGCGCCCTTCGTGCATTCACAATGGCCCTCGTTCACCGGGTCCGGCTCGCGCTCGCCCGCGACCGGCGGGCTCGCTTGGCCGGGACGACGAGCATATCCCTTCTCACTCGAGCTCCGCTCCGCGACGCTCGGGGATGAGCAGCAACAGCGCTATGATATCGAGCATGTAAAGGGCCGCCAGGAGGGCGATCGCAATCTGGAAGCTGTAGGCGGCGGCCACCGCTCCGACGACGAGCGGGCCGAAACCGCCGACGCCCCGCCCGATATTGAACAGGACGTTCTGCGCCGTGGCGCGCGCGACCGTCGGGTAGAGCTCGCTCATCAGCGCTCCGTAACCGCCGAGCATGCCGTTGACGAAGAAGCCCATCACCGCGCCGGCGACCAGAAGCTCTGCCGGATCGGTGAGGCGCGAATAGACCACGACCATCACCGCCGCACCCAGCATATAGGCGAAGAAGGTCGGACGCCGCCCGAAGCGGTCGGCAATGTGGCCGAACAGGAAGATGCCGATCGCCATGCCGGTGATAGTCACCGCGGTCCACGCTGCCGATTGGGTGAGCGCGAACCCGAAGCGGGTCGACAGGTAGTTCGGCATCCAGATCATTACGCCGTAATAGGCGAAGTTCTGGACGGAGCAGAGGATGACCATACCCAGGCTGATCTTGGCCGTGGCCTTGTCCTTGACGAGGAGGTGGAGTGCCGATTCCTTCGGCTTTTCCTGCACCTTGGCGACGAAGATTTCAGGTTCATCGAGCGTGTGGCGGATGACATACGCGGCCAATGCCGGCACGATGCCGATGGCAAACATGCCGCGCCAGCCGATCACCGGCAGCAGCAACGGCGTGATCAGCGCTGCCGCCAGCACGCCAAGCTGCCAGCCGAGCCCGACATAGGATGAGACACGCGCGCGCTTGGCCGCCGGCCAGGCTTCGGCGACCAGGGCCATGCCGATACCGAACTCGCCGCCGAGCCCGATGCCGGCGATGCCGCGGTAGATGAGCAGGTCCCAGTAGCCTTGCGCCAGCGCACACATCCCGGTGAAGACTGCAAACAGCACGATGGTCCAGGTGAGGACCCGGACGCGGCCGAAGCGGTCAGACAGCAGGCCGAAGCCGATGCCGCCGATGACCGCGCCGATCAGCGTGACGGTCACCAGCGATGCCGCTTGCGGCCGGCTCAGGCCCAGATCCTTGGACAGGGGCCCGAGCAGAAACCCGAGCACGAGAAGGTCGAACCCGTCCATCGCATAGCCGATGGTGGAGCCCAGCAGGGACTTCCAGGCTTTGCGATCAACCTCGATCGGCAGCGATGGCGCCGGCGCCGTCAGTGTCTGGGTGTCCGTCATGACGCAATCCTTCGGTGGTTTGATCTGTGGGTCGTTCGATCTGCGGGTTTTCGATCTCTCGGGGCTCGGTCTGTCCTGCGAGCGGCAACGCAGCCTTTGCCCGGATCAGCCGGCCTGCTTACCTCGAACCAGGCGCTTGCCCCTCGTGTGCCAACTCTGGGCCAAGTCTCTTGGCGGTGAACCTAGCTGCCGGCTTTGATCGCGAGAAGCTCCGGGGGCACCGCACGTGCCGCTGCGCCTGGCGAATTATTGCCAGAGTATTTTCTCAATTGCAAGACAAATCTCATTTTTGATACAGGCGCGCCGTAAAGCTGCAGCATCGGCGCAATCTCGGCCTGTTCCCTCTCCGCCTTTTCACGGCGACAGGGTCAGGGTGAGGGGCAAGAAGTCGCCAGGGTACGTGTGCCCCTCGCCCATCCCTCTCCCCGCCGCAAGAGCCAACCGAGTCTGCGGCGCCATTGTGCATCGGGTTCATCTGAACAGACTGCAGGTCCGCGCCCTCGCAGACGGCGGAGCAGGCTTGCGGCTCCGTTTCTTGACCTGCCTGCATCGGGCCGCCAAGTTGCGCTGAGGGAGATAGAGCCGCGCGTCCGGCAACGCCGGAACAAAGCTATCGGGAAAATGCTCCAGGCCAATCCAGCCATAGAGGTGGAATCTTCATACGCCTGGACGCGCCTCGCGGCCGCGGTGGCCATCGGAGCCATCGGCACCGTGGGGATGTGGTCGGTACCGGTCGTCATGGCGGCGGTGCAATCCGAGTTCGGCGCCGCACGCGCCGGCGCGTCGCTCCCCTTCACTCTTGCCATGGTCGGCTTTGCGCTTGGAGGCGTGTGGATGGGGCGCCTTGCCGACCGCTTCGGCATCATTGCCCCGCTTGCCTGCGGCGCCGCGCTGATGGGGCTCGGCTACATCGGCGCGGGGCTTGCGCCCACCCTTACCGTGTTTGCCCTGATGCATATCCTCATCGGCCTCGGCGCGTCCGCAGGGTTCGGCCCGATCATGGCGGACGCTTCCCGGTGGTTCACCCGCCGGCGCGGCATCGCGGTTGCTCTCGCCGGCAGCGGCAATTACCTGGGCGGCGCGATCTGGCCGCCCGTGCTGCAGCACCTTGTTGCGGCCGAGGGTTGGCGTGCAACCCATCTCGGCCTCGGCGTCTTCTGCTTCCTTTCCTTTCTCCCCCTTCTCTTGCTGTTCGTGCGCCGCCCGCCCGCCTTCGAGGTCACCGGATCGAGCTTCCTGCCCAAGCAGGCGGCGCTCGGCATCTCGCCGAACGCGCTGCAGGTGCTGCTGTGCCTTGCCGGCGTCGGCTGTTGCGTCGCGATGGCGATGCCGCAGGTTCATCTCGTGGCCTATTGCGGCGATCTGGGTTATGGGGTCGCGCGCGGCGCCGAGATGCTTTCGCTGATGCTTGCGTGCGGGCTCGTCAGCCGGGTCGCCTCGGGACTGGTTGCGGACCGCATCGGCGGCGCGGCGACGCTGTTGCTCGGCTCGGCGCTGCAGGGGCTTGCGCTGTTTCTCTATCTTCTGTTCGACGGCCTCGCCTCGCTTTACGTGATCTCGGCCCTGTTCGGCCTGTTCCAGGGCGGCATCGTGCCGATGTATGCGGTGCTGGTGCGGGACTATTTCCCCGCGCGCGAGGCCGGCACGCGCCTTGGAATTGTGCTCATGGCCACGCTGTTCGGGATGGCGCTCGGCGGATGGATGTCCGGCGTCATCTTCGATCTCACCGGCTCCTACCACGCGGCATTCCTCAACGGGCTCGTCTGGAATCTCCTCAACGTGACGATCGTGCTCTGGCTGGTCCTGCGCCCCGGCACGCGCCTTGCGGCGACCTGATTCCCGCCGACCCACCCTGATCGCCTCCCCCTCCCGTCATGTCGTACTGAAGCAGGGCGAGGCATGCCTCGCCGCTACGCGCTTGGCAGGCGATGCCCTCGGCCCTACGCCGCCCGGCAAGCGATCCATCGCCTCCGCGGCCCGCTGCATGAATGCATTTACCTTAGCCGTTAGGGCTTTGTTGGCTTACCAATGCATTAGCGCGGAACCGTGTAAGAAGATCGAAACATCGGAGAACTAGTCTCGACTTGTAAAAAAAGAGACCGAAGCTTCCGATGGCCCTGCACATCCTGCGACTGCCAAAACTGATTGCGGAGCGCCGCAGCTCGGCCATCTTCGGCGTGGTCATCATCGCCATGCTCTGGACCGGCGTTCTCCTGCGGTTTTCCGAGGACAGGCAGGGCGACCTAAAGGAGGCGCAACGAGGCAATCACAATTTCGCAATGGTATTCGAGGAGAACGTGCTGCGTTCGATCGGAGAGATCGACAAGGCGCTCCTGTATCTGCGGCGCACCATCGAGACCCGCAAGGACTCGACCGACTTTGCCACCATCGTCAGCACGACGGACGTGCTGAGCGAGATCATCGTGCAGGTCGCGATCATCGATGCGGCCGGGATCATGCGCGCTTCCAATGTCGGTCCGCAGCCCGCGCCGCCGCTCGATCTCAGCGACCGGGAGCACTACAAGGTGCACGTGAACAGCAACCAGGATCAGCTGTTCATGAGCAAGCCGGTGATCGGACGCGCCAGCGGCAAGTGGTCGGTTCAGTTCTCGCGCCGATTTCTCAACCGCGACAAGACGTTCGGCGGGGTCGTGGTCGCCTCGCTCGATCCCGATCATTTCACACGCTTCTACAACATGATCGACTTCGCGTCGCTCGCGTCCATCTCGCTCATCGGCAGCGACGGTGTCGTGCGCTCGAGCGGCGGCAACGCCGGCGGCTTTGCTCTCGGTCAGGATCTGCGCGGCACCAGGCTGCTCGAGCATATGCGCTCAGGCGCTACCTCCTCCACATTCGAGGATACGGCTCAGCCGAACGGCGAGCCCTGCCTGATCACGCTGCGCAAGGTGAAAGGTCACCCGCTGTGGGTGAGCGTCACCACCAACGACGACGAGATCTACAAGTCCTCATGGGGAGATTTCCAGGTCGATGCGCTGGCGGCCGCGGCGCTCACGCTGATCATCCTCGCGGCGATGGAGCGCATCCTGCGCACCGAGGCGAGGGCAAGGCTCAAGGCCGAGCAGCTCCAGCTCACGCTCGAGAACATGAGCCAGGGCATCATGCTGGTCACCAAGGATCTGCAGATCCCGATCATCAACAGCAGGTGCGGCGAGCTCCTCGGCCTGCCGCCGGATTTTGTGGAGCATCCGCCGAGCTTCGACCAGCTGGTCGCGTTTCAAGCCAAGAGCACTCACGGCTCCGCTTGCGACCCGGAACGCGAGTCGGCAACCCCCAACCCTGCCGCGACGAGCGCCGTCTCGCGGCAGGTCTCGATCTGCGAGCGATCCATGGCCAACGGCACGGTTGTCGAAGTGCGCAGCGGGCACCTTCCTGACGGCAGCTTTGTGCAGACTTTTACCGACATAACCAAGCGGCGGGAGGCGGAAGCCCATGTGGCGCGGCTTGCTTCCGAGGATCCTTTGACCGGTCTTCCCAATCGACGCCTGTTTCATTCGACGCTCGACCAGATGTGCAGCCGGACGGGAGATACCGATGCCGAATTCGCGGTTGTCTTCCTCGACGTCGATCGCTTCAAGGTGGTGAACGACACGCTCGGCCATCGGGTCGGGGACATGCTGCTGCAGGAGATCGCCTTGCGCCTGAAGAAGGCGTTGCAGCCCGCCGATGTTCTGGCGCGGCTCGGGGGCGACGAGTTCGCCATCGTCGCGCCCACGGCCGCATCCCGCCGCGCGCTGAAACGCCTTGCCAAGCGGCTGATTGCGGCGGTGAACCAGTCCTATGAGGTCGACGGTCATCGCATCCGCGCGGGGGTGAGCATCGGGATTGCCGTCGGGCCGCGCGACGGCGGCAATTGCGAGGACCTGCTCATGGCCGCCGATCTCGCCCTCTACGCGGCGAAGGCGAGCACACGCGGGACGTATCGGTTCTACGATCGCTCCATGAATCAAGAAGTCAATGACCGCCGGCAACTCGAGATGGATCTGCGCGAGGCCATCGAGAAGGGCGAGCTGGAATTGCACTATCAACCGATCATCGACCTGCACCGGAATGTGATTACCGGTTTCGAGGGGCTCGCGCGGTGGCGCCATCCCACGAAGGGGATGGTGCCGCCGGCGGTGTTCATTCCGGTAGCCGAGGACACGGGGCTCGTGATCGCGCTCGGAGCGTGGGCGCTGGCGGAAGCCTGCCGTGCCGCCGCCTCCTGGCCGCACGACCTCAAGATCGCCGTGAACCTCTCACCCGTTCAGCTCTCGAGCCCCGACCTCCTCACCATGGTCAAGTCGGTGCTGACGCAGACCGGGCTCGCGCCGCACCGCCTCGAGCTGGAGATCACCGAGCGCGTGTTCATCGAGGATAGCCAGAAAATATTGTCGACGCTGCACCGGCTCAAAAAACTCGGCATTCGTATTTCCATGGACGATTTCGGGACCGGGTATTCGTCGCTGAGCTATCTGCGCAACTTTCCCTACGACCAGATCAAGGTCGACCGCGCCTTCGTGTCCGATCTCGCGGCGGGCACCGAGCACATCGCCATCGTGCAGGCGGTGGTGAGCATCGCCCGCGCGCTCGGCATGACGACCACCGCCGAAGGCGTAGAGACCGACGCGCAGAAGGAGTTTCTCGCAGCTCTGGGCTGCGACGAGGCGCAGGGTTATCTGTTCAGCGCGCCGGTGCCGGGGGATAAGCTCGGCGAGATCATGGCGGGCTGGCAGGCGGAGAGAACGCTGGCAGCTTGAGCGCGCGCTGATGCTCGTGTCGAGCTCCAGTCAAGGGTAGGATGATCGCCCTCGCCTGTGTTTTTTGCAAACGGCCGACCCGCGTGCACGCCGACCACGGCCGGCGTCCGTGCATCATAAACCGGCCATTGCTGTTGCATCGCGATAATGCCAGGGAATGACCCACTCCGGACCTCGGGTGTGCAACCGGCTATCTGGCCGGCGTACCCGCCGCTGACTGACCCCGCGGACTCGGGTATCCTGCAATCCTGCCCGGACTGCGGGGAAAGGGAATGCACTTTGATCGACTGAACCGGCGCGAACTCATCACGCTGCTCGGCAGCGCAACGGCGTGGCCGCTTGCCGCTCGCGCAGCAGCCGGATCGGATGCGGCGGATCGGTGTGCTGGTGGGCAATGCGGAGAGCGATCGGGTCGCGCAGTCTTGGCTGGTAGCGTTCCGAGGTGCGCTCACGAAGTTGGGATGGACGGAAGGCAGCAATCTCCGGACCGAACTTCGCTGGGGCGCCGGTGATGGCCTCGTGCGACCCCTCGACGTCGGCACGTGGTGTAATACCTTTCGCTGTCCCTAATGTGGTCCTGAGCCTCGTGGTGAGATGCGGCGAATATTCCAGTGCCGTAAAAATTCTCATTTAAAGCTCTCTTCGCCAAATCCCAATATTGGCAGGGCCAGGCAGCGAGAAGAAGGGCGAGGGATCCGAAATCACGCAGTCAACCCCGTGCTCGACGTAGTACTGTCCGAAATTCCTGCCCGTGATCGCCCACATCATCGTTGACGTATTGTGGATTTTTGCCGCCTCAACGAGTCCCGGAAGGGTTCGGTTCGCCAACGTCATGCCGGTAATGATCGCGATATCAGCCACTTTGATCAGGTCCCCATTCTGCGTATCGGCACAGACCTTCACCCCGTAAAAATCTGCGCCCTCAGCATCGGGGTACATGTCAGTCGCCGACACTTCAAATCCCCGATTAACAAGAACTCCGATCATTCCAGCGGTAGCCCCGACCACGAGGATACGCGGCTTACTTCCTTTGATCTCCTTCAAGCCTTTCCGGCGGATGACATTTTCTGCCTCCTCGGCGAAAAGGCGTGACCTCTCCACATGTTTGTTGCGCGGCACTTCATCAAGCATCACTTGGTGTGCTGCCGAGACCGAGATATGACCCATGACCAGATCGATCAAAGCCGTCCGGTCTATGTCATCGTGATATTGCCGAGCTTTGAGAACCGCCCTGCTGTCCTCTCCGACCAGAGCGCAATGCGTGTCCTGGAGTGGAGAAGCCAAGCCAATAGCCATCCCGTAATTCTCGGCTGCCTGGGCTAGCCGTCTGGTATAGCGCCTCTTGATTTCTCCCGGTATCCGCTGCTGAAAAGAATCGAGGTGCCAGAAGGCTGTTATGCGCAAGCGATCCGCCGAAAGGGGCGAGGCTCTCGCCAGTGCCCATTGCTCAGCAGCTTCAAGGGTGAAGGCATGCGTCACCAGCGCATCATGAGGTTGACGGAAGCTCCCATCCCACATCTTCAAAATCCATCCCGTTTCTTCTCGTCGCTACATCGGCGCAGCCGGACGCGCTGCAGCGGGCACTCGCGAGAGAAACTGTTCGAATTTTCCGCTCGGTTCGGGCGCGAAGCATTCGAGCGCCCGGACGATGCAAATCACCGAGGGATGGAATACTTTTCGCGCGTGGGCATTGAGGCCAGCGAGATCAGGCTCACGTCCTGATCCATCAGGTATGTAGCGGAACTCGATCGTTTCGTAATCGAGTTGAACGAGCTGATATTGCCGGAATGGGACAAAGGCGTGCATCGGCCGCATTATCCCCGACCGCGGCCAGACACGACTGCCGTCGCGGAAGACAAACATGTTGCGAGTGCGTCCTTCGATCCGCGTAATGACAGGCAAGGTGCGCCCACATGTGCAGGCCCGAGTGCCTGCCACCGCGATGTCACCAAGCTCGTACCGGATGAAAGGCATTACGTAGTTGTATATTCCGGTGACTATCACTCGGCCACGCTCACCCGGAGCGACGTCGCGTCCTTTCTCGTCGAGTATCTCAACGAGAGCATTCTCTGCAGCCACGTGATAGTGCCGCTCGATTGAGCATTCGGTCGCTATCGTCCCGATCTCCTGGCATGAATAGATGGCCGCAAGTCGAGCGCCCAATCGTTCTGCGACGAATTCGCGTGTACCATCGGGAATGGTTTCGCCGATCGCAATTATCATCTCGATACCTAATTCACGACCTTGATCTGGCTTGACTGCGTGAGCCAGGGCGAGCGCCCCGGATGCTTGCGTGAGCAAATAAGGCGCCTTATAGCGTGCGAGCCATTCCAGTTGCTGCTCGACTGGAGTCATTAGCTCTAGCTCGTAAATCGGGGCTTCTGGCGCGGCATAGGACCAGCCTTTTTTGATATTTCCAATCGGGTATGGCGCTACCGGTTCATTGATGAAAAGCCGGAGTGCGGCCAGAGGCCTGGACGTATTAAGGCCCCACCATCGCGTGGCGCGGGTAAGCAGGGCATTCGAGTTGAAAAAAACCAGGCCGTTGGTCGCGACCTCAAGCGGCACGCCGCTCGAGCCGGAGGTCCGCGCCTCGCCAATCTCGCCATATTCGGGCGCAAGCTCCGCAACGCGCAACTTCCGTCCGTGCGCGATTACGTCATCGCGCTTGAGAACCGGCACGGCGTTCCAGCGGGATAGGTCGACGTCCCCTGCGGCCGTAAATAGGCAGTCCAGACGCTCGCGATAGAACGGGATCCGCTCGTATGCGTGTCGGACGAGCCGAATGAGCAATTCCTCCTGATAGCGCGCAAGAGCAGGCAGAGGCATCCGCTCTGTCCGTTCCAGCGTCCTGAGGTAGCGGTCGAAGGCATCCTTCATGGCCAGGGACTCGGGCTTGGCCTACTCTCGATCCAGCCGAAATTTAAGAACAGCCGTTCGTGCTCCTAACGTGTCCTTTCGGTCACAGCTGCCGACGATCATTGGAAATATTCCGCTTTTTTGCTGCATCGGCGAATGACTATTGACAGAATAGGTTTGGCTGATTTGGGGTGTGCCCGGTGACAATTCGCCGTTTTTTCTTGTCCACGACCATGCTGTCGGGGGTAGTGGGGCCCGCGTTCCTTTCCGGTTCTGCAAATGCGGTCGATTATTCTGCTCTCAGAGCACCCTTGATTGCACCAGCGGTGGACGGGATTAATTCCAAGATAGAGGGTTATGGCGGCGCGATTGCGAACCGATCTCTCTATGGCGTTGATGGTGCAATCGGCATACCCCTGGGGGGACAGTGGGGGGCCCAAATCGACGGTAAAGGCGGCAATCTCGATCACCGGGCCTTTGGCGCGATTGCGGGGCATTTATTCTGGCGCAATCCATCCCTGGGCCTTCTCGGCGTGTACGCCAGTTACACCGATTGGGATCAGTTCGGCGGGGTGCACGTTTCGCAGATTGGCGGTGAAGCCGGATATTATTGGGGGCGTTTCACGCTGCAAGCTGTCGCTGGGGCTGAGTCCGGGAGCTCAGCCGTAAATACAACCTCGATCGTAACGTCGGGCACCTCGACAGCGACCTCGACGGTGCCGCCAGGCGCGTTGCCAGGCACCATCACCACTACGACCACGAACTCAACCACGGTATCGAATTTTATCGACAGCTATGATGTCCGAAGCCGCTTCTTCGATCAGGTGAATCTAAAGTACAATTTTACCCCTGACTGGGATGGCTACATCGGTCACCGTTATCTTGGCGGCAAAAATGCCCTGGCGCTGGGGACGGAATTGGCGATGCCGCTCGGTCGCGGCACGATGGGCGCGCTGTTCGTCGAGGGACGCGTAGGCCAAGGCGACTTCCACGGTGTCTGGGGCGGATTCAAGGTTTATTTCGGTCAGCGTGACAAATCTCTGCTTGCAAGGCATCGCCAGGATGATCCGCCGATTTGGGACTCGTTGTTCAGCATCCTCAACAACCACAACACCTCTGCCAATAGCTTGACGAGTAGCTTATCCAGCAGCTCGTCTTCGCGTTTCTGCGGTCCTGGCCAAAGGATTGGGCCGATAAGCGGCAGCTGCGAGCTTGCAGTTCCTTCCGACCGTTTCCTAAAGCGCGATATCGCGTTAATTGATCGACTGGCAAACGGAATTGGTATCTACCGCTATCGGTATCTGTGGAGCGATACCGTTTATGTCGGGGTAATGGCACAGGAGGTTGCTGCGATAAACCCGCGAGCGGTGACCCGAGCGGCCGACGGATTCCTGCGCGTAAATTATGCAGCGTTAGGCTTGCGCTTGCTGACGTTGTCGCAATGGCAAGCGGGTTTGAGAATGACCGCGAGCATGCTCTCTGCATGAAACCTTGGAGGATTCTCAGGTCCCTGGCATGTCTCGATGCAGCGCACGCAACGAACGTGCCTTCCTTCGGCGCCACGTCGATCCACTCGCCGGCCGAATTGCGCGCCTGCAGTCCCCCGCTCAGGTCTTGCAGCAGTACAGTAAAAGCCGTGTAATCCGAGTGGGTTGTGCCAAAGAAGAATCCCGCCTCCAAAACCCGGAGCCGCATGGTTTCAGGACGCATGCTTCAGGAACAAATGCTCAAGCTGTTGCTGGCCCCGCTCGCGATGTCGCGCCCATCGACGGTCGTGTCGTCCGGATACACGAAGAACGCCGCTGATATACGCGGATCTGTGCCGATGTGGAGCGCCCGGTGCAGGAACGGCGAAAGATCGATCATCGGAAGATTAGAAACCGCCATGCGCTTCGGAACGCGCGAAAGGGTCGGACTGTAAAGGTCGTTGGTTCACCGCGCCAAAAGATTTCCGACATAGCCGAGGCTGAGCGCTCTCTCCCCTGGGGATAACTGCTTGCCGTGGCGCTCGGGGCCGCTGGCTATCGCGCAGCGATTTAGTGCTTTGACCCGAAGGCGACGTCGGCAGCCCGCGATTGCTGCTGCGCAACAGCCGACTTTAATATGGTAGACGATGCCAGAAAGGCCGCGATTGCCGACGCCGATAATCCTGACCGGGCCCACCCTTCCGCGGCTGGACCGCTGATTTCGCTCGGTACTACGCCGAAAGTATATAGCCCTCAGGCCCTAATGTCATTGTGCGCGGCGATCAGGTGGCGTAGTATGTTTTGTCAGCTGCCTTAATCCAGGCTTGCCGAAGCCCTGGGCGACATAAGTGATTGGCAGCGAAAAGTGCCATCGGCGGGCGCTACCTTTCTCCTGACCCTCTTTTTGGTCCGTTTGTGAAGCCGATGAAGTCGCGCCCAAGGCGTGCTCGCGAGCGATGAACGTTCACTGGGATACAACAACACCAACAGACAGGAGTGCACACATGGCGACCGACCAGATCTCTTTCTACGACGAATCTCTAAAGAAACAGATAGAGGGCTCCTTCATATCGGATGGCAAGTCAAT
>DATBHG010000124.1:0-28942 GCA_036557665.1 Xanthobacteraceae bacterium | reverse complement strand
GTGGGGCTGCTCACGGTGCGCGCGTTCAGCGCGCAGTCGGGCAGCGCCGAAGGCACCACGTTCAACATTCTCAAGGGCCTTGATTGGGCAGCGAGCCAAGGCGCGCGTGTCGTCAACATGAGCTTTGCCGGCCCCCCTGATCCGCGGCTGCGCGAGGCGCTGGCGAAAGCGAACCAGAAGGGGATCGTGCTCATCGCTGCCGCGGGGAATGCCGGTCCGAAGTCTCCGCCGCTGTTTCCCGCGGCCGATCCGGGCGTGATCGCGGTCACCGCCACCAATGCAAACGATGGTCTGTTCGAAGGCGCAAACCGCGGCAACTACATATCAGTGGCCGCCCCGGGCGTGGACATCCTCGCTCCCGCCCCCGACGGGGCTTATCAGTTCACGACGGGAACGTCGGTCGCCGCCGCGGAGGTCAGCGGGGTGGCGGCCCTGCTGCTCGAGCGCAATCCTGCGCTCACCCCGGCAGAGGTGCGCAAGATTCTGATGGATACCGCCAAGGATTTGGGCCCCCGGGGCCGCGACCGCGAGTTTGGCGCCGGCCTGATAAACGCATTCAAGGCTCTTACCGCCATTCGGCCGAGATAAGGAGCGTCGATCTTTTTGCTTGTCGGCCGCGGAGGCTGACGGGCGTAGATTCCGATCAGGCGGCCCGGGGCCGGGGGCCCGGGACGAGACTCGCGATCAGCACGGCAACGATCCCGATCAGGAAGATGCCATCGAAGGTTCCCGCTCCGCCGATGGATGCGACCGGCGCTCCGAGCCCGCGAATGCTCCCGAGATTGAGCAGGTCCGCGCCGATGAGCGTGCCCAGGCTCCCGCTGATGTAGGCGAGCGGCGCGGCATATTCGCGCGAGAGCACTATCGCAACCACCGCGGTCGTGACGGCCGGGACGAATACCGGCTCGGCAATGCCAAGTCCCGGCACCGGCTGAGAGAGCCAGTAGCACACCAGCGCAACCACGGCCGTGGCCAAAGCGCCTTGAACCCACAACGTATTCCTGATCAGCAGGTAGATGGACATGAGCGTGGGAATGACGGCCCCACCAACGTTGACCGCAATCAAAGTGCCGGGCCACTGCTCGACGACCGGCAGAGCGTAACGCATTCCGAAGAACTCGATCTCATGCCCGGATACCACCTGCTGCTCAGGCAGCTCCCAAAGTGGAATGTTGAAATAGCTGCCGATCAGCGAAGCGAAGAGCAGGACCAGCGCGCCCCGGGGGCTCACGCCGAGCCGCATATAGGCATAGCGCAACGCTCCCAGCTGGATCAGCACCAGCAGGATGAGGAACAATCCGACGAGGATGAGGAAGAAAGGCGGTGCAAGCGGCAGATAATGATACGAGCTCATGGCAATGCCGGCTCCTCGTCCCGTTCGGATCTCGTCTCAAGCAAGAGGCACGCGGCCCAGGTCACATCCCTTCCAGCCCAGGATCAACGCCGATCCCAGCCAGCAAAGTACGAATGCTCCGATCGCGAGCAGCCCGAAGGCGCCGAGGGACCCGTTGAGATTGCCGACAGCGGCCCAGAATCGGCCTTCCATTCCGAGCCTGTCGGCCAGGAGCCCCAGCACCTCCAGGCTGCCGATGAAAAGCGCAATCAGCACCGACATCGCGGTAACCGTGAGATTGTACCAGAGCTTGCGCAGCGGGCTGGTGAACGCCCAGCCATAGGCGCCGACCATGAACAGCCCGTCCACGGTGTCGACGAGGACCATGGCCGCGGTGAACAGAGCGGGAAAGATCAATATCGACCACAGCGAGATTCCCTGCGCCGCCTGCGCCGCGGAGAGGCCGAGCAGCCCGATCTCTGTCGCCGTGTCGAAGCCGAGCGCAAACAACAGGCCCAGGGGATACATGTGCCAGCTCTTGGATATGATTCGGAACAGCCCCCGGAACAGGCGAGAGAGGAAGCCTCGGCCTGCGAGCAGGGCATTCAGGTGATCGATCTCGATCCGGCCGCCGCGGCGTAGATGCTGAAAGCTCCGCCATAGCCCGGAAACGATCACCAGGTTCACGATGGCGATCGTGAGCAGAAAGAACACGGAAACGCCGGTCCCGATGATACCGCCCAGCGCCTTGAATGCTGCGAACCTGGTCTGCAGCGCGGTCGTGGTGGCAGCAATGCCGATTGCCGCGAGCACGACGACCGTCGAGTGGCCGAGCGAGAAAAAGAACCCTGCGGAGAGCGGTCGCTTGCCCTCCTGCATCAACTTGCGCACGACGTTGTCGATTGCCGCGATATGATCGGCATCGACCGCATGGCGCAAGCCGAACGTGTATGCCAGGAATGCGGTCGCAAACAAAGCCGGACGATCTGCCAATGCCAGGAGCGCCCAGATCCAGGCGAGCACGTTTGCCAGGACAAGCAGCGCGCAAATCCCGGCGGTCTTGCTCGTGTTCTCGCTCGGCTCGTCGTTGAACAGTTGCAAAACAGACATGTGATTCCGGCTCGCCGAATTCCGGCGCTTGCCTACCAGTCTGGGTCGGGTGCTTGCAATCCTGTCCGCCGGGCACGCTATGCGGCGGCTGGCGGGCGGCGCTTTTCATATCGCCTGGACGCCTATAACGTTCCATGCCGCAATGCGGAGACCTGTTTCGGCACGACATGGGCCGCCTTTCCATCACCGTCGCGACCTGGGACTATGATCGTGTCCGCGCCCTCTGCGACGGGCGCGTGCAGGTGGAAGGATGTGACGTCAATTATCTCACCATGCCGGTCGAGGAATGCTTCGAGCGCGCTTTTTTCCATGGCGAGTTCGAGGTCGCCGAGATCGGCTTTGGCCCGCATTTGATCGCCTTGTCGCGCGGCGAGGCGCCGTACGTCGCGGTGCCTGCCTTCCTGTCGCGCACCTTTCGCCATTCGGCGGTCTATATCCGCAGCGACCGCGGGATCGAGGGCCCGCGAGACCTGCGCGGTAAGCGGATCGGCGTGCCGGAATATCAGATGTCGGCGGCCATGTGGGTGCGTGGTTTCCTGGAGGACGATTTCGGCATCGCGCCCGCCGAGATCGAGTGGGTCCAGGCCGGTCTCGAGAACGCAGGCCGTCGCGACAAGTTTCCACTCAACCTGCCGAAGGGATTTCCGCTCACGATCGCCGGTGCCGGACAAACGCTCTCCGGCATGCTCGCGGCAGGGAGCCTGGACGCGGTCATATCGGCGCGGCGCCCGTCCTGCTTCATCGCGGGACACCCGCAGGTGCGGCGGCTTTTCCCGGACTATCGCAGCGCCGAGCGCGACTACTTCCTCCGCACCGGGCTATTTCCGATCATGCATGCCGTCGGCATTCGGCGCGACGTGGCCCAGCAGCATCCATGGCTGGCGGCGAGCGTCTACAAGGCATTCGCGCAGGCGAAGCGAATAGCGGATGCGGACCTCGAGGAAACGGCTGCGCTCAAGATCGGGCTTCCATGGGTGGCGGCAGAGCTTGATTCGACGCGCGAGGTCATGGGCAGCGACTTCTGGCCCTATGGCGTGGAGGCCAATCGCAAGACGCTCTCCACGATGGCGCAATATTCCTACCACCAGGGGCTGATGGTACGCTTGCTGCCGGTCGAGGAAATGTTCGCCCAGAGCACGCTTGCGGAAACGCGCGTCTGAGGAGGAGAGCATGGCGGTTCAGCTCATCTGCTGCTCCCATAGCCCACTGATGACGACCGAGGTGGAGGAGACGGAGAAGGACCTGCACATGCAGTTCTTCAAGGAGTTCCAATCTGCGTCGGCCGAGCTCCACGCTTTCAGCCCCGAGCTTGTCGTGGTGTTCGGCCCCGACCACTTCAACGGCTTCTTTTACGAGCTGATGCCGGCGTTCTGCATCGGGACATCGGCGGAAAGCAGCAAGGATTGGCATCTCGAGAGCGGCCCGCTGCGCGTGCCGCGCGATCTCGCGCTGGATTGCGTCCGTTTCCTGCAATCCCGCGATTTCGACGTGGCGATCTCCCATCAGATGAAGGTAGACCACGGCATCACCATCCCGCTGCTGAAGCTCACCGGCGCCCTGGCCCGCTACGATGTCTTGCCGATCTTCGTGAATTGCGCCGCAGACCCGCGGCCTTCCTTCCGCCGCGTGCGTGCATTCGGCGAGACAGTGGGAGAGTTTTTGGGCAATCACGACCTGCGCGTGAGCATTATCGGCTCCGGCGGCCTCTCCCATGATCCGCCGACACCGCGGCTCGAAAAGAGCCCGCCCGAGGTCGCGCGACGTCTCATCGTGCGGCAGAGCCCGACCCAGGAAGAATTCGATGCGCGCGAAAGCCGCGTCATCCAGGCGGCCCGTGACCTGGTGGCCGGCAAGGGGCCGTGCCTGCCGCCCAGCGAGGAGTGGGACCGCAAATTCCTCGACACTTTTCTCGGACCCAACCACGAGGACTTCGACCGGATGTCCGATGCCGAGATCGATCGGGTTGCCGGCTTCGGCGCGCACGAAGTGCGTACCTGGGTTGCTGCCGCTGCTGCAGCACGCAAAGCAGGGAAATTGCAAAGCGAATTGCGCTACTACCGCCTTGTACCCGAATGGATCACCGGGATGGGCATCGTCGTCGGGCAGGCTTGAGGGGGCCGTTGGAGGAAAATGATGTCCCGGCTCGCTTGCGTGTTGGCTCTGGTGAGCAGCGCCGCATTGCTGTTTTCACAGCAGGCTTGCGCGGATGACCTGCTCAAACTTGCCACGGGCGCGCCGGCGAACTGGGAAAATCAGCCCGCTCCTCTCGGGCAACAGGCCGGCCTGTTCAAGAAGCACGGTATCGAGCTGGAAATTCTCGGCACGCAGGGCAGCGGGGAAACCATGCAGGCCGTGATCGCCGGAAGCGTCGATGTCGGCGTCGGGGTCGGCACTTACGGCGCATTCGCCGCCTTTGCCAAGGGAGCGCCGATCCGGGCCATTGGCAACCAGACCACGGGCGCACACGATCTCTACTGGTACGTGCGGGCGGACTCCCAGATCCACTCCTTCAAGGATGCGAACGGCAAAAGCATCGCGTTCTCGAGCACGGGCTCATCGACCAACACGATCGTGCTCGCCTTGATCAAACAGTTCGGCGTGGCCGCCAGCCCCACTGCCACCGGCAGCCCGGCCAGCACCTACACCGCGGTCATGTCCGGTCAGATCGACGTCGGCTGGTCGTCGCCGCCGCTCGGGGTCGAGGCGCTCGATGAGGGCAAGATCCGCATTGTTGCCCGCGGCAGCGACGTGCCGTCATTGCAGAACCAGACCGTCCGCCTGATCGTGGCCAATGCCGATGCTCTCGCACACAGGCAGGATGCCTTGCGCCGCTTCATGCAGGCCTATGCCGAGACCATGGACTGGATGTACGCCGACGACGCGGCGCTGCGAATGTACGCCGCCTCCGCCAAGATACCGTTCGAGGTGGCCAAGAGGGCGCGCGACGAATTCTACCCCAAGAATAATCTGCGGCCGGACCGGTTGTCCGGGATAGATCAGGCCATGGCTGATGCGCTGGCAATGAAATTCCTCCCGGCGCCGTTGACCAGGCAGCAGCTCGACGAGTTCTTCAAGTACCAGCTGCCCCCGAAACCATGAGCGGGCGCGGTTCGAGATCTATATCGAGCCAGATCGCTGCGGCAGGCGCAGACAATCCAAAGCTTGCTCTGTCCAAAAAGTCCGCAACTAGCGGCTTGTGCAGCTGCCGGCTTATGCAACTGGCGGCTCGTAGACATTGAAACATAACTGGTGTATAAAAGCATATCCTTCAGAGCTGTGACTAAATGACTGCATCCTGGGCCTGGGCGGGGCTTTATGCAGTGTGCCGACAGCAGACGGCCGATTGGCCGACCGCTGTGGCCGCAGTGGCGTAGGGGCGACCCGGGGTCCCAGTCCACTGCCCGCACCCTGTTATTTGCCCTGTTATTTCCCTGTTATTGCCCTGTTCGGCCCGTGACCATTTCGGCAGATTGTCCAGGTTTTGCGGGCCTTTTCGCAGATTCCTGCATGGCCCCCGCCCCCCTTTACAGGGATTTACAGGGATCGAGTGCACAACATAGGCGTGCACCGATACGACCGAGCGGACCTTCACGCGAAATTCCTTGCTGGCCGACGAGGCTGCCGTCCTTTCAGGAGCCCTGTCGTCCGGTTCGGAAAACAGGCACGCGAGTGCACAGAGCTAGCTTCAAAGAGCGCGCTGCGCCGCGGCCGGTTTGGCATCCCCCAACGCGTCGTCGGCCTTGGCATCGAGGCGGCTGTGTCCGGCCTTCATCAGCTTGCCGAGGTAATGCTCCGACACCGTGATGGGCGGATATTTCGCCGCCTCTCCCGGTCGCACGCAAGTCTCGAAGCAGCGGATGACCGCATCGGGATTCGGATTCTGAAAAAATACGAGCGAGATGCGGTCGCTGGGCACCGCATCGGGCGGCGGTACAGCGACGCGATGGAGCGTAGACACCCAGCGGTCGTTGGACCACCGTGCCATGAGGTCGCCGATGTTGCAGCAGAACCCGTCGGGAGGAATGTGGACGTCCATCCATCCGCCCTGCCGGTGCTTGACCTGCAGCCCGCCGGGCGTGTCGTCGCCGCGCACGAAAGTCATGCTGCCGTAATCGGTATGGGTGCCCGCGCGCAGTTGTCCCGGAACCGGTGGCCGGGTGACTGCCGGATACCGGATCACGCGCACGACACTCGCCTGGCGGTCGAACTTGTCGCTGAAATAGCTCTCGGTCATCCCGAGCGCGGCGGCCATCCCGCCGAGCACCTGCCGCGCCAGATCCGACAGCGCCCGATAATAGGCGAGCATGGTCTCCTTGAACTCGGGCGGGCGCTGCGGCCAGATATTCGGCGCGTACATTCTCGCGCCCGGTCCGTCCAGGCGGGATGCGATCTCGGGTACATTCTCCGGCCCGAATGCAAAGGCCTCCTGGATGTCGGGCGGCGCCGCCTCGCCCATCGAATACGCAATCGAGCGATCTCCCAACCAGTTGTAGCCGCGGCTGATCTTGGCAGGAGGCCGCTGCACCTGCATTTTCTCTTCCTCGGACAGGGCAAAGAAGGCGATCGCCTGCTCGCGGGCGGCCATGATCAGGTCCCGGGAAACGCCGTGTCCCGTGACGATGAAAAATCCGATTTCGGTCAATGCAGCGTCGATCCGGCGCGACACCTCACGCTTCTGGCCGTCAGTGCCGTGCCGCAGCGGCGAGAGATCGATTACAGGGATCGTATTTTCAGGCGCCACGGTGCAACCTCGTTACAGGGGACTGCGCCATTATCGCTGGCACTTTCGCCGAAGCAAAGGGACGAGTTGAAGCCGCGGTCATGTGCTCAACGGCGGCCTGCGCAAAGGAGGGCGTCGTGCGCAGATGTCAGCGGATCGCCAGCCAAAAAACGCGGCTCGGCAGCAGGCTCGCGAGCACACATGTCATGAGGGTGCCGCACTGGCATCGACCCGCCTGGAACTATTCCGAACGCTTGCCGTTTGGATTGTCGAGAATCTCACCCAAGGAACGTGCCATGCGCTCACTTCGCTTGCAGGCAGGTATTGCGGTCATCGCTCTTGCGCTGAGTGCGCCCGTCGCATTCGGCCAGACTGGAGGCGCAGGCGGGGGAGGCGGAACGGGTGGTGCCGGCGGCGGCGCCGCCGGCACGAGCGGTGGTGGCGCGGGGACTGGCGCCGCCTCGCCATCAGCGACCACCAGTAGCCCGGGAATGGCACCCTCGTCGGTTACCGGCGGGACGACCGGCGCCGGCGCCGCACCGCCGTCCTCGACGGGTAGCGCGGCGCCGGGAGGAACGGCCCCAGGCAACCCGATCCCCAGCGGAACGGGACCCGCGCCCGAGCGCACTCCCGGGCAGTCGACCAGCACGCCATCCCATAACGTCCCGCGGACGGGGGCGCCTGCCGGCATCCCGCGTGCAACCGCCCGCCCTCCCAGCGGTCAGGCAACCTTGCCGACCAATCCGCCTGCTGGAGGAAATGTGACGACACCTTCAACTTCGGGCCGCGGGCATCGCCGCACAGGGAGCGACAGGCCCGTGGGCGGCATAGACCCGAGTGGAACGCCGAAGATCATGAACGATCCGTCGCTTGGGCCGATTCGCTGATGCGACGCTTTAGGCTGCATTGCGCCTTTCTGAGGGGATGATCCAGGAAGGTCTATCGAGGCTGTGCGCGCCTGCGCTGCCCCTCCCGGTGGAGCGTCGGCTCGTAGCCGTTGTCCTGGAATGATGGCGTCGCGCTATGCGCGCCACCCGGGTTGCGATACGCAAATGCTCAATTAGACCTGCCTTGGTCGCTCCATCGGGATCGGGAACGCGCCATCATGGACATGACGATTGCGGCCATCCGCACCACGCTGCTGCGCGTGCCGTGGCCGGACACGCCGTGGCTCAAGGGTCACGCGTTCGGGGAGGCGCGCAATCTGCTCGTGCTCGAGGTGGAGACGAAGGCCGGCATTGTCGGCATGGGTTATCTGTTCTCGTTCCGGCCCGGGCTGCGCACCATCGCTGCGGCGCTGGAGGAGGCGATCGTGCCGCGCGTGATCGGCAAGGACGCAACCGCGGTCGAGGCCATCTGGAACGATCTCTGGCGTGCGACCGTGACCTACAACCGGGGCGGCATCGTCACCATGGCCATGTCCGCGCTCGACATCGCGCTATGGGATGCGCTCGGCAAGCGTGCGGGGCTGCCGCTCCACCGGCTGTGGGGTCATTTCCGCTCGCGGATACCCGCCTACGGCAGCGGATGCTTCCGCGGCTCAGGGGGCGACGGCATGATCGCCAAGGCGCTCCACTACAAGACGCAGGGCTACAAGGCGATCAAGATGCAGGTGGCACACACTGACGATGTGCGCCGGGACATCGACAACGTGCGGCGGATGCGCGAGGCGCTGGGCCCCGACATCGACATCATGATCGATGTCAACCAGGGCTGGACCGCCGATGTCGCCATCCACATCGGGCGCCAGCTCGAGCCCTACGACATCTACTGGCTGGAAGAGCCGGTCCCTGCCGAGGACTTCAAGGGCTACATGCGCGTGGCGCAGGCGCTGCCGATCCGCATCGTCGGTGGCGAGACGCATTTTACCCGTTTCGACCTGCGGCCGTTCTTCGAGAATCCTCGCGTTCCAATCCTGCAGCCCGATCCGATGCGCGGCGGCTTCACCGACCTGCGCAAGACCGCGGTGCTGGCGGATACCTGGGGGATGACAATTGCGCCGCACCTCTTCCCCGAGCTCAACGTGCAGCTGCTTGCGTCCATCCCGAACGGGTTGTGGATCGAGGACATGGGGCTGTCGAACGATCTCTTCGTCGAGCCGGTGCCGGTGGTGAACGGCATGATCGCCGCACCGGAGCGGCCGGGGCATGGGCTTGCGTTCAGGCCGGAGCTCCTGCGCGACTGCCGAGTGTCCGGGTGAAGCGCAAAGCGCATCCCCGCCAAACGAACAGTGCAAGAAGATATGCGGCCGAAGCGCCGCGCGAGCGCAGGCTGTGTTTGCGAGCGACCATGACCTGCCCAGGGAGCTGTAGCTCCAGCATCCCTGACCCGGCATTGCACTTCATAGGCGCAAACTTTCCGACGCCACGTCTGGGTAGAAAAAGAGCGGCTTTAACGGCGCGTTAACCGTGGCGAACGCTTAATGGGCATTAACCCAAGCCTGGGAATCAAGTCTGCCGAGGAGCAGTCGTGGCAAACGCGAACGGCGTTAAACCTCAGGAGTGCATGCGACTGCGCGCTCGCTCTTTCATGGCCTTCGTTCTTGCTCCTGCGCTGCCGATCAGCCACTGGCTGGCGCAACTGGACAAATGGAGCAGCAATTCACCCGATTTCTTCCGGGGCAGGCCGATCATCCTCGACCTCGCAGGCTCCACTCTTCGGGTCTCCGAGATTTCCCAGCTGATCACGCAACTGGCCGCCCGCGGCATCCGGGTCATGGCACTTGAAGGCGCGGAGGCGAATCAGCTCGATCCTTTGCTGCCGCCCCTGGTGCAGGGCGGGCGGTCAACCGCGGCCGGCGAGACCCTTGCCGCGGATGCAGCCGCCGGTACGGGCGCGCGGCGGCCGGAGCCGAGCTCGCTTCTCATCGAGAGCCCGATCCGCTCCGGGCAGTCGATCATTTTTCCGGATGGCGACGTCACCGTGCTCGGGTCGGTGTCGTCGGGTGCCGAGATCGTTGCCGGCGGATCGATCCATGTCTACGGCGCCCTGCGTGGACGCGCGATGGCAGGCTCGAGCGGCAACACGCGCGCGCGAATTTTCTGCAACCGGAACGAGGCCGAGCTCATCTCGATCGACGGTTACTACCGCACGGCCGAGCAGATAGATGCAAGTCTTCGCAGCCGGGCAACGCAATGCTGGCTCGAGGACCGTGTGCTCTCGATAGCAGCCCTGAACTGAAAGCGGCGGGGAGAAAAGCAAGATGGCTAAGGTTGTCGTGGTCACATCGGGAAAAGGGGGAGTGGGCAAGACCACATCGACCGCGGCACTCGGGGCCGCTCTCGCGCAAGCCGGGCAGAAGGTCGTCGTGGTCGATTTTGACGTGGGGCTGCGCAATCTGGATCTGGTCTTGGGAGCCGAGCGCCGGGTGGTGTTCGACCTCATCAACGTAGTGCAGGGAGTGGCGCGACTTTCCCAGGCTCTCATACGGGACAAGCGGCTCGAGACGCTGTGGCTTCTTCCGGCCTCGCAGACGCGGGACAAGGATGCTCTCACCGAAGCCGGTGTGGCGAGCGTGATCAAGGACCTGCGCAGCAAGTTCGATTGGGTCATTTGCGACAGCCCGGCCGGCATCGAGCGCGGCGCCACCCTGGCGATGCGCTTCGCCGACGCCGCGGTGATCGTGACCAATCCCGAAGTGTCCTCGGTGCGGGATTCCGACCGCATCATCGGCTTGCTCGACTCCAAGACCGAGAAAGCCGAGCGCGGCGAGCGCATTGAAAAGCACATCCTCATCACGCGCTACGACACGCAGCGCGCGGGGCGCGGCGAGATGCTCAGCATCAATGACGTCCTGGAGATCCTCTCCACGCCGCTCCTTGGCGTCATCCCCGAAAGCCAGGAGGTGCTGCGCGCCTCGAACGTCGGCGTGCCGGTCACGCTGAGCGATCCGGCAGCCGCGCCGGCACGCGCCTACATCGATGCCGCACGCCGTCTCAAGGGCGAGGAGGTCGCCATGACCATTCATGCCGAGCGCAAGCGCTTCATCGACAAGCTGTTCGGGAGAGCGGCATGAATCTGTTCAACCGGTTCCGGCGCCGGCGCACGGCGCCGGTGGCGCGGGAGCGGCTGCAGATCCTGCTCTCGCATGAGCGCTCGGCGCAGGGGCATTCCGATCTCGTGGGCATCCTGCGCGAGGAGATCCTTGCAGCGCTGAGAAAGCACATCACCGTCGATCAGGAGAATGTCGTCATTCGCATGGATCGCGGCGCAAAGGTCTCCACCCTCGAGATCGAAGTCGCGGTCCCGCACTCCATGGCGCGGATGGACGGCGGCATCGCGGCGTGATCCGGCAGATCTCGGCTATCCGCCGGCCCTCTACGGCAGATACTCTCGAATTTTCGCGAGAAGCTGACGAGGGCTGTAAGGCTTCGGTACGAAGTCATTGCAGCCCGCCGCTCGGGCCTTCTCCTCATCTCCGCTCAAGGCATACGAGGTAACCGCTATGATCGGTATCGAGCTCAGCGAGGGGTCCGCCTTGATGCGGCGCGTGGCCTCGTAGCCGTCCATGACCGGAAGCTGGATGTCCATGAGGATCAGATCGGGCCGGTCTTTTACTACGGCCGCGAGTGCTTCCTCGCCGGTTTCTGCTTCCGCCATCTCGTAATCGTTGGCGGTCAGCAGATCGCGCACGATCTGCCGATTGTCCTCCTGGTCCTCGACCACCAAAATTCGCTTGCTCATGCGGGCCTCGCCTGCACCTTGTTGACGGTAATGGGAAGCGTGAACGCGAGAGTTGAGCCGTGACGGGGCTGGACTCCGCCGAGACCTGCACCGTGCATCCCCGTGGTCCCGCCGGCAAATTATGCCGAACGGTCGGAGCGCTGTGTGAAATGCCTCACAATCGGCTGATTGCAGGATCGCGGCCGTTGCGCGGGTGAACCGGCTCACGCTCGGATCGCAGACACATGCTCGCCCGCCGCTCGCCGGGTGAGAGCATTCACGCTTCCGGCTCAGCCTCGATAATGCGCCGGTGAGCGCGCATCTGCCGCAAACTTTCCTGCATGGTCTCCATCAAGGCACGCGCGTCCTCAGTAGCATGACCGTCCCGCTCGAGTTCGGCTAGCAAGGAGAGTTGCCGCGCAAGGAGCGATTCGGCAGTGGCGATATGGTCGTCGGCCTCCGCCAGCTTTTGCTGCTTGATCCGTTTCGGTGAGCTTTCCGCCATACCCTCATTATGGCTAGGCCGGAGACCCCGGTCCATGCTGCGCGACCGCTGAACGCAGCGCTTCTCACAGCCCGGCGCGGCACCTTTTTGCCCGGCCACGCGTTACCATGCTGGGGCGTGCCCGCGGAATTCCGTCGCGAGAGGTACGCATTTGGACCATTTCGCCATTATCGTGATAGGCGCGTCCATGGGGGGAGTAGGGGCGCTGCAACGACTTGCGGCCGGCTTGCAGCAAGATATTCGTGCGGCTCTATTCATAGTGCAGCATGTGGGGCGCGGTCCGAGCGAGCTGCCGCGCCTCCTTAGCCTGTCCGGTCCATTGCGCGCGGCCCATGCCAGGCAAGCAGAGGCAATCAGGGCCGGCCGGATCTATGTTGCGCCGCCCGATCACCATCTCATTCTCGCTCGAGGGTACACCAGGCTGACCCGCGGTCCGCGCGAGAACTGGGCGCGGCCCGCTATCGACCCGCTGTTCCGTTCAGCCGCGAGGGCCTATGGCGACTGCGTGATCGGGGTCATTCTGACCGGGGGGCTCAACGATGGGAGCGCGGGATTGCGCGTGGTTCGGGGAGCCGGGGGCGTCGCGGTGGTGCAGGATCCGGCCGATGCCGATGCCCCGGATATGCCTCGGAACGCGCTGCGTCATGCCGGGGCCGATTATCGCGTTCGGCTCGCGGCAATTCCCGAGTTGGTGGCGCAGCTTGCCGACGACTTGGTATCGGAAGCTGAAACGATCCCTTCAGATCGGAATTGGAGGGTAAAATCATGAACGAGGAATATACGCTTGACAAACCCGTCGCGCTTACCTGTCCGGAATGCGGGGGCGCGATGTCGACCGAGCACGAGGGAACTCTGCTCCAGTACCGCTGCCATATCGGCCATGTGCTCACTGCCGAGACCATGCTGGCGGCCCAGTTCGACGTGCTGGAAGCAAAACTCGGCGCATCTCTGGTTGCGCTCAAGGAGCGTGCGGAGCTGTGTCGGCAGATGAGCGAGGCCGCCCGCACCCAAGGGCGTGATACGGCCTGCCTCGACTCCGCGTGCGCGGAGGCGCTTGAACGCGCGCAAGTCGTCAAGAAACTGCTGGAAAGCGAATGGATCGAGATCGGACGCGCCTAGGTCCCGCGGAGTCGCTGAAAATATGTCAAAGCCGGATCAGATGGCCCGCGGCAAACACCAACGGTCATGGGCGGACTCGAAGCCGCAGTTTTTCATCGGCGGGACATACCCGGGATCAGGTTGCCGCGCGCTGGCGTTAGGCGTACAGTGAAAATAAAAAGAAAGACGCCCACGTGAGCTCCGACGATAGTTTTCCGGTGGTCGGTATCGGCTCTTCGGCTGGAGGAGTCGAGGCGCTGCAGCTTTTATTCCAAAACATGCCGCCCGACACGGGCATGGCCTTCATCGTTGTCTCCCATCTTGCTCGGGACTATCACAGCCTGCTGCCCTCGATCGTGGCACGCCATGCGCGGATGTCCGTCACGGCCGCTCTCGACGGCGCGGAGATCGAGCCCAACACCGTCTATGTCTGCCCACCCAACAACGTCCTGACGGTTGAAAACCACGCATTGCAACTTACCGCTCGCCTGTCCGACCAGCAGCACAAGCCGATCGATGTGTTCCTGAGCTCGCTGGCGGAGGATTATGCCGAGGCGGCCGTTGGTATTCTGCTTTCCGGCTCGGGAAGCGACGGCGCGCTTGGCATCAAGGCGATCAAGGAGCGCGGTGGGCTCACCGTCGCCCAAGGCGGCGACGGCAAGGGACCGCTGCATAGCGAGATGCCCGACGCCGCGATCGCGTCCGGCACGGTCGATATCATCGCGCCTGTGCAGGAGATTCCCTCCCGGCTCGTCGATTACGCGCACAGCTTTCGGGTTTTGGAGACCAAGGCCGATGGTGATGCCGGCCATCACACCGATTCCGCCGTGGTGGAGCGGTATCAGCCGATCTACCGTCTGCTGCTCAATCAGGCCGGGCACGATTTTTCCGGCTACAAGGAGAAGACGTTCAGCCGGCGCGTGCGCCGCCGCATGCAGGTGGTAGGCGTCACGGCGCTGGAAGATTACATCGCGCGGCTGCAGCAAGACCCCGATGAGGTCAACTTGCTGTTCCGCGATCTCCTCATCGGCGTGACGAATTTCTTTCGTGATGCCGATGCATTCGAGGGTCTCGCTCAACTTGTCGTGCCCCGGCTATTCGAGCACAAGGGGCGAAACGACAATGTTCGGGTGTGGTGTCCCGGGTGCGCCACGGGGGAAGAGGTCTATTCCATCGCGATTCTGCTGCGCGAGCAGATGGACAGCGTCCGTAACCCTCCCAAGGTGCAAATCTTCGCGACCGATATCGACGAGCATGCCATCGGAATCGCCCGTGCCGGACGCTATCCCCAGCAAATGCTGGAGCACGTGTCGGCGCAGCGGCTCAACCGATTCTTCGTTTCCGATGACGTGAGCTATACGGTCACCAAAGAGCTGCGCGACATGTCCATCTTCTCGCCGCACAGCGTCATACGCGATCCGCCCTTCTCGCGCATCGACATGATCTCGTGCCGGAACCTTCTGATCTATCTCGGCAGCGAGTTCCAGTCGCAGGTGATCCCGGTCTTTCACTTTGCGCTGCGCGAGCGCGGATTCCTGTTCCTCGGCACGTCGGAAAACGTGACGCAGCATTCGGATCTCTTCACGCCCGTAGACAAGAAGCAGCGCATCTTCCAGCGGCGCGATCATGCCGCGGCGCCGGTGAGATTCCCCTTCTTCGTGCCGCAAGGGCGCGGCTATCCGTCGGCCCACGAGCTGCGGCAGGAGCCGACCACGGCGACCGCCAATCTGCGTCGCAGCGTGGAAAACCGGGTGGTCGAGCGGTTCGCGCCGGCCCACGTGGTGGTCAATGCCGAAGGAGACATCCTCCACTTCTCCTCCCGCACCGGCAAATATCTCGAGCCTGCGACGGGCTTGCCCAACCGGCATCTGCTGGCCATGGCACGGCGGGGGCTGCGGCTCGATCTGCGGGCGGCGCTGCGCGAAGCGGTGGAAACACGGGCGCCCGTAATGCGCGAGCACGTCGAGGTGGAGCTGGACGACCGCAAGCAGTTCATCAATTTGACGATTGAGCCCTTCGGCTCACACGAGGATCCGCTGTTCCTGGTGCTCTTCAACGACATTGGCCAACCGTTCCCGCCCCTTGCCACCGAGCAGGCGCGCAAGCCCGCGCCCGGTCCAGAGCATGCCGACCGGCTGGAGCAGGAGCTGCGCGAGACCCGCGAGCGGCTGCAATCGACCATCGAGGAATACGAGACCGCGATGGAGGAGCTGAAGTCCTCCAATGAGGAGCTGCAATCGATCAACGAGGAGCTGCAATCGACCAACGAGGAGCTGGAGACCTCGAAGGAGGAGCTCCAGTCCGTCAACGAGGAGCTGCACACCGTCAATGCCGAGCTCAACTCGAAAATCGACGAGGTCGACCGCGCTCACAACGACCTTCGTAACGTGTTCGACAGCACTTAGATCGCCACGATTTTCCTCGATAAGGATTTCCGCATTCGCAGCTACACGCCGGCGGTAACCTCGCTGTTCAATCTGATCTCCAGCGATCGTGGCCGCCCGCTGACCGACATCGCGAGCCATCTCGAGTATGCCGACCTGCGGCGCGACGTTCAGACCGTCCTGGAGCGCGGGGAGCCGATCGAGCGCAACGTGCGCCGCTCGGGCAGCAAGGCCGAGTACCTCATGCGGATTCTGCCTTACCGGGCAAGCAACCGGGCGATCGACGGGGCTCTCATCACCTTTGTGGAAGTCACCAGGATGGTGGAAGCCGAAGCCCAGCAGCGTACATTGGTCGAGGAGCTCAATCACCGCGTTCGCAACATGCTTTTCGTCGTGAATGCCATCGCCAAGCAAACCTTGACACAGACACGCTCTCCGGAGGAGTTTGCAACCGCGTTCGACGGGCGTATTCAGGCCATGGCCGCCTCCTATAGCCTCGTGTCCCGCGAGAGCTGGAACGAGGTGCCGCTGCGGGAGCTCATCACCGAGCAGCTCAAGCCCCATCAGGCCGAGGACAGCGGGCAGGTCGAGATCAGCGGTCCGGACATCTACATCAAACCGGCTCCTGCGCTCGCGCTGGGCCTGGTCGTGCACGAGCTGACCACCAACGCGGTGAAATACGGAAGCCTGTCTCAGCCGAAGGGCCGAGTCTCCATCGCCTGGTCGGTCCAGAGCGCATCCTTGCCGCTTCTGGTGTTGCAGTGGAAGGAGACCGGCGGGCCGCCCGCCAAGAAACCGACGAAGAAAGGTTTTGGAACCGCATTGATCGAGCGGGAGTTGAAACAGACGCTGGGCGGCAATGCGAGGTTCCGTTACGGCGACTCGGGCCTGGAGGCTGCGCTGTCCATGCCGTTCGATCCGAAATTCATGTCGCTGGGACCTCTTTAGAAGTGGGTCGCGATCGATAGCCGAGTCCTCGCAAGCGGGAGTGTGTGCCATTCGATACTTCTTTCATCTTCGGATCGACCGGGAGCTCCACGTCGACGACGTCGGAGTGGAGTTGACTGACCTCGACAGCGCCTATCTGGAGGCTTTTCAGGCAGCGCAGGACATGTGGGGCGAGCTGCTGGCGGACCGCTGCGACCCGCTGGAACGAAGCTTTGAAATCGTCGACTCGGACGGTCGTCTCTTGCTCATTGTGCCTTTCCGGGAGGTATTGGAACGGGCGCGCAAGCCGATGGGACGTATTCCGGATCAGGTCAGGTCTGCGCAGGTGCTTTTGGAGCGGACAAGGACGCTTGCCAATTCATTGCGCGAAGAGATCAGCAATGCTCAGCAAATGATCGCTACCGCCCAGAGGTCGATGCGGCAGACCCAACGCGTGCTGGAAGGTTTCCCCAAATTGCTCAGCCCCGAATAACAGCGAGAGAGGTGCAGCCGGTGGGGAGAGCTATCGACCCTGGATCTGCGGAGGAGGCGGGAGCGGGCGGCGGTGACGCTCCGAGGTCGCCGTCGAGGCTGTATTCCCCGACCGGCGAGTCACGCGCCGGCATGCCCCTCTCCGGGGCGCTCGCGCGGCGTCCTGTCGAGTTTCTGATTCGCAAGCTGGAAAGCATCGGTTCTCTCTCCTCCGAGCAATGTGATGCTCTGCGCCGCCTGGAATACAGGTGCATCGCGGTCAATGCGCACGAGGACATCGTGCGCGAGGGAGATCGCCCGAGCACCGTCACCCTGGTGGTGCAGGGTTGCTTGGGTCAGTACAAGGTCGTCACTGACGGCAAGCGCCAGATCCTGTCCTTCTATATCGCCGGCGATATACCGGATTTGCCGTCTCTCTTTCTTTCGGCCATGGACCACAGCCTGTGCAGCCTGGCGCCTTCTCAGCTCGCCGTCATTCCTCGCAGTGCCATGCTGGCCCTGTTCGCAGCCCAGCCGCAACTCGCCTATCTGTTCTGGCGCAATACCCTGATTGATGCGGCGATCTTTCGCGAATGCATGGTGGGCATCGGCCGGCGATCGGCGTTCACGCGCGTCGCCCATTTTTTCTGCGAGATGATCGTGCGCATGCAGGCGGTCGGGCTTTCCTCCAACTATGCCATCGAGCTGCCTTTGACTCAGACCGATATTGCAGACGCGCTCGGCTTGTCGACCGTTCATGTCAACCGAACGCTGCAGGTGCTGCGCGGGGCCGGGCTGATCAAATTGAACCGCGGAACCTTGGTTGCGATCGACTGGCCGGGCCTGCGCGCGGCCGGCGAGTTCGACCAGAGCTACCTGCACAAGCTGCATACCGACGCCGCGCCGTAGCGCCGTAGGGAGGGGAAAACCTGTCCCCGACACCGATTAGGGATCGCCTGCCGGAGCGTGGCAGCACGAAGCGGACGAGCGCGCGTCCTTTCGTCAATTTATTCCTGCCCGATACGGACTTCAGCTGAACCTTTTTCCTGGATTGCGGCACGGCGCGAATGTGCCTGCTTTCGCTTGGCGGCGCATGCGCTCATGCGCGAAGCCAGGACTGATCGTGGCAATTGTGCGGCCAATCTTGACGCAAGTCGGCCCACTATCATCTTGGCGCTGCCGCATTGAGCACGATGATTGCTATCCAGCGGAAACCCTTGAGCAGAAGGGCTCTTACACCGCCGATATCGTCTCGCGGGTGAGGGAGAGGGACAATGGGCTGGGGCGATCTGGCCTTTGCATTGCGACGGCGGGCCACTTGTGTCCGTTTCCGCCCCCGGGTTTTCGGAGTCACCGTCGCTGCAGCCATATTTGGTGCAACAACGGTCCCCATTCCTGCTCATGCTCAGGTTCGTCTTCCTGGTGTAGCGACACCAGCATTGGGTAGCGCCGCGGTAAACCCATCGGCAGCGGGGAGTGCCGGCGCGACGGCATCGGGCATGTCCAATGGCGCTTCATCGACCCTGGGCGCCGGTTCTGACGCGGCCGGCACACTCGACCCGTCCAGCCAGGTACCCCTGTCGCTCGGCGTGTCGGTTCAGCCGGAGCGGTATACCTTCGGGCTTTCCGTTCCGATCGGTTTGGGCCTGCCGCCCGTCCCGGACATCCAAGCTGGCATTCCCCAAACGCCGCTAGGTGGCTCTCGCAGCGCCGATCCGCGCCGGGCCGCTTCCGGCCAATCGAATCAAGCCCGCCGCAGCGGGGTTCCGCTCTTTGGCGAGCGGCGCTTCATTGCGAATGAAGTCATGGTCCGGCTGCCGTCGGGCTACTCCGCGCAAGCGCTCGATGCGCTGGCGCGGCGTCACAATCTTGGCCGCGTGCAGTCGCTTGCGGTTGGCCTCGCCGGGACGACGCTGCACCGCTGGCGCTTCTTCGATGGACGGTCCGTACCGGATGTCATCCGCGCACTCGAGAGCGACGCCAATGTTCTCGCCGCTCAACCGAATTATGTCTTCACGCTGGCAGAGCAGGTGCAGGCGAGGGCCGAGCTGGAGAGCGAGCAATATGCGCTTGAAAAGCTGCACGTCTTGCAAGCGCATCGGTTTTCTACCGGCCGCAACGCCTTGGTGGCAGTGATCGACTCGGGCATCGATGAATCCCATGCCGAGATCGCAGGCCTTGTTGCTGCGAGGTTCAATGCAGTGGATGCGGGCGGACCTCCTGACCTGCACGGTACCGGGATGGCGGGCGCGATCGTCGCACACGCAAGGCTCAAAGGCATCGCGCCATCGGCCCGTATCCTGGCGGTCCGGGCATTCGGCAGCGCCGGCGCTCAATCGGGAACCACCGCTTCGATCCTGCGTGGCCTTGATTGGGCCGTGACCCATCACGCGCGCATTATCAATATGAGCTTCGCGGGACCATACGATCCGGAGATCGCGCGCGCCCTTGCCGCGGCGCATCAAAGCGGCGTCGTCCTGGTGGCGGCTGCCGGAAACGCGGGTCCCAAGTCGCCGCCGCAATATCCGGCCGCCGACCCCAACGTCATTGCTGTGACGGCAACCGATGCGGACGACCGGCTCTTTCCCATGGCCAATCGGGGACGCTACGTTGCTGTCTCGGCTCCTGGCGTCGATATCCTCACTGCTGCGCCGGGCGGAGCCTATCAGATGACGACCGGGACCTCGGTCGCCGCGGCTCAAGTCAGCGGGGTAGCCGCGCTTTTGCTGGGACGGGTACCTGCTCTCAGGCCCGAAACTGTAAAGCAGGTGCTCATGTCGAGCTCCGCCGACCTGGGGCCGCGAGGTCGGGACGATCAGTTCGGGGCCGGTTTGACAGATGCCTACCGTGCGCTCCAATCGATCACTGCAATGGCGCCCGGTCCCATGGCGGGAGGCGCATCCCCACAGCGCTGACAGTGGCTTGGATCGTTCTTGAGCGAGCGGCCTGCTGCGGCCCTCAATGACAGGTTCGGCGAAAGCGTTACCTATCTCTGCGGTATCAACCGCGACCCATGTACTCGGCCATGTGTGCCGCCGCGCTGTTGTAGGTAGCCTCGCCAACTCTTGGCAGATAGGCCCAAGGTAGCTGAAGTTCCAGATACCGAGCGGTGCGCAAGAGTTTGTAGATTATTCTGATCCCCGTGAGGCGCTCGGCCGGTTGCAATCGGGCGCGTCAACTCTTTTCTTTTTTGGATTCGCACCGCAAGCTCCTTGCACTCCTCGCACAGCTGGCGCTCCGAGTTTCAGGATCAAGTTCCATGATGCCTCCGTGCTGGAGCCTTGGCCCTGGCACGCCGGCCGTTGAGATTTGATGAGTCGGCCATCGTACTTTGAAACAAACATGGCCTCCTGCGCGTTTTGTTGTGGGTTGAACTTTTACCGGAACGTGCCTCTATCCTGCACGCCATAAATACGGAGTGTGCCATGCCGCCTCGAAACCCTGTTAGCACGGCTAATGTCTTCGGCCATCCCATGCATCCGATGCTGATCCCGTTTCCGATTGCGTTTTTCGTGGCGACGCTCGCGTGCGACATCGGATTCTGGGCGACCGGTAATGACATCTGGGCAACTGTCGCAATCTGGTTGCTTGGCGCCGGCTTGATCATGGGAGCATTGGGGGGGCTTGCTGGTCTTGGCGATTTTACCGGTGACGGACGCATCCGCGAGATCAGTGCTGGCTGGCACCATGCGATTGGCAACGTGATCGTGGTCCTCATCCAGATCTTCAGCTTCTTCGAGCGATATGTATACGGGACAAGCGCGGTCCTTCCGATTGGAATAATCTGCTCCGCGGTCGTGGTCTGCATCCTGTTATTTACTGGCTGGAAGGGTTGGGAGATGGTGTATCGCCACCGCGTTGCGGTTTACGACGCGCCGCAGCCCGCGCCAACTCAAGCCGAAGGCCCGCGTAGAGCCGCCTGAGCCCGCGCCGGGCTCATTTACGCAAGAGCGCCCGCGCCTATTGAAGCAAGGCGCTCTCTCGCGGGCGGTTCGGGTCGCCCTCGCCTTTGAGCGCTTCCGCTATCATGCACTTGCCGAGGATGCTGCGCGCTTCTTGCAGCCCGCGGCAGGTGGGCCACGCCGGCCCGCATCGATGCGACAACCATCGGCCGACTGACGGCGTAAGCGCTCGCGGCTGATGGCGCAGATCGCCTCGCTCTGGTCTATGGCGCCGAAGCGGTCGATGAACGCGGCTCCCCGTTCTCGATGAGCTGATGCAGCCGGCATGTCGCCGCGACAAATGGCGGTGAAGCTGACCGCGCGCGACATTGGGACGCCGAGCAACGGTCCCTCGGAGCGTAAGCGCGCCAAGATGCGACATTCGGGAATAAGGGTTAGGGCCACTCCTGCAAAATTCGTAATAAATAGCGGAACAGAATCAAGGCGTTGCGACGGGTTGTCATGAGGATGGTTGGTTTGGTCTTCCGCTGATGTATCGCTCGCGCCGAGTGCGGATGGGCCGAAGACCCGGCGGTTCGAAAACATTTGGGCCCATGGTCGGAGGGGGCCTTCCCTCCAGAAACTGCTCCCCCCATTGCGATGGGGTCACCGGGGTTGGCTTCCGTGTCGGCCAGAAATTTGAGGGCCTGCATGGATGCGAGCCTCAGCAGACGGCCGTTCCCGGCGAGATGCGCGCTGCGACAACGCGCCTGCTGCTGTGGTAGGCTGAAATCCGCGCAGGGAGGGCCAGGTGAGACGATCTCGCACTAAACGCCCTAAATCAGCGGATACGCCGCCTCCCAAGACAACAAGCAAGACAACAAGGCGCAAGCGGGCGCCAACGGCCGCCAAGGTCAGTCCCGCCATTGCCGACCTGCAAGAGCAGCTCGATGCGCGCACGCAGCAGCTGAACGAAGCGATAGAGCGCGAGAAGGCAACCGCTGAGGTGCTGCAGGCCATTTCCAGCTCGCCGGGCAAGCTGGCGCCTGTGTTCGACGCCATTCTGGAAAAGGCGGTACGCATCTGCGAAGCCAAGTTTGGTACGCTCTATCTCGCCGAGGGTGACGGCTTCCGTGCAGTGGCGATGCATAACGCGCCGGCTGCATACCGGCTGACGCGCCAGCACGGGCTCGTCCATCCGCCTCCGAACAGCAGCTCCGGCCGGGCCGCAAGAACGAAGCAGGTGGCGCACGTTGTCGATATCAAGTCGTTGCCTGATTACGTCGCCGGCGACCCTTTTTTCGTGAGCGCGGTCGAGCTGGCCGGGTTTCGCACCGTCGTTTCCGTCCCCATGCTCAACGAAAATGAGCTGGTGGGCATTATCAGCATCTATCGCAACGAGGTACGGCCGTTCACCGACAAGCAGATCGAGCTGGTCTCGAGTTTCGCCGCCCAGGCTGTCATCGCCATCGAGAATGCGCGGCTGTTCGAGGCGGAGCAACAGCGCACGCGCGAGCTGACGGAATCGCTGGAGCAGCAGAAGGCGACCTCAGAGGTGTTGCGTGTCATCAGCACCTCGGCCGGCGCGCTCGACCCGGTGTTCCAGGCCATGCTGGTGAATGCGACCAGACTTTGCGAGGCCACGTACGGCATCCTGTGGCTGCGCGAAGGGAATGCCTTTCAGATAGCGGCGCTCAAGGGCGCATTGGCGGCGGAGCATTGGCGAAAGGGAAGGCTATACGAGCCGTCACCGAACGTTCCGCTGGCCCGCGTCAGAGACACTCGCGCGCCCGTCCACGTTGCCGACATGCGCGAAGACAAAACCTATTTGGATGGCGAGCTGTTGCCTCGCACTGCGGTGGAGATCGCCGGCATGCGCACTTTGCTCAGCGTCCCCATGCTGAAGGACGAGGATGTGGTCGGGGCTATCGCCATCTACCGCACGGAGGTGCGCCCATTTAGGGACACGCAGATCGAGCTGCTTACCAATTTCGCCGCACAAGCCGTCATTGCCATCGAGAATACGCGTCTGCTCAACGAGCTGCGCGAATCCTTGCAGCAACAGACCGCCACCGCCGACGTGCTCAAGGTCATGAGCCGCTTCGCTTTCGACCTACAGCCAGTATTAAATACCATGGCCGAGAGTGCGGTAAGGTTGTGCGAAGCTGAACGGTCCTACATCTTCCGTTTTGACGGTAAGGTGCTGCGAGCGGTCGCCTCCTTCAATACCGGACCGGAGAACCAGGACTGGGTCTATCGGAATCCGATTCCGCTCGGGCGGCACAGCGTATCGGCGCGCGCAGGCCTGGAGCGGCGGACGGTGCAAGTCGCTGATATCCAGGCCGATTCTGAATATAGCTATGTGGCACGCGACGTGGATCCGATCCGCACGACGCTCGCGGTGCCGATGGTCAAGGGCGACGAGCTGATCGGGACGATCACCATCTACCGGCTTGAGGTGAAACCGTTCACCAAGACTCAGATCACCTTAATGGAGACCTTTGCCGATCAGGCTGTGATCGCAATCGAAAATGTCCGTCTGTTCAACGAAATTGAGCAGAAGAGTCGTCAGCTCGCAGAAGCGAGCCAGCACAAGTCCCAGTTCCTAGCCAACATGAGTCACGAGCTGCGAACGCCGCTCAACGCCATAATCGGCGTCAGCGAGATGCTGCGCGAGGATGCGACAGCGTCGCAGCAGGATGTAGAGCCCCTCGATCGCGTCCTCGGCGCCGCACGGCATCTGCTCGCGCTCATCAACGACATCCTCGATTTGTCAAAGATCGAGGCCGGCCGCATGGAGCTGCAGCTCGAACATTTCGCGCTGGCGCCGCTCATCGAAGGAGTCGTCAAGACCGTCGAGCCGCTGGCGGCAAAGAACAGCAACCAGCTCGTTCTCCGCTGCGATGGCGCAATCGGATCGCTGCATGCCGACTCGATGCGGCTGCGACAGGCGCTGCTCAATCTTCTGAGCAATGCCAACAAGTTTACGGAGCGCGGCAGCATTACCGTGGATGCGCGGCATGCACAGGAGGACGGCCGCGATTGGGTTACCATCGCCATTGCCGATACCGGCATCGGCATGACGCCAGAGCAGATGGGTAAGCTGTTCCAGGAATTTTCGCAGGCTGATGCAGCGACGACGCGCAGATACGGCGGCACCGGCCTCGGGCTCGCGATCAGCAAACGATTTTGTCAGATGATGGGCGGCGATATTACGGTCGTGAGCGAGCCGGGCCGCGGCTCGACTTTCGCGATCCGGTTGCCGAGGATTGTCGAAACGCCGAAGACGATTCAGTAGGCCCCTAAGGCCGCAAAAACCTCCGCGTCCAATGAGATTGCGCCATGGTTGAAGGAGAGGGGTGCCCCGGAGCCCAGAATAAATGGGACCCAATCAAGGGGGACACCGCGGTGGCCAGGATTTGAGCGCGGCATGGAAGCGAGCATCGGCCAGGGCCGTCTGTTAGTGGGAGGTGGCGATGCATTTTTTACCACCCGGAGCAAACAACTCGGCGCGTTGAGCGTCCGCTATGCAGTCCCCACGATCTACCAGTGGCACGAGTTTGCCGCTGCCGGCGGCCTGATGAGCTACGGAGCCAGTCTTCCCAATGCGTTTCAAATATGCGGCGCCTATGCCGGCCGCATCATCAAGGGCGAGAAGCCAGCCGATCTGCCGGTCCAGCGGTCCTCAAAAGTGGAGCTGATCATTAATTTGAAGACCGCCCAGGCGCTTGGCCTCACCGTTCCGTTGCCTTCACTTGGGCTCGGCTTGGTTCACGATGTTGCGACCGGAATTGAACGCGGCACACTCAAGGCGCAGACTGTTTCCCTGGTCGGACTCTTGGGTGGGAAATTTGAGTAGGACGCCACCGCCTCACATCGAGCGCCCATCTATAGGAGACCTGGTATTAGGAGACCTTGGTATTAGGAGACCTGGCCATGAACCTGACGCGACGAACGGCCACAGTCGGCGGTTTGAGCCTGCTCGGCACCACATCGTTGAGCACGTTTGCCCGCGCAGAGTGGGGCGAGATCAATCTCGGTGAAGGCCTCGAGGATTTTTGGCTCGCCACGGATGCCTACGTCTACGGCTATCCCCTTGTAACCGTGGAAATGACCCGCAGGATTGTCACGAACGTGGCCAGGCCGGAGGGCACCCGCGGGCCCATGGGCCAGCTGATTAAGCTGCGTGAATATCCCAACGCCTCCTTCCGCGACGTGACCGCGCCCAACGCAGACACGCTCTATACGACTGCATTCTTCGACGTTGGAAAGGAACCATGGGTCCTCAGCATCCCCGACATGAAGGACCGCTATTATCTGTTCCCGATGCTCGACGGATGGACAACTGTCTTCCAAGTGCCCGGCAAGCGGACGACCGGTGGCGCTGCGCAGACCTACGCCATCACCGGGCCGGGCTGGAAGGGCTCCCTTCCCCAAGGCGTGCGCGAATACAAGTCGCCCACGAGCATCGTTTGGCTTATCGGTCGCACCTACTGCACCGGCACTCCGGAGGACTACAAGGCCGTCCACGAGCTGCAAGACCAAACCAAGCTGGTTCCGCTCAGTGCCTATGGGAAGCCGTACACGCCGCCAGAAGGCAAGGTTGATCCGTCCATCGATATGAAGACGGCAGTGCGTGATCAAGTGAACAGGCTGGATGCGAGGGAATACTTCACGCTGCTGGCGCAGTTGATGAAGGCCAATCCTCCCGCTGCGGCGGATGCCCCGGAGATTGCTCGCTTTGCGAGGATCGGTCTCGTGCCGGGTCAGGACTTCGATGCGAGCAAGCTGAACGCTGATTTTGTCAAGCGCATCCCGCAGGCCGGCTTCGACCGGATCATGCTGCAGGTCAAGGTGAACAAAGCCATCAAGGAAGAGAATGGTTGGTTGTACGATACCGAGACCGGCATCTATGGAGCCAACTATCTCAATCGCGCTGTTGTGACCGCCATCGGGCTCGGCGCAAACCGCGTACAAGATGCGATCTATCCGATGTCGCAGAAGGACACGGAGGGTACCTCCTACGAGGGAGCAAACAAGTACGTGATGCATTTCCCGCGCGGTCAGCTACCACCAGTGCGCGGCTTCTGGTCGGTGACGATGTACGACAGCCAATATTTCTTCGTGAACAACCCGCTGAACCGCTACTCCATCAGTCCACGGCAAAACCTGAAAACTAATCCCGATGGCTCAACTGATCTGTACATCCAGAAGGACAGCCCCGGACCGGACAAGGAGAGCAACTGGCTGCCCGCTCCCTCGGGCAAGTTCATCCTGATGCTGCGCATGTATTGGCCAAACGAGAGCAGCCCGTCGATAATCAACGGTTCGTGGAAGATACCGCCCGTGAAGAAGGTCGCGTAGTCGCATCTTGCTGATGACCGGTCATGTGCATTGGCACATCACCGACGTTTGCTGAATCGCGCGCATGCCGCTGGCAATCAGGCCGAAACGCACATCGATGTGATCGCGCTCGCTTCTGGGTGAATGGATCAGGCCCCAATCCCTGCGCCATCTCCTGATGCTGTCGCGGCGAGATGCTCTTGCCGCGTTTGCGCTTCGTCATGAAAAAAGCCCTCCTGTTGCGCGAGGAGGGCTGACGATCGCGGCATCCTGCTTGATTGCCGGGTCGGCGGCATCCCTGCTTATGCAGATGCCACCTTGCCCAGGATTGGCAGGTTGGCGAGAGCCGTTAGGGCCCTTCTCGCGATGCAAGGGCGAAAGAGCCAATGACGGACTCCAGCCGTCAAGTATCGATGGTCGCATCTGTGTTGAACCAGGAGGCCTGCGAAGGCGTTGAATAGAAGCGCGGCATGAGGGACGGAGCGCAGTCATGAACAACGATAATCTATTGCGCTGTTACGAGCACGCCGCGTTCTGCCGCGAGCTGGCGTTGCGGCAAGCCGACCCGCTGATCCGAGATGACTACCTCGATCTGGCGAGAAGCTGGCTGCTGCTTGCGGAAAGCTATCAGCTCGCATACCGCGCCTTGAGCGCCATCGATGCGATAACCCAGAGGCGACGAGGGCGAGGTGCTGCTCGGACCTCGGTGCGCAACAAGGTGATCGCAGAGCTGCTTAGGCGCGCCCACGAGCCCCTGCCGACCGGCTTTACCGACGAAGCATAGCTGCTTGGCTCGGTGTCGCGCCGCAGTCCGAGAAGCTGCGGACTTGGCGGCGAATGGGCCGGGGATGAGCTTCGGCGCTTTTGACCCTGAGCGGTCATTCTCGCGGCACTGCATCAGGCGGTGCGCAATCTTGGACAGAGATTTCCCGGACAGCCCTTTGCGGTCCATCCGGCCCTCCCGCCACGCCGGGGGAAAACGTGAAAAATGTGATTGCCAGCACATGCAAAGCGCGCGCGCCGTGCGACTAACGACCGTAACCACCAGCCACGGCTGGAAACACCCAGGAGAGCGCAAATGAACACCAGGATGACCGGCGGGAACCGGAGCAAGGTCAGCATGCTCAACGAGCCCGATATGCTCAGCGACGCCGAGCTCGAGAAAGTCGTGGGCGGCAGCAAGCTCACCCTCGGTGCCATATTGAAAGCTGAAGTAGTAACTCACGTCCAAAACGCCGTGACGGCCGAAGTTAAGAGTTTATTCGGAGCCTAGTTTAAGGTAGTGCATACTGGATGCGGGCCAAGTGGAATATATTTTCATAGATGTCGATTGCGCGCGTCAGCTTCTGAACATGGATGCAATCAGTGGCTGAATTCGTAGACACGGGTTCGAGTTGGTGATCCAGCCTCAAGTCCGCCAAGGCGCTCGGCAACCTTCGCGCCCTTGCTGCTTACCCGCGCCGACGAGGTGATCGCACCGCGGATCGTGGCAGACAGCGACGTTTAAGCTGATCTGGCCGAATTTTCATTTCAGCGGGCATCTCGGCCGATGTTTGCGCTATATCAGCTATGGCGGGCCGACCAACATTCGACACATCGCCGCCGCGAAACTCGCGCCGTTCAGGCTCCACATGGTAGAAAGGAACGATGGGAAGGCAGACAGCTGTGGTGCTCTACGTGCTTGCGCTGGTAGCCGTCGTGGTCGGCGTGGACGTCCTGTTCTTCAGGAATCGGTTCTGGGAGCGGCTGATGGTGAATGTCGGGATCGTCCTGGTATTCTGGGCGTTCTATCTGAGGTTCCTGAAACGTCCATGAGCGCAGCTACTTGGAGAGACCGGGATCAGCAAATGATCTCGTTCTCTTTCATTGGGCTCAGGCCTCACTCCAAGCAGGCACCGGCAAATCAATCATGAGGCAGGTGCGCTGCATCAGTTGGCGAAGTGATCGCGACCCGACGACGTCGCCGCGAGCATTTCCGCAATGCATGGCATTGGCCCATTGCAGCGGCGGCCTGATGGGAAAATGTTCACGAGGCTGGAACGCACAAGTTGCTGCGAGTTTCAATGTGCTCTTCCAGACATCGGAGCCTTGCCGTTGGGCGCGAGCTGCGCGACCGGGAGCCCGCAGGAACCATGGCTCGGATGCAGACTTGCCCCAAAGGAGGAAATGCAAGAGGAGAATGAAATGCCGATCAGGTCGTTGACACGGTCCCTCATGGCGGCCGCGGTGGTAGTCGGCGGATATCAGCTTTGTACCGCTCCTGCAGCCAACGCCCAGGCCCAAGTGCCTGGAATCCAGGCACCTGTAGTCGCGGATATACCGGACCAGAAGCTCGACGCCGCAGCGACGGCCATGGTTGCCGTAGACCGGGTCCAGCAGGAGTATCGAGAAAAGCTGAAAGGCATTGCCGAGGAAGCCAACAAGGCAGCCGAGAAGGCAGTGACCGATCAAGGACTTTCGGTTGATGAGTTCAAGACGATCATCGTCGCCGCTCAGACTAACCCTGAT